>JBBREM010000064.1:0-14990 GCA_038202925.1 Fimbriimonadales bacterium | reverse complement strand
GATTTCCACGAAAGTTGCCTCGTCGGGATAGTAGCTGCAAGCAAAAGGAAAGTCCTGCCAGACGAGGATTCCGAGCTCATCGCAAAGGTCGTAGAACTCGTCGCTCTCGTAGACCCCGCCGCCCCACACGCGGAGCATGTTGAAATTCATCGACTGGGCCGACTCAAGGAGCGATCTGCATTTGGAGTGCGGCGACCTGACGCCGCTTTTGTCCAGCGAGCCTGCGAGCGACGGGAAGGAATCGGTCGGAATCCAGTTGGCCCCTCGCGCCCAGAAAGGATCGCCGTCGAGCGTCAGCTCGAATCTGCCGCCGTCTCGGTTTAGCGTCACCCGGGGGGGTAACTGAGCCGGCGGTTCCGACGAAGGCGCATCGAGCAGACTTACGCCCTTCCAAATTCCGCAGGAAGCCAACCGCGGCCCCCAGTCCCAACCGAACATGTACTGCGCCTTTCGCACAAATGCCCGTTCTGCGAAGTTCGCGGTACCGGGCGAAATACCCTCCTTCTCGAAGTAGGCAGCGCTGCGCTCCCTGCCAATCCGCAGTGGCGACTCGAAGTCAAGCTGCAGTTCATTCTCGCCTCCGAGCAGCTGTACACGAATTTCGAGCGGCAAAAACATGTTTTCGCTTCGCCCGATTTCTTCACCATTGAGGCAAATCGTGCAGAAAGTGTCAAGGCCATCGAACCGAAGGATTTTTTCAGCTTGAGTAGAAGCGAACCGACACCGATAAGACCAGTCGCATTCGTCGACCCAGGCGGACCCAAGCTCAGCCATGCCCTCAAAAGGGTGGCGGATCACCCCCTGCCTCACGAGGTCGAGGTGCACGTGCCCCGGCACCATCGCCGGCAGCCATCCGGGTACGCGCACATAGCCGAAGGGCGGCTCGCGCAGCCAGTCGCTCTGCGAGAATTCCCATCCTTGGTCGAGCGTGGTGGAGCGAAGCATCAAAACAGGACAGCCAGTCAGTCCCCCACTATGGTAGCCGCTCAGATGCTTCTCTGCCGTCGGATTGTTGCCGAGGCGTTCACAACAAACTGACCCCCGCAGGCGATTTTGCCCGGGCGATCATATTGAAGGTCCGGCAACGTCCTCCCAGTTGCGTATGGGACCTCAAGATGGCTTGGCCGGCCTGATGCTCACGTTGGGGAGCGGGCTCGTGTTCGCGCTCGCGATCGTGCTGCTTCTCCATAAGATGATCGATGGTGAACTGCCCTTCCTGCCGGGCATCGCGGCGATCTTCCTCTGCGTCGGCGCGTTGGGTCTTGCCGTCAAAGCGCCAAACCAAATCATCTCGGGCGTCGTGCTGGTGGTGGCGGTCACGCTCATGGCCTTTCTCCCGTTCGCCGCCGAGCATCTGGAAAGGGTCGAGTTGCGCGCGATCCATGTCGGCCGCATGGCGAAGGCGTATGCCGCCGTCGGGGCAAGGCCGGACAATTACGCCGCCAATTTCGAGCTCGCGCAACTTCTCTATGCCGCCGGTTTTCAGGGGCAGGCCATCGCACTTTCGTCGTCAACGCTTGAAGGGCTGAGCAGTCAGAAAGACGAGGTGCGCAACCGCTCGATGCGCGACATCTTTTACAAGGAAGACATCTTGCTTAAGCGGTGGAACGCCCAGGCTGCCAGCCGCAAAGGATATGCCTGCCCGTCATGCGGCAAAGCAAATGAGATCGGCACGCTGTTCTGCGCCGGCTGCTCGCGCCCCTACCTGCTCGATATCGTGTCGGGCGAAGATCTGAAACCGCGAGTGTGGGGCAAGCTGGTGCTCGGCTTCGGGATTCTTGTCCTGGCGTTGCCCGGCGCGGTGGCCCTTGCCTTGTCGTTCGAAGGAGCACTGCGGATTGGCATGTTCGTGGGCGCGTTTGTGGTTTGTGGATTGGTACTGGGATGGCTCTTCCGGCCACCGAAGGTGGCATGAGATAACGGTCATCCTGGAACTGAGCGAGCGAAGTGAAAGGATCTAACTGGGGACGTTGCCCTGGATGTTAGACTTGCGCACCAGCCGCCGCAGAATCTGAATTTCAGATATCAGATTCCAAATTCCAAATTCCAAATTCCAAATTCCAAATTCCAAATTCCAAACGCTCACGATGTCGGATGCGGATGCTCTCTCGCTTCGTCCACGAGTTGCTTGCCGAACGGCATCGCCTTCACCTCGGCCGCCCGCCAACAAGCCCCCGCCTGTGACGCATCGACGGGAATCAGCCCCGGCTCCTCGATACACTTTTCAAACCGCAAGGGGCAGCGCGGCGAGAAGGAGCAGCCTTGCGGCAGGTTTGCAAGATCGGGCGGCTGCCCGCCGATTGCTTCCAGCTTCGTCTTTCCCGGCACCGGCAACGCATTGAGGAGCGCGCGCGTGTACGGCATCGCCGAGTGGCGGAGAACCTGGTCAGCAGGTCCGGTCTCCACGATTCGCCCCGCGTAAAAGACCGCGATGCGCGACGAGATTGAGGCGATCGCGCCGATGTCGTGCGAGATCAGCATCACCGCGGTGTCCTCGGTTTCCTGCAATTCGCGGATCAGCCGAAGGATCTGCGCCTGCAGGGTCACGTCCAGAGCCGTCGTGGGCTCATCGGCGATCAGCACCTTCGGCCGGCAGGCGAACGCGATCGCGATGACGACGCGCTGGCGCTGGCCGCCCGACATCTGGTGCGGATACTTACGCGCCGAGCTTTCCGGCGCGGGCACCCCGACTCGCTCGAGCATCTTGACCGCCTGCTTGCGAGCCGTCGCCTTGTCCATGTCCTGGTGCAGCCACAGTGCCTCCGCGATCTGCTCGCCCACCCGCATCATCGGGTTGAGCGACGTGAAGGGGTCCTGCATGACCAGCGCGATTTCTTTGCCGCGAACATGCCGGTAATCGCGCTCTTTCATCCCGACCAGCTCTTGCCCATCGAGCTTGATCGAACCGGCAACGATCTTCCCCGGAACGGGCAGCATGCCCATGATCGTAAATCCGGTGATCGACTTCCCGCAGCCGGACTCGCCCACCACCCCCAACGTTTGCCCGGCTTCAAGATCAAACGTGACCCCGCGCAAGATGTGAGTGGCGCCGAACGCGACTTGCAGATCAGCAACTTCTAGGACCGGCACGAGCTTATTGTGAATTGTCGATTGCGGATTGTGGGAGGTTGACTGTCAATTTGCGTCGAGCAATCCACAATCGGCAATCCACAATCCGTATAATTCCCCCATGCCTCCGACAATTCGCGTGGTTGTGGCCGATGACGAGCCGGCTTATCGGAATGCGCTGCAGAAGACGTTGCACCTGATGTCTGAATGTGAGCTGATGGCGGTGTGCAGGGATGGCCATGAGGCGCTTGAGATTTGCCTGGCCGATCCGCCCGACGTGCTGCTGACCGACATCAACATGCCGCGCCTGAGCGGCATTGAGCTGACTCGCGCGCTGCTCAAGAAGGAGAAGCAGGTCAACGTGGTGATCCTGACCGTCCAGGAGGACGACGACACCGTGTACGAGGCCTTCCGCGCGGGTGCCCTGGGTTATCTGCTCAAGACCAGCACGCCGCAGGACGTCATCGAATCCATCCGCCTCGCATTCAAAGGCGAAGCGAAGATCACGCCTCGGATCGCCACAAAAGTGATCGAGGATTTCCGCCGTATCCGTGAGGATGACGACACCGATGACAGCGAGCTGTACGTGCTGAGCGAGCGGGAATCGGAGATTCTCGATCTCGTCGCTCAAGGGTTGCGCAACAAGGAGATCGCCGCCAAACTCTCTATTGCCGAGAAGACGGTGAAGAACCATGTCAGCAACATCCTGAAGGCGCTGCAGGTCAACAGCCGGACCGAGGCCGCCATGAAAGCAGTCAAGGCCAGGCTAATCGAGAAGGTGTAGCCTGGAGCCAACCCCGCCACCTCCGATGCCGCCGCCGGCGGATCCCCGCTACGAGCAGCAGCCTTACAAGAAGCGCTCGAACAACACATGGATCTGGATTCTCCTCGGCGCGCTAGGCATCTGCGGATGCGGCGGCGGAGTGGTGCTGATTGCCGTCCTGTATCCCGTCTTTCTTCAAGCAAGGATGGCCGCGCAGCGGACGAGCTGCGTGACCAACCTGAGCAGACTTTCTCTTGCCGGCCAGGCCTACGCTGCCGACCACGATGGCACGCTGCCCTACGCGGCCGGTTGGATGGACGGGCTTGACCTGTACGTCTCGCGCGAGCGATCCTTCCATTGCCCCGTTTTGCGCGGCAGCGGCGGATACGGGTACGCCATGAATGGCAGTCTCAGCCGGCAAAGGCCGGCGAAGACGGATACCAGCCTCGTCCTATTCTTTGAAACGCCCGAGACCGGGCGCAACGCAATCGGCGATCCCGCCAACACCCCATTCCCGAACCGACATGGCAATGGGCGCACCGTCGTCACGGCGAGCGGCGGTGCGCGGTGGATCAGGAACCTACGTTAGGCGCTTCACGGATTGTCGATTGCGGATTGGGGATTCCCGTTAGCGGATTACTGATTACTGATCACCGATCACCGATCCACAACCAAACAATCCTCAATTACCCCGACGCCAATGGAGGCGCTTTCGTCTGCCGCTTCGCGGCGCCGATGAACTTCGCCAAGCGGTCGTAGTCCAGTGGGAGGAACATGGTCCCCGAGGCAACCTCGCCGTCCATGTGCCCGGAGAAAGACAGCCCCGTGTTCGGCCCTCCGAACGCGTTCACGATGTCATCGATCGTGATCCCGTTCGCATTCTTCATACCATCCTGAATCTGCGCTCGATACTTGTCGACGATCCGCGAGATGGCGATGAAGCCCACCATCTGCGCCTTCGGGTCGGCCTCTGCGGCCATGTTGGTGAATGCCAGGTCATCGGCAAGGGATTTCCCGCCGTTCGCGGAAAGCAGCGCCTGGTTCATCATCGCCTGCGAGCTGGCAAGGATCACCGCGTTGTCCACCACCGCGTACATCACGTTTTTGTCCGCCATCGCTGGGGGCACCTCGCGCGAGCCGTCCGGCTTCCTGTGGCCCAGCGCATCCCGAAGTCCAGACACCGATTCTGCATCGAGCTGCCACACCGTCGCGCTGCCCATCTTGGTCTCGGTGAAGTGGACGGCTTTGTTGCTGCCGCCCTTCGCTGCCGTCTCGGCGGACTTACGCTCGACGAACGCGCGGAGCTTATCCGCCAACTTCGCCGGCTCTCCGCCATTGGCGGTATCGATCATGATCACGCCATCGAACGAAGTGGGGTCGGCGACTGCGCCCGGATAGACCGCGACAATCGCGTCACCCTTCAGCGCTGGAAGCAAATCGTTCTCAACCGAGATCCCGCTTTCCTGCTCAAATTTGGCAAGCTCATCTTGCGCCCGCTTTTCGCCGCGAACGTCCTGCACGCTCTGTTGGACGGCGGGATAGAAGCGGGAGAGATCAGAATAGGCCATCAAGCCGTAAGCGCCTTCCGGTAGCTTCTTCATAAACTTCGGATCGAGATACGCGCCTCCGACCATGCTTGCCAGCACCGGAAACTTCTTCGTGTCAACAGGTCCGCGGTAATCGAATCGCAGACCGCCGTCGCGCAGCGAGGCGCCCATCGCCATCCATTTCGAGCTTCCAAAAGCTTTCGCGCCCGACATCTTGCTCGCCTGCGCGATCATCGACGGCGACATAAAGCACATGAGGTTCGCGTCCGTCGGCAACGCGCCGCGCGCGTCGCGATACTCCTGCAAATTGGCGACCGATTCGCCGCCGCCGCGGGTCTGCTCGGCCCGGTTAAGCGTGTCGACATCCGAGGCGATGGCTAGGTAGTCGCCAACGACTCCAACCACCATGTCCTGCCGCGTGTACGTGTAGGCGGGGATGGAGGCACCCGGCGCCTTCGTACCGCCGGCGATGGCCTTCTCGACGGCCGAGGGATCGCTGATCGAAAGGAGCATGAGCCCATGGGTCTTCGCACCACCGTCCGCCGGCATCCACATCGCCATCGCGACGTTGTTGGTCAGGTACTGCCGCACTTCCTTAGCCAGCCCGGCCTTACCGATAATCCCGCTGACTCCATCCTCGATGTCGCCATCGATGCCCTCGCGCTTCAGCGCATCGCCCAGCTTCTGGAACGCCGTGATCTGCGCTTCCGAAGGGTGGGTATCGATCGTTATTACCAAGCTCGCGTCGCTTGGAATCATGGCGATTGCCGCCTCGCCGGTGCGCTTGAACAGGTAGCGATAGGTCGCATAGCCGCCGCCCACCCCGGCTACGGCAAGAATCAAAACGGCGATCTTCACGCCGCCAAAGCGCTGCAAGAATTTCATAGTCGTGCCTCTCGGTCGCACAACATTGTATAGCGTTTGGCGGAGAGGCGCGGGACTATCAGTCCGCTTCTTCGTCAAGCCAATCGGTCGCGTAGCTGACTCCCTTGCCAAACAAGGCGTCGACCTCCATCGGCCCCACCATGACTTCGCGCGGGCGAGGTCCATCGCGAGGTCCCACCACGCCTCGCTCCTCCATCACATCGAGGAGGCGGGAGGCGCGCTGGAAGCCGATCGAAAACTTGCGCTGCAGCATCGAGGTCGATGCTTGGCCGCGCTCGACGACCCATCGAACTGAATCCTCCCAGAGCGGATCGGATTCCACGTCGCCAAAGTCGCCGCCTTCCTTCTTTGCGTCGGCGACATCTTCCACCTGAAACGCTGCGTAATCCGGCTGGCCTTGCGCGCGCCAGAACTTGCAGATATCGTCGATCTCCTTCTCGCTCACGTAGCAGCCCTGAACGCGAAGCGGCTTGTCGGCATCGATCGGCATAAACAGCATGTCGCCCTTGCCAATCAGATCCTCCGCGCCCTTCGAGTCCAAAATCGTTCGTGAGTCGATCTGCGATGCAACCGAGAACGCAATCCGCGAAGGGATATTCGCCTTGATGATGCCGGTGATAACATCCACGCTCGGCCGCTGCGTCGCCAGCACCAGGTGGATGCCCACCGCCCGCGCAAGCTGAGCCAGTCGCACGATCGACGTCTCGACTTCCGCCCGCGCCTGCATCATCAGGTCCGCCAGCTCGTCGATGATCACGACGATGTACGGCATCTTGTCGTTGAAGCTCGCCTTCTCGTTCCAGCTTTGGATATTGCGAACGCCGTTCTCGCTGAGCAGATCGTAGCGCCGGTCCATCTCTCGCCAGACCGCGCGAAGCACCCCCGGCGCCTCCTTGACATCCTTGATCACCGGGCACATGAGATGCGGAATCCCGTCGAACAAGGTCAGCTCCACGCGCTTCGGGTCGATCATGACGAGCCGCACGTCCTTCGGCGTGTTGCGCATCAGCAGGGAAGTGATGAGGGAAGCCAGACCGATCGACTTGCCCGAGTTCGTCGCGCCGCCGATGAGCAGGTGCGGCATCTTCGTCAGGTCCGCATACTTGTTCGCCCCGCTCACGTCCTGCCCCAGCGCTACTATCAGCCGGGAGGGATGATCGCGAAATTCTTTGGTGTCGCAAACTTCCCGGATCAAAACCGGAGTTGGCTGAGAATTCGGCACTTCGACGCCGATAGCTGCCTTGCCTGGAATCGGCGCCTCCACTCGTACCGCGTGCGCAGCGAGATTCATCGCGATGTTGTCCGCCAAGGCCACAATGCGCGCCACCTTGATGCCGGGGCCAAGCTGAATCTCGTACCGGGTGATCGTCGGTCCGTTGGCGATCTCAACAACGTTCGCGTCGATCCCAAATTCCTCGAGCGTGCCTTCCAGCGTCTCGATGTTCTTCTGCATCTCTGCCTGGCTGCGTTTCGGCCTCGGCACCGGCTCGGCAAGGAGCGAAACCGGCGGCAGATCATAGCCTTCCTTATTCAGCGAGGAGTCAAGCGTGATACCGCTCGCCTGCATCGTCGTTTCGCGGAACACCGGCCGCTTCTTTTCCTTGCGCTTGTCGATCGCTGGCGGATCGATGAGCGGATCGTCGTCCATCTCCACCACCGCCCGGCGCAGCGCCGTCTCGACTTTCTTCACCGCCGGAGGACGCTTGGCGAGCGTCTTCTGAGTCACATCGCTCGCGCCGTCCTTGAGCGACTTGATCACAGTGCGGATCGGCACATCCACGCAAAGAATCAGCCCGACAGCGGCCAAAGCACCCAGGCCGACCACCTTAGCTGAACCTAGGAGAGTGACGAACAATTGGCCAATGACGGCCCCGGCGTAGCCGGCGCTGCGCAACGCGGCGTCGGTGAGATAGTCGCCTCGCTCAGCCTGAGAAAGGAAACCGAGCACCGATACAAAGATGAGGCCCAGTCCCCACGTCAAATGCGAGATCGCCAGCGTGTTGCGGCCGCGAAGGGCGGCAACTCCCAACGCCACGAGCAGGAAGGGAACGGCCCAAGCTCCCCGGCCAAACAGGGTGCGGATACCGCCGCCAACATAGAGCCCCAGAATTCCCGTATCCCGAACGGATAGCGAAATGAGCGTGAAAATGGCGAGAGCAATAAAAAGAACGCCCGTAATATCAAGCAGCCGATGCGACGGCTCCGGTTCCGACTTACGCCGCACGGCAACTGCCGTTCGAGTGCTCACCTTCATCCTGATTTCCTCTCCACGCCGCCCAATCCGTGGCAGCCTCACCAATTATACGGGTTAAGTAGAACTTTGGCTACAAAAAAGCCCCTTCCCCTTGCGCATCGAACCCTTCCCCTTGCGGGGATGTTTGTGGCCCGGGAGGGGGGAAG
This sequence comes from Fimbriimonadales bacterium, assembly GCA_038202925.1. Lineage (GTDB taxonomy): Bacteria > Armatimonadota > Fimbriimonadia > Fimbriimonadales > Fimbriimonadaceae > JAEVZK01. The sequence continues at coordinate 6,326 of JBBREM010000064.1, read as the reverse complement.
GGGTGGGGGATGGGGGTTCCGGAGATATTGGCCCCGCGAAAGTCAGCGATCAACCCGCATCCACAATCGCCCGAGCCATCTCAATCGCTCGCTTCGTCGCCAAGACGTCATGAGCCCGAATGACCGCGACCCCCGCAAGCTGAGCCACAACCTGAGTCGCAAGCGTCCCCTCAAGCCGATCCTCGACCGGCAACCCACCAAGCACCCGCCCGATAAACGACTTCCGCGACACGCCCACCACAACCGGAAATCCGGTCGCCACCAGCACTTCAAGATGGTTAAGCAGCGCGAGATTGTGCTCGATCGCCTTCCCAAAGCCGATCCCCGGATCGATCCAAATTTTCTCGCGCGATATCCCGCGTCTTTCAGCGCGTTCGGCCCGCGCAACCAGATAGTCCCGCACTTCTCTGACCACATCCCCGTAATTCGGGCTCGCCTGCATGGTCCGAGGCGTCCCCTGCATGTGCATGAGGCACACCGTGCAACCCGCCTCCGCGCACACCTCGGCCATCTCCGGCGCGCCGAGCGAGGTGACGTCGTTGACCATCGTCGCGCCTGCCCGCAACGCCTCACGCGCCACGCCCGGCTTCATCGTGTCGATCGAAACTGCACCATGAGAAGCCAGCGCCGAAACAACTGGCAAGACCCGCCGTAGTTCCTCCGCCTCCGCCACCTCCTCCGCCCCTGGCCGGGTCGACTCGCCCCCGACGTCGACGATGCCCGCGCCCTCCTCAAACATCCGCTGCCCAGCTTGGATGGCGGCAGAAGAGTCCAAATACAACCCGCCGTCGCTGAAGGAGTCTGGCGTTACGTTCAAGATGCCCATCACTAAGGGGTTTGGCATTTCAACAATGGGCTGCCGCATTAGAGTGGGTCCAGCACAGCTTGCACCTAGCTCTTAAGGGACCGAGATCGGTGCGGCAAGTATCCCAGACGTAATCGTCATTAACCGCAAAGTAGCTGTGTGCAAGCAGGTTGCGCAGAATCCGGATGTCTCGAATGTCCGTAATGGTCGCGGCCGCTTCGGGATCAAGCCTTGCGATAACGGTCATCGCTTCACATATCGTGAAGAGTGACCAGTAGACGGCCTGCTTGCATTCGAGGTCGTCGCTAAAGGTCGCAAGATCTTTGCCCGCAAGAAAGCCTTCGATGCGGCCGATGTGATCCAGGACATCGCGAAGAAAGTCGCGCAAGTCACGCCGCATAGAGTGCCTTGAGGTCGGGTTGTATTCGCTTCAGAAATTCAGGATTTTGCGCATCGAAGTCTTCGGCAACGTGGACGTTTCGACCCATCAGTTGCTCCAGGTCAGCGATAAGTCCGAAATAACGCCGAGCCGGGCTTAGATCGCCTTCAGGCGCGAACTTAACGAGGCAGTCGACATCGCTTTGCTCTCTATCAAAATCCCCGCGAGCCGCAGAGCCGAACAACTCAAGTCTCAAGACCCCGTACTTCCTGCAAAGCGCTTCGATCTGCGGAAGCTTCTCGCGCAGCTCTTCGATCATGGCTCTATTCTAAACGACTGCCGCCAAACTGAGCTGATCGTGCAGCAATCGCACCGCTCGTTTCACGTCCGACTCCGGCACCAGCACGCTCAAGGAGAAGTCGCTGTCGCTCGTTTGCAGGACCGTGATCTGTGCGTCCGTAAGCATCCTAAGAATCCGCGCGAACAGTCCCGGCTGCTGCATGTACTCGTGTCCGATAATGCTCACCATCGAGCACCCTTCGGTGAGTTCGGCGCGAACCCGCCGCACGTTCCCAAGTGGCTCCAGCAGCGCCGCCTGCGTCTCGACCTGGCGCGAGGCCGAACCAATTTGCAGCACGTACACGCTGCCCAAGATCGGTACCACCAGCCCGTCGAGCACGTCCGCCACCATCGGATACTGGTCCCTCGGCACCGCGAACCCGGTCCCGCTCGGCGAGAGATTCAGCATGAATAGATTGGCTCCGTACCGCGCCGTCAGCTCATATATCCGCGACTCGAGGGTCACGCGGTCCTCGTCCGTGCAGCCTTTCAGATCGAACTGCAAGTAGACGAGCTTCCCAGTGTGCGTGACCCCCGTGAGCCGCCGCCCAGGAAAGACCTCGCGCCGCACGATCTCGGTCCCCTCGTCGTCGCTGAACGTGTTCTTCACCCACAGCGGGATGTTGTAATTCATCGCGATCTCGGCCGCCCGCGGGTGCACCACTTTCGCGCCAAGGTGGGCGATCTCGGCGACTTCATCGTAGGTAACTTTCCGCAGCGTCGGTGCATCCGGCACCGCGTCGGGATCAGCGGTCTTGACGCCGTCAACATCGGTGAAAATCTCGACCGCATCCGCGTTCAAGGCCGCCCCGATCGCCGAGGCCGTCGTATCCGAGCCGCCCCGCCCCAGTGTGGTCAGCTCGCCCCCAGGCCCGCCATCGCCCGGCACGTAAACGCCCTGAAATCCGCACAGCACGGGCACGAATCCATTCTCGACGCTCCGAATAATGCTCACTGGATGGATCGAAACGATCCGCGCGTTGCCATAAACCCCGTCGGTGCGAATCCCAGCCTGGCCGCCACGAAAGGCCTGCGCGGCATGCCCCAACGTTTTCAGCGTGTGGGCAAAGATGACCGCGCTCATGATCTCGCCGCACGAGAGCAGCAGGTCCATCTCCCGCGCGTCCGGCTCCACCTGCGGATCGATCTCGCGCAACACCCCCATCAGGGTGTCCGTAGCATAGGGCGCACCCTTGCGCCCGATCGCACTGACCACAACGACGGGATCGAAGCCTTGCTCCCGTGCCGAAACGACGCGCATTGCCGACTGCAGCCGTGTTTCGGCGGTGGCGACGCTGGTGCCGCCGAACTTCATCACCTTAATGCGCAACCGCCACCCCCATGAGGTGCTCTTCGATGCAGGTCTTTAGAGTCAACGCGTCGGTTTCGGTGACCACCATCAGCATCCGGTCGTGCATATCGCTGACATGACTCACCCGCACGCCGCTCGCGATCGCCTCGAGCACGATCCGCGCGATCAGCCCCTCCTCGTCGCGCATGTTCACCGCGTGGACCATCAAAATATGGCGCCTCTCCTCAAGCGTGAAGTCGAGCTTGAGGGAGCTAAGGACTTGGCTGATCTTGGAGGCAAAACTGTCGGCAACCAGGAAGGAAATCCCGGTTTGGGTGAATTTGAGGAAGTCAAGGCTGATCGCGGCATCCGCCACCGCCGTAAGGACGTCCAGGCGCCGCTCGATCAGCGGCTCGCCGAGGTTGGCGATGTGAACCTGCGCGAACCCAGGCCGCGTCTCGACGCTGCTGATCCCGCGCCGCTTCTCAAAGGCTGTTTCGGCGACATCCAGCGGGGCCGCCGGCCGAGACTTCTGCTGCCCATCCATGCGGGGCGAAGGTTACCTCTGCAGATTGGTGATTGGTGATTGGTGATCGGTGATCGTCTGATGGCTGATGGCTGATGGCTGATGGCTGATGGCTGATGGCTGATGGCTGATGGCTGATGGCTGATCACTGATCACTGGCCCAGCCCCGTTGTGCTCCCTTCTGCTCTTTGTGTCCTTCGTGGTTCAAACGAACCCATCACGTCCCAAACCCGACACCCGACACCCGACACCCAATACTCAATACTCAATACTCAATACCCAATAATCAATACCCAATACCCAACGACCCCTTCACCGCACCTCGAACAACACTCCCTGCTTCCCCTGAGCAACCGGAACCAAGCGCTGACCCGCAACCGCCTCCCCGAGCAGCACCTTCACCCGCCAGTTCAAATCCGCCATAAGTGGAGCCCGCTCCTCGGCTGAAAACGGCAGCGCCGGGCCCCCCAGCCCTATCGTCGCCATCCAGCGCTCAAATCGAGGATCGCCTTTCGATGACGAGAAGTTCACGTACACGTGCGAGAAGCCCACCTCCTTCAAGCGGGCCACAAGCTCATCCCCGGAGTTCAGCTTCTCGTAGCCGAACTCGCTCGTATGTCCCGGGTTCGCCCACATGTAAGGCACATCGAGCAAATAGCCGAACACCTCGTCATACAGCGCCACCTTGTGCGCCAGCTTGTTGATGTCTAAGGCCATCGTCGAGAACGGCGTCGTCTGCGCAAGATATTCATCAGCCGAGACTTTGCCCATCACCACTTGGATTTGCGCGTCAAATCGCTGAGACTTCACGACATAGAACGAAACGAGTGCCTGCACCACCGCAACCCCCGCCAACATGGGCCCCGCTCGCAGCCGTACGACCGCCCCGCCAAGCAGCACTGACAACGGGACCGCGAGCGCGATGATGTACCGGCTCTGCTCGCTCAACACGAACCACATCGCAAGACTGAGGAGCACTACACCGAGCACAGAACTCTCGAACGGCCCCGCCCGCCCCGAAATCAGCCAGATCAGCAGTGTGGCGATAACGGCGACGCCGATCGCCCCGATGGGAAAGCCCTGACCGCTCGTCTGAGCCGGATTGATGTACCGACCCGGCTGGTAGGCTAGCCCGAGGATGGCGTGCCCGAGCCGTTGCGGCTCGATCTTCCCGAGCGCGTAATCCTGCCCCTCCTGAGGCGAAGCCCGCCCCGCCCCGAAACTCTGCTGCTCGTTCTGATAGATCGCCGCCTGCCAATCGCTCCAGTTCTTCCCGCCAAGCTGCTTGTAGAAGAAGGGAAAGACGGGATTTCCCGTCCAGGCCACGTTCTTTACATACCAAGGGGCCGCCACCAACAACGCAGCGCCGCAAAGTACGGCTAACCCAGCAACCCCTCCTCCCCTCACGCTCCGGGAGGGGTTGGGGGAGGGCATTCCCGCACCTGCTGAGCCGCCCACCCGTAGCGACAAAACCAACCCCACCGCGACTACAACTCCCACTGCAAAGATCGTCTGCAGGCCCGTGTACTTGCTCCCCGCCGCGAACCCCAACATGATCCCGCTCAGCCACGCACAACTCGAGAGCCGATCCCGCACGAACAGCCCAGCAAACAGAATCCCAAGCCCCGCGTACAGCCCGTTCTGCACGTCGATATATGCCGTCCCGCTCAGCCAAAGCACCGCCGGCACCGTCGCCCAAGCCAGGGCAGCCCACCAGCCCGCACGCTGCCCATACATCTGCCGCGCAAACCCAAAAACCGCCAGCAGCCCAAACAAATGAAAGGCCAAAGTAAACGCTTTAGCCCCCGCCTGCCCGCCCCACAGCAGTCCCCAGATGTACAGATAGTCCACCGCGCCGGGGAAGTTGCTTTGATGGATGAACGAAATATAGTGGATGCTGCCGTCGCGCAGCCACATCTTCGGCACCGCCAGATGATAGGCGAGCGAATCCCACTCGATAATGTCGCTTGGGGCGAGCATGCTCACCAAAGCAAATAACACCGCCACCGCAATGCCGAGCAGAAACAGAAGCTCCACGCCCTCGGGCTTCTGCAGGGGAACCTTGTACTCCCGGCTGCGGACCGCCAGCGCCAGCGCGGCAAGCACCACCAAAACCACCAGCCAAACCCCCGCCGACCCCAGCCCGCCCGGAGCCAAACCGACAAACAAAGTAAGCGTGCCAATCGCCCCAAGCCCAACCAACCCGCTCACGCCAATCCGCAAAGCTACATCGAGCGAAGGCGTCAGCTTTCGCACCAACAAATGCCCAAAGCACGCCGCCCCAACCGAAAACAGCAGCGTAATCAGCACTCCAAGCACGCCGCAAGTATACGAGGGTGATGGAGGTGATGGAGGTGATGCGATGATAGGGTGATGGGCTGATGGCTGATGGGCTGATCACTGATCACGGGACGCAAGGCACAAGCGGTAGCATCCACGCGTTGCGTCGCTACTGGAAGATCTATCGCACTTTCTTCTCGAGTTCCCTCGCTAGGGAGCTGGAATTCCGCGTCAACTTCTTCGCCAAGATCCTCCAAAACGCCGTCTGGATCTTCTTCTTCCTGATGGTCCTCCTGGTCATCTACCGCAACACCAACATGGTCGCAGGCTGGACCCGCGGCGACGCGTTCATACTGGCGGCCACCGTGTTCGTGATGAACTCCATCTTCCAGGCGTTCTTCTTCAGCCTCAACGAGATCCCCCAGCACGTGCGACAGGGCACGCTCGATTTCATCATCACCAAACCCGTCGACACCCAGTTCTGGATCAGTATCCGCAAGTTCGAGTTCGGCCAACTCGGGACGCTCCTCGCCGGCCTCATCCTGATCGTCGTAGGGGTCGTCAATTCCGGCGCCCACACGAGCCCGCTCCAGTGGCTCGGCTACGTCGTGCTTGTAATCACCTCGCTGGCGATCTTTTACTCGTTCAATCTGATCCTCATGACCACCGGCATCTGGCTGGTCCGGGTCGACAATCTCTGGGTGCT
>JBBREM010000063.1:0-15164 GCA_038202925.1 Fimbriimonadales bacterium | reverse complement strand
CTCGGGCTGTACGAACACCAGTCGGCAGGGGCGCTGCAGGGAGTCATCGATCTCGTCGCCGCCAGCCCGGTGCTTCTGGAACCGGGGCGCATCGCCAAGATTCTGATCCGCGCCTACGAACCGGCCTACGGCATCATCGGCGATCCCGCCAAGCGCGACCCGCATACGAGGCAGTCGGCCGACCATTCGATGGTGTTCATCGTGGGAAGGCTGCTCGGCAAAGCGATCAAGCTTTTGCCGAAATCCGGAGGCGCTCTGAATACCGACGAAGTTTGGAAGTCGCTCATGCTCTCTCCCTACGACTACTCGCAGGAGGCGATCCAGGACCAGGCGACGCGTGAGATTATGAGCCTTATCGAGTTCGAGCACGGCGGCGCGGAATACGACAAGCGCTATCCGGAGGGCATTCCGACGAGCGTCCTGATGACGGACCGCGACGGCGCAACCTTCGACAGCGGTCTCGTCATGTTCCCCGCCGGCCACGCGCGAAATACCACTGCTGACGTGAAGAGCATCCTCGCCCACAAGTTCAACATGTTGGGCTTACTCGCCGCGCCGGACGGGCAGGTAGAGCGCCTCGTAGAGCAAATCGAGCGCCTTCCCGAGGCCAAGTCGGGCGAGTTGGCCCAGTTCTACGACTTCGAGATTGCCTCGCGGCCCGGTTTCGAATAGTGTTATAAAGTCAAGCGGGGCAAGCAGGTTGGAAGTAAGGCATACAGGGTTGTATTTGAGGAACGCGGGCGCGGGCGGTTGGGGAGCCTGTGTCCTGGATCTGCCCGGCTGCACGGCTGCTGGAGCCGCCTTCGATGAAATTCTTCGCTCCGCGCAACAGAGCATTGCGGCGGGTGCGCTAACGACATAACGGCAATGTAGGGGCAAGGCGTGCCTTGCCCTCGCACCGCGCAAAACCGGGCAAGGCACGCCTTGCCCCTACCGCGGTATCCCGCCTTGTCGATTCGACGGACGGTATCCTCTAGCTTCCGCATGCCTAACGAGAACTCCCCCGAGGAGCGAGAGGTCACCTATGATCCGTTGATCGAGCTGATGGCGCGGTTTGAGCATGTCCGCGCCCAGGACACCAGTGTCGATCCCTTCGAAGGGCTCTCCATCGAAGATCGGCTGAAGAAGCACATCGTTGAGGGCATCAAGAAGAACTTGGAGCGCGATCTCGAAGCCGCGCTCGAGAAGTACCCGCCACTGGCGATCATCAACGACGTCCTTCTCGACGGCATGAAGACCGTCGGCGAGTTGTTCGGCTCGGGCAAGATGCAGCTTCCCTTCGTGCTGCAAAGCGCGGAGGTGATGAAGGCGGCGGTGCGGCAGCTTGAGCCGCTCATGGAGAAGGTGGAGGGCTCTGAGAAGGGCTCGATCCTGCTCGCGACGGTCGCAGGAGATGTGCATGATATTGGGAAGAATCTTGTTGATATCATCCTTTCGAACAACGGCTACCGGGTCGTGAACATTGGTATCAAACAGCCGATCAACGCAATCATCGACAAAACGCAGGAGCACACCTGCCAGGTGATCGGGCTCAGCGGCCTGCTGGTGAAGTCGACTCTCATCATGCGGGACAATTTGCATGAGCTGAACTCGCGCGAATTGCACTCCTATCCGGTCATCCTGGGCGGTGCCGCGCTGACCCGGGCCTACGTCGAGCAGGATCTGCAGGATATCTACAACGGGCAGGTTTTTTACGCGCAGGACGCGTTCGAAGGCCTCGCCCTTATGGGCAATCTCACGGCATCCGGCCAAATCGAGAAGCTCGATACCACTAAGCCCAATCCTTCAACCCTCCAATCCTCCAATCCTGATTCGGACGAGCCCGTCTACCAGCGCCTCCCCTCCCATCGCGTCGGCATCGTCGACCCCGAGTTGTACGTGTTCGCCGGCGAGAAGTCCGATGTCGTCCCGGTCGCGCAACCTCCGGCTCTGCCCTTCTATGGCGACCGGAAAGCGACCAAATTCGACGTCTTCGAGCTGTACAAATACATCAACCCCATCGCCCTGTTCAGGGGTCAATGGCAGTTCAAGCGACCCGAGGGGATGGGCAATGTCGAGTTCAACGCTTGGCTGGAAGAAACCGCCGGCCCGATCTACGAGCGACTGAAACGAGAGCTTGCCAGCCGCATCCGCCCGAAGGTGAAATGGGGCTACTTCCCTTCGGCCTCGGACGGGAACGATCTGATCATCTACGAAGAGGATGCTAAAACCGAGCGGCTGAGGTTTAACTTCCCGAGGCAGCGGGACGGGCGACGGCAGTGCATCAGTGACTTCTTTAGCCCGGCTCCCAACCTTGACGTGGTGGGCTTTTCGATCGTCACGATCGGCGACGACGTGTCCGCCTACGAGCGCGAGCTGTTTGCCGCAGGCGAGTATCAGGACTACCTGTTCGTCCACGGCATGGGCGTAGAGACGGCGGAGGCGCTGGCCGAGTATTGGCACAAGCAAATGCGCAATGAGCTGGGCATCGCGGGTGACGACCCCGCCGACATGAAGCTGCTATTCAGCGGCAAGTATCGCGGCTCGCGCTACTCCTTCGGCTACCCGGCTTGCCCGAACTTGGAAGATCAGGCGAAGCTGTTTGAGCTGCTGAAGCCCGAGGAGATCGGGATCGAGCTGACGGAGGAATTCATGCTGAGCCCCGAGCAATCGACCAGCGCGATCGTCGTCCATCACCCGGAGGCGAAGTATTTCAACGTGCGTTAGCTTGGGCAGTGCGCCAGGGAGTCGCCCTTTGGAGGCGATTTATCGCCTGGCAGGTACAGCGGAATGAATTCCGCAGGACAAAGCGCGGCCCGGGCCGCGCACTCCAAAGAGCGCTGTTCATGGCCTGGAACCGATCCGCTGTACATCCGGTACCACGACGAGGAGTGGGGGGTGCCGGTGCACGTCGACCGCAACCTGTTCGAGTTCCTCGTCCTCGAAGGCGCTCAGGCGGGGCTGAGCTGGATAACGATCCTGCGCCGCCGCGAGGGCTATCGGAACGCGTTCGATGGGTTCGACGCGGGCAAGGTGGCGATGTACCGGGAGGCCGATGTCCAGCGACTGCTGGGCGACCCCGGCATCATCAGGAACCGGGCAAAGGTCGCCTCCGCGATCAAGAACGCGGGAGCCTTTCTGAAGGTGCAAGAGGAGTTCGGCTCGTTCGACAAATACATCTGGGGCTTCGTTGATGGCAAGCCTGTTACAAACACATTCGCGGGCGACGGAGACATCCCTCCGCGCACGGAGCTATCCGACACGATCAGCAAGGACCTAAAGCAGCGGGGGTTCAGCTTCGTCGGCTCGATAATCGTCTACGCCCACATGCAAGCGACAGGCATGGTGAACGACCATGTGATCTCGTGTTTTCGATACGCGGAACTGACGAACTAGTGATAACGGCATACAATGCGATCAAGGTGAATTGGAATGTTCGATGACTGCAGTGGACGGTTGGCAAAGACGCTCGATCAGGCGGAGTGCTACATGCTCCGGTTTATCGCCGAGAACCTGCTCGCGGATAAGGAGATCGGGCGGCATCAGCTCGATTACGACCTCTATCTCCCCTGGCTGATGGAAATTCTAGGCTATCAGAAGGTGCCGGAAGGCACGGACATGCTGAGCATCCTCGACGTGCAGCGCCTCTACATGGACTCGGCCTGGGAATTGGTGATGGAAGGCGTCCTGCGCCCCGGCCCGCGCACTGTCTCCGGGGATACCGGACACGGCTACGGCAAGGGCTACTCGCTCACCCAAAAGGGCCTCGCCAGGCTCCACGAGGAAGCGGCCCGCGCCGGCTTTGACACAAGGGCGGCTCTCGACAAGGTATAGTCTCGAAACACTCTGAAGACAGCAGGTGGCTTTTAGCCGTAAATCCCGTAAGGGGGCCAGCCGAGGGGAAGTAAGTGTAGCCGCGGGTATTTCGCCCGCGCGACGCCGGCTAAAGACCGGCGACTACGGACTTCGCCATGGCTGACTGGCGAGGTCTTCTGTTTTTGGAGAAGGTGCGAATAACCTATGCCAACAGCAGAAAAAGCACGCAGAATCGAGCAAGCCAAGGACTGGTACTCCAAGTCTCTCGGGGTGGTCTTCACGGACTATCGCGGGCTGCAGGTCAAGGAGATGCAGGAGCTGCGTCGCAACCTTCGCGCGAAGGGCGGCGAGGTGCATGTTCTCAAGAACACGCTCTTCCGTATCGCCGCCGGAGATGACGCGGCCAACATGCCCGAAGCTCTGCACAACGGCACCACTGCGGTGGCGTTTGTGTTCGAGAACGAGTCGGACGTGGCCAAGTCGTTGTTCGATTACGCGAAAACCAATAAGAAACTTGTCGTCAAAGGCGGCTTTTTCGGTGGCAAGGCGTTTACCGCGAAGGAAGTCCAGCAGCTCTCCGAGCTGCCTCCGCGCGATGTGCTGATCGCTCAGGTGATCGGCGCTATCGCTGCTCCGCTAACCAGCCTCGTAGGCGTCATCGAAGCGCTCTACGCCGATCCGATCCGAGTTATCGGAGCTGTGGCCGACAAAGCCGCGGAAAGCTCTCCGGTGCCGGTGAAGAAGGAAGAGGCTGCGCCGCCGGCTTTCGTCGCAGAAGCCGCCCCCGCCGCTGAAGAGAATGCCGACGCTGAAGCTCCGAGCGCAGAAGCTCCATCCGAGGAGGCTCCGGCAGAGGAAGCTCTCGCGGAAGAAACTCCTGTCGAAGAAGCTCCCGCCGCCGACATCCCCGCCGAAGAGCCGGTCGAGACACCGGCCGATACCAATTCAACGGAAGCTAGTGAGGCCTCCGAATAACGAATCACGAATCACGACTTACGAGGAACGAAAAACATGCCAGTAGTAATTGAAAAGATGGTCGATCAGATCAGCGAGATGACGGCTATGGAGCTCAGCGAGCTCAAGAAGGCCCTAGAAGACAAGTTCGGCGTCACCGCCGCCGCCCCGATGGGCGGTTTTAACCCGGCGATGTTCGCCGGGATGGGTGGTGGCGGCGGAGGAGCAGCCGCGGCCGAGGAAGAGAAGACCGAATTCGACGTCATTCTTACCGCCCCCGGCGACGCGAAGCTGAGCGTCATTAAGGTGGTCCGCGAGATCACCGGTCTCGGCCTGAAAGAGGCCAAGGACCTCGTCGACAGCGCTCCGAAGCCCGTGAAGCAGGCAGTTAGCAAGGACGAGGCCGACAAGATCGTCGCCCAGATCAAGGAAGCCGGCGGAAGCGTCGAGATCAAGTAACGGGATCGCGGAATTCATTCCGCCCCCCCAAACCGCCCTAGTCGTTCGGCTAGGGCGGTTCTATTTGGAGCGCGCGACGAAGTCGCGCTGTGGAGGCGATTTATCGCCTCCCAGGAGCAGCGGAATAATTTCCGCAGGCCAAAGCGCGGCCAAGGCCGCGCACTCCAAAGCTAAACTGTCCGCATGACTCGCCCGGCAACCCTTCGCGAAGCCCTCGTCGGCCTCGACGGCCTGCGCTTCGTGATGCCGATGCAGCGTGAGGAGCAGATGGTCTCCACCGGGTTCGAGGCGAGCAGTGTCGAAGCCGAAACTGTCGGCGGAGAGGAATTCGCGATCAGCGACGTTCCGCAGAGCGGGCGGACCGAGTTCACGCACTTCCTCGACGGCGCGCAGCGGACGTGGCAGTTCATGTATCGCCGCCTCTCGCCGATCATGGCGGCCCACACGTCGGCGGCGATCCTCGAACGGATCGACGGCGAGATTCAGCCGCCGGATGACGGCACTTACGAAGGCGCGATGGAAGCCTTCGTGCCCGATGATCCGCAGTTGGCGCAGGCGCTCGCCCCATTGATCGACGTCCAGCCGGTCGGAGTGAGGGACACGCCGCCGGGCGGGCTCGACGAGCTGGTCCGCAAGGCGATCTCGGATCGGCGCGACGCCATGGAGCAGCGCCTGGCCCAGCTCTTCACGAGCGGCAAGCTGCTCATCGACGGGGGCATCGGCAAGGCCCTCCGCCATCAGGGAGCGCAGCCGTTCGTCGTCGGTCTCGTCAAGAGCCACCGCAAGCAATACTTCAGATCCGCGAAGCGAATGGAGCTAATTCTTGGGATGCAGGCCGGCCAACGATCGAGCCTGTTCATCCGGCCTGCAGATTCCCTTCAAGGGGAATCCGTGTACTCCTTCTATCTGCGCTTGCACGACGGACAGAACGTCGGCCCCCTGCACGGGATCGTGCGTATCGAAATGCCCGCGGACTCCTCCTACCGCGAACAGGTCGACGAGGTCGCGGGCTGGATTCTCCACGAGCGCGACCCCCTCAGCCTGCCAGATTTCCGATTCGACAAGCTCCTCTATCCAATCCGGCTTGTGGAACAGCACCTCAAGGCGCGGCAGCCGAGCACGGCTTCGATTCTCGGGCTTGTGGGCTAAGGATACAGAAGGAGAATGTTGCTCGAAGAGCTTAATTGTGAAAACAGTTGGAGTATTGCAATTACGCGGTCATAATGGGCGTGTGACACGGCCCGCTCGAATCTTCTGTGCTTGGTACCGCTTTTGCTCAGTGGTCTGGTGTCCGGTCAGCGAATTAGACCCAACTGGGCGCTTGAGTACGACCAGCCCGTAATCTATTCCTTAGCCTATGACGGCACCGATGCTACCGACAAAGATTGGTTCTATAGAGACCAGTATGGGACTTATACGGGCACGCCGGGCGGTAAGTTTCCTCGGCCCGAATACCTGCTTCCGCGAACCCCATCCTTGAATGTGGACAAGGCAGTGAAGGTCAAAGGATCCTCCCTTGTTCTGACCGTCGTGCTTTACAATTCTAATGATACGAGCCTTCCCGGTCACACTCTCTTTTGCCAACGGTAAGTTTCGAAGAACCAGCTCGTCTCAATCAGACGTGACCCTTTCGGCCACCCTGTCTACCACGTCCCTGACGCTGCCTGCAACAGGTACCGCCTCATTCACCGTAACCTTTTCTGGGTTTCCCAGTGTGGTCTGCATCGGCCAGACTCTTGGCGATCTCAAAGTCAAGTATTGGGACACTGGCCACTACGTTGGGCCAGAATATATCGGCTCAGACTGGTGGAACCTGTATTTCACCGACGCGAGGCCAACCACTCTCATGTATGTTCCGTGGACGGAAGTGCTGGATCAGTCTTGCGTGTTTGCCGACGGACGTACATCGGAGGACACGGTCAAGCAGTATTGGACGACGGGATTAGGCAACTCGGCATACGTCTCGTATAACTTCGGGCTCGCACAGTGGCTCTCATCAGATGGTAAGTTCAAGTTGAAAGACTGCGTTGGGGCGACCACGACTAGACTCGCCGACTACCGCGACATTTCTTCCTTTCTCTTGTTGTGTTTCCAGTCCCAGGGATACATCGGAAGTCTTGGGCAAATTTGGCGGAACGCTACTTGCAACGGCAACTATCTAAGATTCCGAACCAATCTGGGAGTCGCTCCGTCGTCCTGTTGGTGCGAATGGAGAGAGGCGAGCCGGAAACCTTGGCCCGCCCAGCCGTTTGTACGGCACAATGAGCCCAGCGATGAGCGACAACGGCCCTCAAGAGATTGGAAGAGTTATCGGCACGGAGAAGCGGCCCAACACCGCCTACACCTTCTACTTCTGGACCGAGCCGAACTCGCCGGTCGGCATCGGCTCGCTGGTCCGCGTGAACGCCGAGAGCAGCGTCGTTTACGGGGTGGTGGTGGAAGCCCAGGGCTTTAACGATCTCGAGAGCCCGCTCCACGAGTTCCTGAGCGTCGGCGGGGAAGCGGGGAAGAACCCGCCCACGATCCGGCCCGAGATGCGCGTTTTCCAAGCCGCCGTCCTCCGGCGAGAGCCCGAGGAGCCGATTGGCGCCGTACCGATTGGCAGAGTGTTCCTCGCTGACGAGGCCGACGTGCAGCGCGCGCTGCGCTTCGACGGCTACGCCGAGGAGTTCGGCATCCCCTGCGGCTGCTACGGGCGCGAAGACCCCGTCGCCGTCCAGTTGCACAGCCAATTCTTGCTTGGGCCCGAAGCCGGCCATCTCAATGTCACCGGAACGAGCGGCCTTGCGGCCAAGACCAGCTTCATCCTCTTCCTCCTCAAGTCGATCCTCACCCACGCGAAGGAGCCGGAGGGCGTCGCGGCGTTGCTGTTTAACACCAAAGGCGGCGACCTGCTCTACATGGACCAGCCCCCGCAGCACTCGCTCAACGATGAGGCGCAGAAGCTCTACGCGGCCTGCAAAGTCCCCGCCGAGCCGTTCAGCAACGTGCGCTACTTCGCGCCCTTCGATCGCGACGGATCGAACCTCAACACCCTGCGCCGGAACCAGCAGCTCGACGAGATCAACGCCACGCGCCCGTTTAGTTTTGGCCTCAAAGATGTCATCAAGCACGCCGAAGTGCTGCTCAACCGCGACGATTTGGACGCCAAAGCCGATGCCTACCTGCAGTACCTGAACGACCGATTCGTCGAAGGCGACGGCCACCAGATCGGCGGCGAGGGGCCGGTGCGCAAGGCTGCTTCGCTGAGGGAACTGATCAGCATCGTCCACGACCAAATCCGCTTCGCTGAGAGTCGAAATCAGACCATTATCGACAGCCACAACTTCCTCACCGCGCGCAAGATGTACAACCGCATCAATAATCTTGGCGCGCGCTTCCAAGGCCTCATCGCGGAGAACGGCCGCCCCACCGGCCCCTTCGACAAGCCCTTCGAGCCCGGCGCGATCTATGTGGTCGATGTCGCCGGACTGGACAGCGAGAGCCAGGATCTCGTTTTCGCCGGCTTTATCACTACCTTGCGCGAGAAGATGGAATCAGGCGAGCTGGGCGTTGGGCGGCTTGTCGTGATGGTCGACGAGCTGAACAAGTACGCGCCCAGCGGCGGCACCGAGACTTATGTGGTCAAGAGCCTCAAGGAGATTGCCGCGCGAGGGCGCTATCTGGGGCTCACCCTTTTCGGCGCCCAGCAGTTCCGCAGCCGCGTCGACAAGGAGATCATCGGCAACGCCGCCACCCATGCGTTCGGGCATGTGGAGGCGGAGGAGATGTCCCAGCCCGGCTACAGCTACTTCAGCCCGGCCATGAAGGAGAAGCTGGGCGCGTTGAAACCCGGCGACGTTTTGCTCAAGCATCCCCACTTCGCGCAACCGATTTTCCTCTCGTTCCCGATGCCGGCGTACCTGAAGGGCCAGGATGGAATGAAGCAATATCCCCAGGCGCGGCCCCTCAGCCTTCGCGAGCTGATTCTTGGCGAGGTCAAGCGGCTAAAGGGCAACTACAACCAATGCGCGGAGATCGTTGATGGCCTGAGCCAGGATCCCAAAGACCAGCGCGAGGTGCTGCGAAATCTACGAAACGCCGAACCGGGCGACGATGCGACGTCCGTTTTGAAGGGCGGGAAGAGGCAGCCCGAGAAGGCCCCGCCGCGCGCGGTGATCGAGGAGCACGACCCCTTTGCCGAGCTAACCTCGAATTAGCGCCAGGCGGCGCTTGGCGAAACCTTCAAGATTCTTGTCCTTTGCAAGCTGTTGGAGGCGTGCCTTGCCTTCGACGGTCGTCGACAGCGCTTCGGTCAGCGCGTCGGCGATGTCGCCCTGCGAGACCACATCGAGATGCGTTGCCAGCTCGACAATTTTGCCCGCAAGGGCGCGTCGGCCCACCATCGCCCGCGCCGCCTCGACCGGCTGTTTGGCATACTCGTGCAACACGATTTGATCGGCAAGCGGCGTGTTCACACTTTTCGCAATGTCGAAAAGGTCCTCTGGCCCTCCGGTCTTCAACGCTGCGTCGCCGGAAGCAATGAGGGCGTCTCGGACGCTCTGTTCCAGCGCCGCGTCGTGTTTCGCATGAACGCCCCAAAGCGCGGCCGCCCCCGTGGGAGACGCGATGCGGCCCAATCCAAACGCGGCCTGTTGCCTCGCCGAAATTGGCGCGTTCTTATCGCCGAAAATCGCCATCATGAGCGGCTCCGCGCGGCGGTCGCCGATCGCCGCAAGGGCGAGAATCACTGGGCCATTCTCCTCCGGGGCGGCGTGCTTCTGAAAAACCAAAAGCGCGGGTACAGCCTCGGCCGCGCCGATGCGTCCCAGCGCCTCGATAGCCGCGATCCGCACATCTTTGTCCGCAGCCCCGAGCATCGGCAAGAGCCACACGAGAGCCGGCTTGCCCGTGGATACGAGGAAGTCCTTGGCGTTTGCGCGCGTCTCAGGCTTGGCCATCGCCTCGGCGGCGATCTTCAGGCCGCCCGAACCGAGGGAACGCAACGCGGTGAACACTCCAACCTTCTGAAAGCTCCCGCCAACCCCGATCTGCGCAGCCAAATCGCCGGCACGCTCTCGGGCGAGTTGGCTCAGGGATGCTGTCAGAGCGGCTCGAGCCTCTGCGTCAAAATCGCCCAGCAGCGCTACAATGAGGCTCGCCAGTTTTGGCGCACTGTAGCGACCGATATTTCGCGCAAAGGCAACCTTCTCTGCAGGCGAGAGCTTCTTGTAGAACGCGTTGATGTCGGGCCGATCGGCGGCGGACTGGAAAAATGCAAGCTGCGCTGGACCCTCGGGACCCAGCGCGGTGTCGATGTCCCGCTTGTTGTAATACGCGTTGCCCAGGGTCAGACCCAGAGCGACGAGCACGAGAACGACGACTGCGCCGCGAACGCGTTGGATATAAGTTCGATTCTTCGCGCGGGTTCTCACATCGGCCCGCGGCTACTTGAGAATCTTGACGCCGTTCTTGGAATCGGATTCTTTAGCCGTCACATCGATCTCGTTATGGATCGTGAAGCTCTTCATGTCCTTCTCCTTCACGAATTTGCCGGTCGCCTCGACCTTATCGCCGTCCTTCGGTGCCTTCGCAAGCTCGCCCTGGCCGTAAATGGCTAGCTTGGCCTTGCCTTCTTCGATGTCGAAGACAAAATATTTGTTGCCCGCCTTGCTGGTCTTGGCCTTGAAGTGGCTGACCTTGCCGACGACCGCGATCACCTTGCCGTCGAATTTGGCAGGATCCTTGGCCACGGCGGCGATGGAAGCCTTGTCCGCGGCCATCGCGAAAGCAACGAGAAGAAGGGAACTGAGTGCGAGAAATCTCTTCATTTAGAACTCCAAGAGTGACAGGATCGGATAGCTGAGCAGCGTCTCCCGGCCATGCAGAAAGCTCAGCTCGATGAGGCAGCCGAATCCGCAAACCGAACCGCCGAGCCGCTCCACCAGCCGCGCCGCCGCCGCCGCCGTTCCGCCGGTGGCGAGCAGATCGTCGACGACATATGCCTTTTGCCCTGGCTTCACCGAATCGACGTGCATTTCCACGGTGTTGGTGCCGTATTCCAGCGCATATTCTTCGGAAATTTTGTCGTAGGGCAGCTTGCCAAGCTTGCGGGCCATCGCGAACGGGACTTTCAGGTTGAGGGCGACGGGAATGCCGAAGATGAACCCTCGGCTCTCGATGCCGACGATCACTTCCGCGCCCTTGGACTTGGCGTCGGCGGTGATCAGGTCTACGGCCTCCTGCAAGGCGTCGGGGTGCTCTAAGACCGGCGTGATGTCCTTAAAGAGGATGCCGGGCTTCGGAAACTCCGGGACAGCGCGAATACGGCTCGCCGCCAGCAGTTCGGGCATACCGCGCGATAGGATACCGTCTTTGCTTTGAAAGCACCAAGTGTGCATTCTTGATTTGATAAATCTAATGATTCTGCGAATCACTCCGAAGTATAGATAGGCGCTCCTCAGACCGGGCGTACCCGTTCACCAGGCCGGCATTGCCGGCCTTCGCTTTTGGGTTACGGGCGCACGGTAGCATCGAAGGGTGCAACGCGAAGTCATTTCAACCGATCAGGCGCCCGGTGCAATCGGTCCGTATTCCCAAGCCATCCGCGCTAGCGGAACGTTCCTGTTCTGTAGCGGCCAAATTGCTCTGACGCCTTCTGGTGAACTAGTGGAGGGCGATGTGCGGGTTCAAACCGAGCAGGTGATGAAGAACATCGCCGGGCTACTCGGTGCGGCAGGACTTGGATTCGACAACGTCGTCAAGACGACGATCTTTCTCAGCTCGATGCAACATTTCGCTGCGGTGAACGAAGTGTATGGGGCTCATTTCACCGGCGATCCCCCCGCGC
This sequence comes from Fimbriimonadales bacterium, assembly GCA_038202925.1. Lineage (GTDB taxonomy): Bacteria > Armatimonadota > Fimbriimonadia > Fimbriimonadales > Fimbriimonadaceae > JAEVZK01. Next base: position 3,127 of record JBBREM010000063.1, on the reverse strand, counting down.
GCTCGACGGTGGCAGTGGCCGGTCTCCCTAAAGGGGTGGATGTGGAGATCGAGGTCATTGCAGTTTTCTGAATCCACATGAAACGCGTCGTCTCCGTCAGCCTCGGCACCAGCAAGCGCAATAAAGCGCAGGATGTCAACATCCTCGGCGAAGACTTCCGCATTGAGCGCATCGGCACAGATGGCGATATGGACAAGTTTGCCGCTATGTTTCGCGAGATGGACGGGAAGGTCGACGCCCTCGGCGTAGGCGGCGCCGATATCTTTGTGGTGGTGGGCAAGAAGCGGTACGCCTTTCGCCAGATCAAGAATCTAGTCAAGGGCGCAACACGCACTCCGGTGGTCGATGGCAGCGGCCTCAAGCACACGCTTGAAAGAGAAACTATCCAGACTCTCCAGCGCGACGGGACGGTGGACTTCAAGAAGGAGACGGTCCTGCTTGTCTCCGCCGTGGACCGCTTCGGCATGGCCCAGGCGCTAGATGAGATCGGCGGCAAGGTGATCTACGGCGATCTGCTCTTCGGCATCGGCGTGCCGATCAAGCTGCGCACCTACGGCTCGGTGAAGTTCGTCGGCGCGATCAGCCTGCCGGTCATCACGAAGCTGCCGTTCAAGTGGTTCTATCCGACCGGCGAGAAGCAGGATGAGCGCAAGCCGAAGTTTCAGAGGGTATGGGACGAGGCGACGCTGATCGCCGGCGACACGCTATTCATCCGCCGCTACGCGCCGGATCGACTGGTTGGCAAGACGATCCTGACCCAGACCGTCCGCAAGGCTGACCTCGACTGGCTGAAGGAGGCTGGAGTCAGGCGCGTGATCACAACGACGCCGGTGATGGGAGGCGAGACGTTCGCCACGAACGTCATGGAAGGCGTGATCGTCGCGATTCTCGGTAAGAAGCCGAGCGACATAACGGAGCAGGAGTATCTCGACACGCTCAAGCGGCTCGATTGGAAGCCGAACGTTATCGACCTAACGGGGTAGAGTTTCAACCGCTTCGAATTGCCAGCCGTAGGAAAGACGTTGACCAAGTTCGCGTTCATCATCCACCCGTTCAGCAAGCTGGACGTGGCGCGCAAATATCCCATCGCGCGCTACCTCCCGGAGAGCTGGGTGGAGGCCTTTGCCCGGACGAGAGACCCCGTCCTGATGAGCAAGGTGACCGGCATCGAATCGCCCACCGGCGCGAAGACGGAAGGCTGGTTCATCGCCCTTCCTCTGACCCCGCACCAGATGATCCAGACCCTTCCCTTGGAGGAGGTCTACGACAAGATCGTCAAGTGCTGCGATCTCGGCGCGGAGCTTGGAGCGGACATCTGCGGCCTCGGCGCCTTCACCAGCATCGTCGGTGACGGCGGCGTGACGATCGCCCAGCGAACGAAGATCAAGGCGATCACCACCGGTAATTCCTACACGGTCGCTACCGCCATCGAAGCGACCAGCCGGGCGTGCGAAATGCTGGAAATCGATCTGAGAGAAGCGACGCTCGCCGTCGTCGGCGGCACCGGCTCCATTGGTCGAACCTGTGCGAAGATCCTGAGCAAGTCGTTCGGCAAGACGATCGTGATCGGCCGGGACATGGAGCGGACCCAAGCGGTCGCGGATGAGATCCCGCGCGGAGTCGCGTCGATCAACGTGCAGGATGTCTCCCAAGCCGATGCCATCATTACGGTCTCCAGCGCTGGCAAGGAGCTGATCATGCCCGAATACCTGCGACCCGGAGCGGTGGTTTGCGACGTCGCAAGGCCCCGAGATGTTAGCGTGCGCGTCAGCAAAGAGCGCCCCGATGTGCTCGTGATCGAAGGCGGCGTTGTGAAAGTGCCGGGCGACGTGGAATTCAACATCAACTTCGGATTTCCGGCCAAGACCGCCTACGCATGCATGAGCGAGACGATGATGCTCGCCCTGGAGGGCCGGGTTGAGAATTTCACTCTCGGCAAGGATGTCACCGTCGAGCAGGTCGAAGAGATCAATGGTCTCGCCCACAAGCACGGGTTTCAGCTGCAAACCTTCCGCTCGTTCGAGAAGGCCGTGAAGCCCGAAGCCATCGAGCGGGCCAGACTCGCGCGAAAGATCAGTCGAACTCCCGCCGGCGTGAAATAGATGACGCACGGTCCCGATCCTCTCCCTTCCGGAACTCTTCTCGCGGATCGCTTCGAGATCGAAATGACACTCGGCCGAGGCGGTTTCGGCATCGCCTACCTCGCGTTAGACGTGGTTCGAGGCGATAAAGCGGTCATCAAAGAGCTTGCCCCGCCAGGGGCGATCAGGAAGGCGGGAGTCCTCGACTTGGAAGGCGGCGGTGTCTCGCCGCAGCGGCTTCGCCAGAGCTTCCTCGACGAGGCCCGGCTGTTGTCGCGGCTGAACGTGCCGGGCATCTTGCCCGTCCGGGCAGTCTTCGCGGAGAATGGCAGCGCCTATTACGCGACCGATCACCTCCAAAACGCGCGGCCCCTGGAAGTGACGCTCCTGCTGGAGGGCCGGATGGACGCCCAAGGGGCGCTGGACATCCTGTTTCAGCTCTTGGAGACCTTGGAGGCAGTGCATAAAAGAGGCATCCTCCATCGCGACATCAAGCCGAACAACATTCTGCTCAGCGATCGTGGCCAGGCGTATCTCATCGATTTCGGCGCGGCGCGCGAATGGCATGCCGACTCCTCGACCACCCACACCGTCCTTTACACCCCCGGATACGCGCCGATCGAGCAGCTCAGCGAGCGTGGAAGACGCGGTCCCGCGACCGATATCTACGCCCTGTGCGCGACCGCCTACCGGATGCTCACCGGCACCGTGCCGATGCCAGCAAGCGACCGCGCCAACGGCGCGGAACTGGTGCCGCTTAGATCGCTGCGGCCCGACGTCGAGCCGTCAGTGGCTGCGGCCCTAGAGCGCGGCCTGAAGCTCAAATACCACGAGCGGCCACAGACGGTAGCGGACTTTCGCGAGTTGCTTGCGGATGCCGAGGAGATCGACGATCTGGGCTCGCTGGCGGCATACGACGCGAAGCTGCTGAGGCTGCATCGCTTCGGCTTCGAGCGCCGCCAATGCCCGGCCTGCAACGGCCTACTAGAAGCACCCAAGCCCTTGCGCAAATGGGGATGCCCGGTCTGCCGCGACGGAATGATCCA
>JBBREM010000062.1:0-15304 GCA_038202925.1 Fimbriimonadales bacterium | reverse complement strand
GAACGGACGGCGGCTCGCGTTTACAATGTGGGGCTCAACGGCGGATGGGAGCCGACTCAAGTGTACGGATCGCTCAGCGCGGCCGATCTGCTGGTCGATCAGAATCCTTGGGGAGCCACCGTCGGTTCGGTTGAAGGCATGGTTTACGTGGGTGGCACCCCGCTCCAAAACGTCGCGGTAACTGCGCAAAAAACGGGTAGCGCTACGGTATTCAACACGACCACCAGATCCGACGGCATCTACCGGTTTGACCAGATGCCCCCCGGTACCTACACCGTGACGGCGACGCCTTTTGGCTTCACGCGGTTCAAGAAGGTGCTGGTCTTTGCCGGATCCGATGCATCAGGCGTCGACTTCTGGGCCGCCTTCCCGGGCAGTCCGGCGGCACCTCCTTCGCGAGAGAGTACGCCTCCAGAGGTTCCGATCTTTACGATCAATATCGCCGGCGCTACCACGGTGAACTTGTCGCAGTGGGGCTTTGATCCTCAGACGAGCATCGATACGCTGATCATCCGGATCGGCACGAGTGTGGACGGGACCGACGTGATGCCGGACACCGAAATTATTTCGGAGGCGACGACCCTCACCATCAACACGCCGACCACGATGTCGATTGGGCCGACCTACTTCCTCAGGGCGACCTACACCAACGGAAACTCGATGACGACGGTCGTCTACCGCACGTTTGGAGTCAGCCCTCCGCCACAAGTTACCGGGACGATCACGTTCCAGGACTACGGCGGAGCGCCGAAGCCGGTCACGGTCGAGACGCGCGCCGCGGGATCGATGACGGCGCTGCAGATTCAGGTCGTCACTCCTGCCGCAAACGGAACATACACAGTCAACGCGCCGGCCGCGGGCACCTACGACTTCGCGTTCAAGGCGTCCCACTGGCTAAGGCGCACCCTACATAACGTCGTGGTCGGGCCAACCGGCGCGATTGGCGTGGGCGCCAGCCTGATCAACGGGGATGTGAATGGGAACAACGCAGTGACACTCTCGGACTACACGGCGTTGCGAGCATCCTTTAACCTCTCGGTTGGCGATCCTGGATTCAACCCGAACGCCGATCTTAATGGCAACGGGTCGGTCACCTTGAGCGACTTTACGATCTTGAGAACGAGATTCAATCAAAGCGGCGACGACTAGGCCTTCGGAACAGGGAATAGCTCGCCGACGTTATACTGAATGCATGGGGGCGAACGGGTTCGACAGGGCCGGTTCGACTTCTGATTGCGAGCCGAGGTTGGTCAGTTGGCCTCGTTAAAAGCTGACTAAAACAGTAGTTGCGAATAACAATTACGCCTACGCGGCCTAAATAGCCACGTCATCGGCCCTCCTCGAGCCTGTAGGGGAGAGTTCCGGTGTGATAAATCAGGACCGGCTGGTGAGCTTCTGTTCGTAGCAAGCTAGCTTAAAATAATCGGACTGGACGACCGATCAGGCGGCCTCGGCAGAGATCGGCGTCGAGATAAAGTACAGAGGAGACGCTCGTGGTAATTGGATGGCCGACGGTTTTGGAAGGGAGTTCAATTCTCCCCGCCTCCACCAGAACTTGATGATGTGAGGGGCTGATGGGATGATGGTCCGATCAGCCCTTCTTGTATTTGCTCACTTTGCTAGCCGCTTTCAACCGCCGACTTACAGATTCGCGCTCTTGCCTTTCGCTGCATGCTTGCTTCCAACGGGGCGGCCACGGCCGCTCGCTTTAGCGGGGGCTCGACCGACATCCGTTTTGCACTTGGCAGTAGTTGGGTCTACGATCACATTGGCGCCTACGGCGGCCGCATAGGACAGCACACGCTCGAAGCTTGCGCTGCCCGGCTTCTTCTCTAGCTCGGCAACGCGTGGTCTTGCAATCCCCATACGGGCTGCGACTTGCTCCTGGCTCAAGCCCGCCTTCACTCGTGCGGCGAGCAGTTCGTGCATGATCTCGACGGCGCTCCAGGCGCGGGCGAACTCTGGGTTCTTCTTGTGCTCTTCGATCAGTTCGTCCAGGTAGTCCATTAGAGTCTCCTATTTCGCGCTCATCCGATCTCGGGCTGTGTCCAGCAGCCGCTTCGGAACTTCATTCGTTTCTTTCTTGTAGGCGAGGAGCGCGGTTAGCACCTCAACTCCGTCATCTTCCTTTAAGGAGAAGAAGAGGCACCGGCCTTGGGAACGGTTGTTCGCCTTGATCATCATTAGCCCGTCGCCGTAGCGCTTGATTGTGAATCCGCCATCAAGTTCCTGCCGGTAGGCTTTCATGGCTCCGAACAGATCTGCCAGATCGGTGCTCGGAATCGCGCGGAACTCTTTGTCCATCGTTTCCTTGTTGAAGGAAGCCCATCGTCGCGCCACTTAGTTATTGTACGGTATGACGTACAGAAACACAGAAAGTTCTTACAGATTTATGTAGATTTTACGTAAATGCTCGCGACGGCTATGGAACGAGGAGCTCTTGACTTAGCGTCTCCGGACCGCCTATCGAAGTCACGCAGGCGGTGTACTGGCAGATCAATTGTCCGGCCTCGACCAGATTTGATGGGCTGATGGGATGATGGTCCGATCAACCCTTCTTGTATTTGCTAAACTCGTCTCGTGAGCTTCACCATCCGCCTGACTCAAGACCTCATTTCCTCCGAGGCCGGGGCGACGGTGCCGCTTTCCATCGAGATTGAGAACAAGGGCAAGGCCGACGATCGCTACGAGATGCAAGTCGAGGGGCTCGATCCCGAATGGACGGCTTCTCCCGAGCCCGTCTTCACCGTTGGCACGAAGGAGACGCATAGCCAGAAGGTGTTCTTCAAGCCTCCGCGCTCCACCGAGAGCCTTGCGGGCAACTACCCCTTCGTTGTCCGCGTGCGCTCGCTCGAATCAGGCGATGCGAGAACGGTGCAGGGCGTGCTGCAGATCAAGCCGTTTCATCACTTGAGCATGGAGCTGTCGCCGAAGAAGGGCTACATGTCGCCGATGCGGCACCAGAACACGTTTGGCGTCACGATCATGAACCTCGGCAACGCCGAGCACACGTTGCAGCTGAGCGGCGGCGACCCGGAGGAGGCGTGCACCTACGAGTTCGAGCAAGACCAAGTGACGGTCGGGCCGGGGCAGCAGAAGATCGTGGAAGTCACGGTCAATCCGGGCCGGCCCAGCCTTGTTGCAACGAGCCAGCTCTTCGGCTTCTCGATCAACGCTCGCAGCATCCAAAATCCCAATATTCTTTCCAGCGCGCAGGGCCAGCTCGAACAGCGCCCCCTCATTTCGTTTGGCGCTCTCACCGCCGTCGTCATCCTGCTTGGCGTGCTGACGCTCTGGTACGCCTTCCGCCCGCAGCCGCCGACAGCGCGCCTCACCGTCTCCAATTCGAGTCCGTTCCGCGGCGAAACGATCACCATTCGGTGGCACGCCACCAATGCTCAGTCGGTTACGTTGCAGCTCAAGCACACGCGTGGAGGCGTCATCCAGCCCGAGACGGTCACCGATTTGCCGCTGGATTCGAGCAAGGATATTGTCGTTTCAGACGAGGACACGATCACTGTTCTCGCGACTGCCGTTGGCGAAACCAAGCAGCAAGCATCGAATCTGCTGTTGATCACCCCGCAAACACCCCCCACCCCCAATCCGCCGCAGATTGTGAAGTTCAAAGCGGATAAGCGGCAGTACAAACTCGGCGAGCCGGTGCTGCTGTCGTTCACGTTCAGCCCCGACGTGACGAAGGCGATCCTTTCTCCGACGAACCAAGAAATCAGCCCTGCCACCAGTTCGCTGCAGGTGATCCCCGCGCGAACCGGCGAAATCATCTACGAACTGACCGCGTTCAACGCGAAGAATGGATTCGCGAAGCAGCAAGTGAAGGTCTCCGTGTATCAGGCCTCCTTGGCGAGCATCGTCTCCTTCAGCGCCGAACCCAACTCCATCCAGCTTCCGGACACGCGCACGATCGTGAGGTGGCAGGTTACGGGCTCGGTGTCGGTGAAATGGGATGATGGCACCGGCAATGTGAAGGAAGTCGATCCCAGCAACCCGGGCATCGACGTGATGACCGATCACAATCTCACGATGAAGCTGACGGCGATCGACGCGCAGGGCGTGCCGATTAGCAAGCAGCTAAAAATCAAGGTCAAGCCTTTGGTACCCCCGCCGACTACCGGCGGAGATCCCTCGGTGGCGACGACGGGTGGGGCGACAACGGGCGGCGCTACGACCGGAACGACGACGGGCGGACGATGAGGGCGCTGCTCTCCGTTACCGACAAAACGGGCCTCGTCGAATTTGCTTCAGGGCTGGCGGCGCTTGGTTTTGAGCTCGTATCGACGGGTGGAACGGCTCGCGCGTTGCGTGAGGCGGGTTTGACGGTGAAGGACGTGAGCGAGATCACGGGTTTCACCGAGATGCTGGACGGGCGCGTGAAGACGCTGCATCCCCTCATCCATGGAGGGCTGCTCGGCGATCTCCGCCAGGAATCTCATGTGAAGCAGATGGCGGCGCAGGGCATCGAGCCCATTTCACTCCTCTGCGTCAACCTTTACGCGTTTGAGAAGACCGTTTCGGGCGAGCACACGCCCGATGAGCCGGTCGAATCGATCGACATCGGCGGGCCGGCAATGATTCGCGCGGCGGCCAAGAACCACGCGAATGTGGCGGTCGTGGTCGACCCCTCAGACTACGAGAGTACGCTCGACGTATTGAGAACGGGCCGGTTGCACGAGTTGCAGAAGGAATTCGCGGCGAAGGCTTTTCGGCACACCGCCTTTTACGATTCGATGATCGCGCGGTATCTGTCGACTGAGCCGTTTCCAGAGACGCTCACCGTGGGCTACAGGAAGGCGCTCGACTTCCGATATGGCGAGAACCCCCACCAGTCGGGGGCGCTTTATGTCGATCCTCTGGGTGAGCCGGGGATCGCAAATGCGAAGCAGCTTTGGGGCAAGGAACTGAGCTACAACAACCTGAACGATGCGGACGGGGCCTGGGAGCTGGTGGCTGACTTGCCCCAAGGCGCGTGCGCCATCATCAAGCACGGCAATCCCTGCGGCGGCGCGCTGGGCGGGACGCTTGGGGGCAGCTACCGCTTCGCCCGGGAGAGCGATCCGATCTCCGCCTTTGGCGGGATCGCCGCGTTTCACGGCTCAGTCGAAGAAGAGGCTGCGCTTGCGATGACAGAGAAAGGCAACTTTCTCGAAGTCGTCATCGCCACAGCCTTTTCGCCGGAGGCTCAGACGATCTTCCGCGACAGAAGTGGCTGGGGGCAGGATGTTCGGCTGCTTGAGGCATGTCTGCCGCCGGCGAAGACCCGGTTGACGATCAAGAGCATCGGCGGCGGCGTGTTGGTGCAGGAATCCGATGAGGATCCTGGGAATCCATGGCGAATCGTCACCCGAAGAACGCCGACCGACGAGCAGATGGCGGCGCTGCGCTTTCAGTGGGCCATCGTTCAGCACGTGAAATCGAATGCGATTGTGGTGGGTACGAGGGACCGCCTGCTGGGCGTTGGCGCGGGGCAGATGAACCGGGTGCAGTCGGTGCGGCTGGCGCTCGATCAGGCCGGCGAGGGAGCCGGGGGAGCGGCGCTGGCGAGCGACGCTTTTTTCCCATTCCCCGATTCCGTCGAGACGGCCGCCGCCGCCGGTATCGCCGCCATCGTCCAGCCCGGAGGCAGCAAGAAGGACCCGGAGGTGATCGCAATGGCGGACGATCTCGGCATCGCGATGTGCTTCACGGGCACCCGCCACTTTCGGCACTAGGCCTACTTGTCGCTTAAGTCGTCGGCGCCGCTGCTCAGTTGGGTAATGACGTAGATCGTGCTCGCCATGTAGGTACAGCATCCGGTAACGGTTATGACGGCACCCACTCCAATCGTCCACCAACTCGGCTTTCGCTTCTTGGCAATGACAAGAATGGTAACCCCTACGAGCACGACCGCTAAGCCGACCACTCATAGCGCGGTGCCAACCTGACGAAGATAGTCATGACTCGTGCCCATGCGACCTCAGTGTAAGCCGATCAGACGGGCAAAGATCGCGCCGAGCGCAGAGACTTCGACTAATCACCCCATCCGATATCCGATAACCTTCTCACTCCCGCTCGAAGCCATGCTCACCGACGCGAAATGAGATGTCGCCCTCCCGATCCGTCCGGGCCAATCGAATGCCGAGCCGGGAGGCTCGGTCGAGCACCTGCTGGTGCGGGTGGCCGTAGGTGTTGTTGCGTCCGCAGCTCACGATCGCCCACAGCGGATGCACACAGCGTAGCCACGCCTCGGAAGAGGCGGTGCGCGATCCGTGGTGGCCGAGCTTCATGACTTGCGCCGACCACTCGTGGCCGGGGCGCATCTCGTCCTCGGCATCTGAGGAGGCGTCGCCGGTCAGCACCGCTGACGCGCCCTTGCCGGTAATCCTCACGAACTCCGAGCCGTCGTTGTCCTTATCGCCCAGAAACCAAGGCGGACATGCCACCTCGACGCTGAAGCCGCCAACCGATGCGCTCTGATCCTTCCCGAGCCACAGCACATCAGCGGGATTGCAGCCGGCTTCCATCAGGTGCTGGAGAAGCTCGGCGTGCTCTTTGAAACAAGCGGAAACGGCGACTCGGCCTACGGGTAGGCCCTTCAAGATGGCCGCCAGACCGCCGATGTGGTCCATGTCGGGGTGGGAAAGGAGGATCAGGTCGATGCTGCCGACCCCCATGCGGCGAAGATCGGGCACCACGATTCGCGTGCCCGCGTCGAAGCCGCGCACATTCGGTCCGACGTCGATCAGGACGGTGTAGCCGCTTGTTCGAAAGACCGCGCAATCACCTTGGCCCACGGCGAGAAAGGTCAGACGAGTGGGCTCCTCGGGCCCCTGATAGCCGATCCAGCCGCCGAGCAGGCTTGCGCCGACGACAAGGCTGCCGAGTTTAAGGCTTCCTGACATAGGGCCTCGCAAGCATAAGCAGCAGCAGATAGAACGGAACGAGCCAATAGGCGCTGAAGTCGGGTACGGAAATGGCTGCGCCTTGGCCACCGAAGGTGTCGAGAACCCATCGGATGTAGCTCGTGCAGGGCTCGGCGACCTTCACGATGCCGCCCAGAGGCGCCCAGATGAGCGACAGGGGGAGGGCCGCCATCGAGCAAATCACGACCGGGGCGACCGCCAAGACTACGAGCAGATTCGCAGGAATGGAGATAAGCGACACGAGTCCAAAGTGATAAGCGATGAGTGGCGCGACGGTGACGCCAGCTACAACTGCCGTGCGCACGCCACGCTTGGCCGACCGTGTCAACCATTGGCTGAGCCCCTTTCTCCAAGGCTCATGTCGGCTGAACAGGTGCAAGAAGAGCACGGCGATGACCGAGAACTGGAAACCCATCTCGTAAACCGTCCCGGGCTTCCACAAAAGGTAGATCAATGAGCTGGCGGCAAGTGCCGACGGCCAATCCGGCTCGCGGTGTACGAGGTAGGCGCAGTTTGCGATGAGGAACATGAGCGCCGCGCGGACTACGGGAGGGTGCAACCCCGTCGCGACGCAATACGCGCCTAGGATCATGGCGATCGCGGCTAGCTGCAGGGAGCGAGGAATCGGCAGCCACATCAAAAGCCACAGCAGTGCACCGGCGATGACGATCACCTGCAGACCCGAAGCCGCAATAATGTGGGTTGTGCCGGTGCGCTGCATCTCGTCTCGGGTTCCCGGATCGAGGAGCCCGTCCGCGTTGAGGGTCAGCGCGGCCGTGGCGGCTCCGGCTTCGGGGCTCAGCTCTTTGTTCAGAAAGGCGAGAAAGGAGTCGCGCCACGCGCACCCGACTCGCTGCACCCAAGGGCCATCCGAGACAACGCGGACGCTTTCCGGGTCCGCATCGAGGCGTCCGACGAGTGCGCGGGATGCATAGTACGCGTCCATTCCCGCCACCGGCGGCCCGGCTAAACCGATTATGCTCAGCTTGGATCCCGGACAAAGCTTCATCGGGCCGGCATAGGTGAACATAAGCCGCGCGGCTTCGCTCTCCACCTCGCACCGCTGCCCGTATGGGGTGATCTTCGGCAGGGAAGCCACGGTGAAAACGGAACTGACGAACCGCTGATCGAGCAAAGGCTTGGGCGGCTGGCCGGGGCCGAGCAACACGCCCAGCACGGCACCAACAACCGCAAGCGTCCGCGTGCGCAGGCCAAGTAGAACGAAGGGCGCGGGAAGCAGGAAGATGAGGTTCAACGAGTGCCGGGGCAGGGTGAGGCCGAGAATCAGCGCCAAGCACAGAATGAGGAGCGGCCTACGCTCCAGGTCCGTCCTGCTCACTCCATTTCCTCAGGCGGCGCTCCGCGATCTCGGCGATCGACATCTCGCCCCGATCGTCCTCGACCACGGCATAGACGGGCTCCTCGTCGCTGCCTTCATGCTTCGGCAGGGGGCGTACTCCGAAACGGATATCGAGAAAGAGCCCGCGCTCGCCGGCCTGCAGCTCAAGGCGGCTGAGGATGACATCCTTGATCATGCGCAACTCCTGCGCCCACGCCGAGCCTTCCACCGCCACCCAGATCGTGCCGCGCTCGTACCGCTCGGGATTAGAGCGCTGAGCGAGGCCCGGCCCGACGATCTTCACCCAGTCGCGCATGACCGCCTGTGCGCGGGCGGCACGAAGAACCTCTTCGCGCCCGATCGCCTGCTTCAGCATGGACTGGAGCTGCCTCACGCTCGTATTGTAGCGGCTTCGCGCCTTTCGGGCGAGCGGAGGGTGCCGGATCAGCATCAAGACGGCAATCTAACCATGCCTATGGTGAATCGACTCCTCGGTACCAGCGATCCTTCAGTTCCACGAGTTTATGATTTGTCATCCTGGAACTGCGCGAGGAACGAGCGCGAGTGGAAGGATCTGACGCCGGAGTCCCTTGTGCGTATGCAAGGGGCGACTACAGGTAGATCCTTTCAGTTCGCAAGCTCACTTCCAGGATGATAGACATGAGGTTGTCATCCTGAAACTGCGCGAGGAACGAGCGCGAGTGGAAGGATCGCTGGGGCAAGCGCTTCCTCGCGCCACAAGATACGACTCGCTACAGCGACACCCGTAGGGGTAAAGTCTCTCCCAAGCGATGCTGGATTGGTACCACGGCCTAAATCCGGTTTTACAGGATGTGTTGAACGCGCTGGGGCGCGTTCTTTTATTGGTCCTTCCCATCCTTATGCTTGTGCCGGGGCTCATCTGGTGGGAGCGGCGCCTGCTGAGCTGGATGCAGGATCGAATCGGCCCCAACCGGGTCGGAAACATCACGTGGTCAAAGACCAGCAAGCTCGTTCCCAGCTTCTTGCGCGGTAAGAAAACGCGCCTCTTCGGGCTGCTGCAGCCGATCGCCGACGGCGTCAAGCTGTTTTTCAAGGAAGACATCACGCCGGCGACCATCGACGGCTTCATCTACTTCGTCGCCCCGGCGATCGCGCTGTTCCCTGCATTCGCGATCGGCGCGACCCTTCCGTGGGGCCCGTGGATTCAGCTCACGCCGGTGTCGAACGCCAACATCGGCGTGCTGTACGTGATGGCGGTTTCCTCGCTCGGCGTGTACGGGGTGGTGCTTGCGGGCTACGCCTCGAACAACAAATATTCGCTCATGGGCGGGCTGCGGGCCTCGGCCCAGCTCATCAGCTATGAGTTAGCGATGGGCGTTTCGCTTGCCGCGATGGTCCTCGCAACCGGCTCGCTCCGCATGACGGACATGGTGCGCTCGCAGATGGAGCCGCTCTGGGGAATTCAGGGCGCGCCGATCCAGAACTGGTTTCTGTTCACGCCGTTCGGCTTCGTGGCCGGCGCGATCTTCCTGATCTGCATGGTCGCCGAGACCAACCGTGCGCCGTTCGATCTTCCCGAAGCGGAGAATGAATTGATCGCGGGCTATCACACCGAGTACAGCTCGATGAAGTTCGCGGTCTTCTTCATGGGCGAGTACGCGGCGATGTTCATCTTCTCCGGCATCTTCGCAACCGTGTTCTTGGGCGGCTGGAACGCGCTGCCTATCCGCTGGGGAGCCCTTGGCCTGCCGGCGATCCAGAATTTGAACGACGCACTGGCTCCACTATGGTTCGTGGGCAAATGCGCGTTTGGAATCAGCGTTTACATCTGGCTCCGCGCCACGCTCCCGAGACTGCGGTACGACCAGCTTATGTCGCTCGGTTGGAAGTCGCTGCTGCCCCTGGCTACCGCCAATTTCATCGTCGTCGTGCTGTGGATCATGTTTACGCGGCTGTATGGCCCGCTCGGAGGCTGGGTGGCGGCGGTGGGTGCGCTGTTCATCACGCTCGGGCTCTACGGCGCAATCCTGCGGAAGAGCCGGAGGACGAAGCGCGAGCTCGAGCATCGCGAAGTGCGCCTTGTCAGCGGCGCTCCGCGAGAGGCGGCGAGTTGAGGATATCCGTCATCCTGGGCGGAGCCGTAGGATCTCGGTTCCGCGACGAGACTGTAATCTTCGCCGGAGGCTCGATTTCCGCTCAGGATGACGCCCGTGAGGTGGCCGCTTAGATGGACCTCTCTAAGCTGGACCTGGGCAACCTGACGCTCTTCGGCATCATCGCCGGCGTCGCCGCCTTGTCGGCCATCGGAGTCGTCGCATTGCCGAACGCCGTGCGGTCCGCGCTTTGCCTCGTGGTCAACTTCTTCATGCTTGCGTTCCTGTATTTCACGCTTAACTGCGAGATGCTCGGCATCACGCAGGTCGTGGTCTACACCGGCGCGATCATGGTGCTATTCCTGTTTGTGATCATGCTGCTCAATCTCGGCGCTCCCCAGGCGCTGTTTGAGCGGCGCGACCTCAAGTGGGTGGGCGGAGGCGTCTTCGGGTTAGCCCTGCTCGGCATGGTCGGCGCTCAGGTGCTGATGCCGCTTCAGAAGATCAGCACGGTCAACTCAAAACCGGATTTCGGCTCGCCGCAACAGGTCGGTTTGACGCTGTTCAGCAGCTATCTCTACCCGTTCGAAATCGTGAGCGTCCTGCTCCTCATCGGCATCGTCGGCTCGATTTTGCTGGCGAAGAGGCGCATATGAATTTGGAATTTGGAATTTGGAATTTGGAATACGGGACTGCGGCACATCGCGGCGAAGAAGCCTTCCCAATTCCAAATTCCAAATTCCAAATTCCAGATTTAGACCCCCGAGGTGAGGTGTGAACGGAGTTCCCCTCATCGCCTACCTCGGCCTCGGCTTGCTCATGTTCACAACCGGCGTGGTCGGCGTTATCATCCGCCGCAACCCGATCGTGATCTTCATGTGCATCGAGCTGATGCTCAATGCGGTCAACCTGACCTTTCTCGCGTTCGCTCGCTACATGCCGACAAAAGCGGTGCCCGGCGTGCTAGCTCACGATGCGAATATGGCGGGGCAGATGATGGTGATCTTTGTGATGGCGGTGGCGGCGGCTGAAGTCGCGGTCGGGCTTGGCATCATCATGGCGATCTTCCGCCTTCGCAACAACGTCGACATCGACGAGATGAACCTTTTACGCGGATGAATTTGGAATTTAGAGTTTGGATTTTGAAATGGCGAACCCGCAGGGTTCGGCGTTCGGCCATGTCTGCACCGATTCCAAATTCCAAATTCCAAATTCCAAATTGGCCAGGGGCGGTGACGCGATGAACCCCAATCTGATTTGGTGGGTTCTCTACTTGCCTGTGCTCGGCTTCCTCACGCAAGCCTTGCTTGGCGGACGGATTCTAAAGTCCGCCGGGCCGAAGCAGGGGAGGAAAATTCTCGGCATCCTTGCCATGCTTCCGATCGCGCTTGCGTTCGTCGTGGGCTGCGTGGTGTTCAGCCAGCTTGCAGGCCTTCCGCGGGACGCTCGACACGGCGTTACCGAGCTGTTCTCTTGGATCAGCATCGCCGGGCTTAACATTCCGTTCGAGTTTTTGGTCGACCCCTTGTCGATGACGATGGTGCTGATCATCACCGGCATTGGCGGCTTGATTCACCTCTACGCGACCGGCTACATGGCGGAGGAGAAGGACTACCCGCGCTTCTTCACCTACCTGAACCTCTTCATCGCCGCGATGCTCATCCTCGTTCTGGGCAACAACCTTCTGATGATGTTCGTCGGTTGGGAGGGCGTGGGGCTGTGCTCCTACCTGCTGATCGGCTTTTGGTACAGAGACGTCGCCAACGCCAAGGCCGCGAACAAGGCCTTCATCGTCAACAGGATCGGCGACTGGGGCTTCTCGCTTGGCATCTTTCTGCTCGCCGTCGTGGTCGGCTCGCAGCCTGGGGTGGTCGAATCGAGCCACGGGCGAATTCTCAGCTTCGATACGATCTTCGCGAATATCGTTCCCGCGCTGCAGGCGAATCCTGGGCTCGCGACCGCGATCGCGTTGCTTCTCTTCGTCGGCGCGTGCGGCAAGTCCGCCCAGTTCCCGCTCTACCTATGGCTCCCCGACGCGATGGCCGGCCCGACCCCGGTCTCCGCGCTGATCCATGCCGCCACGATGGTCACAAGCGGCGTCGTGCTGCTGAACCGGATGCACGTCATCTTCGAACTCTCGCCGGTGGCTTCGGCGATCGTCGCTTGCGTCGGCGCGTTCACCGCTTTGTTTGCAGCGCTTGTGGCATTCGGGCAGACCGACATCAAGAAGGTCCTTGCCTATTCGACGGTTTCGCAGCTTGGATTCATGTTTGTCGCCTGCGGGGCGGGCGCTTATTGGGTCGGCATGTTCCATGTCACCACCCACGCCTTCTTCAAGGCGCTGCTGTTCCTTGGCTCCGGTGCGGTCATCCACGCGATGGCGCACAACCAGGACATGCGCAACTACGGCAATCTGCGGAAGTATCTGCCGATCACCTTTGCCACGATGTTTATCGGCTTCATCGCCATCGCTGGGCTGTCGATTCCGGGCGTCTTTGGGTTCGCCGGCTACTACTCGAAGGAAGCGATCATCGGCTCGGGGCTGGCCAATAACTTCGCGACCATCGATGGAGTGAATCTCGGCTATTACGCGGGCTGGACCGCTCTCTTTGTGGCGCTGCTGACGGCGTTCTACATGACGCGCATGACCTGGCTGACCTTCTTTGGCCACGAGGAGCGGTGGCGCAAGATTCCGGCCGGCGCACATGCGCATGGCGAGGAGCACCACGCGGTTGAGGAGGAGTCGTTGCACGCCGAGAGCTTTGGCCCGGACACGCACAACTTTTACGTGGACCATGCGCACGTAGATGATCACGACGAGCATCACGATCTCGACAAGGATCACACGCCTCGCGAGGTCTCGCCGAGCATGTGGGTGCCTCTTGTCGCCCTCGCGTTCCTCAGCATTTTCGGCGGCTGGTTCCTCGCGCAGGGCGGACGCTTTGAGCATTGGCTGGAGCCTAGCTCGGGTCCGACGCTGATCGGGAAAATCAGCCAAGAGCCCGAACACCTG
Source organism: Fimbriimonadales bacterium (assembly GCA_038202925.1). GTDB lineage: Bacteria > Armatimonadota > Fimbriimonadia > Fimbriimonadales > Fimbriimonadaceae > JAEVZK01. The sequence continues at coordinate 1,960 of JBBREM010000062.1, read as the reverse complement.
CCGTACCTCAGCTTGGTCGGCTGGTCGGCCGTGGCTGCGTTCGGCGGGCTGATCCTCGGGATTTTGGTGTACATGAATGGGCTCCCGAAGAAGGAAGGCTGGGAGGAGCGAAAATGGAACCCCTTCCGGCGGTGGGCGGGCCATCAGTTTGGGTTCGACTCCGCGATGGTCAACGCTAGCGTGCAGGGTGGCGGCGATCTGAGCCGCGTCGCCTGGCGATTCTTCGACGTTAAGATCATCGACGGCATCGTCAATGGCGCCGGCTACGTGGCCGGCTTCTTCGGCAAGCTTTTCCACCGCGCCCAGACCGGATACGTCCGCGCCTACGCGCTGGTGATGCTGGCAGGCGTGGTCGGAGTTCTTGGCTGGTTTGCTTACGCTGCGATCCTCTCAGGAGGCGGACGATGAAACATGGACGTAGCATCGGCGTCCCGCCGATGAACATCAGCTTTGGATTGGACGTGGCAATAGGCTGGGCTTTCATCGGCGGGACGCCGATGCTACGACGAGTTGGGGGTGCGACCCTTGCTTAAACTGATCGTCACCATCCTCGCCGTCTGCTTGGTCCTCACCGTGCTGGCGATGGCGCTGAAAGGGAGGTCGCGATGATCGACCAGCCGCACCTCGGCATCCTCTCGCTCGTAACGTTCGTGCCGCTGATCGGCGCGATCATGCTGATGTTCTTCTCGCCCAGCAACGGCAAGGCGATCAAGTACGCCGCGCTCTCGGTCACGGTCGTCACATTCATCGCGAGCCTCTTTATCCTCAAGGGCTTCAACTCCAGCACATTCCATTTCCAGCAGGTCGAGTTCCTGCCGTGGATCCACCAATTCGGCATCCATTACCGCATGGGCGTGGATGGCATCAGCCTGTTCTTGATCTTGCTGACCACCTTTCTGACCGTCATCGCGACGTGGTTCAGCTTCTATGTCGATAAGCGCGTGAAGAACTATTTCATCTTCATGCTGATGCTGGAGACGGCCATGATTGGCGTTTTCACGTCGCTCGACATGATCCTCTTCTACACCTTTTTTGAGGCGTCGCTGATTCCGATGGCAATGCTGATCTGGATCTGGGGCGGCGAGCGGCGCAACTACGCGGCGCTGAAGTTCTTCATCTACACCTTCGCGGGCTCGATCTTCATGCTCGTCGGCATGATCTTCATGGCGTACCAATACAGCCTGCAAACCGGCCACTACAGCTTTAGCATCGTCGATATCCAGAGTTCGGTCGCGAGCGGCAAGCTGTGGGCGGGCGCGATGCAGGCGCAGCCGTTCGTCTTTTGGGCTTTTGCCATTGCCTTCCTCGTCAAGTGCCCCGCCTTCCCGTTCCATACGTGGCTGCCCGACGCCCACGTCGAGGCACCGACGGCAGGCTCGGTGATCCTAGCCGGCGTGCTGCTCAAGATGGGCACGTACGGGTTCCTGCGGTTCGTCTTGCCGCTTTTCCCGGATGTCATCGCCCAGCAGGTGCCGTGGATTATGGGCCTCGCGGTGATAGGGATTATCTACGGCGCGATCGTCTCAGCGGTGCAACCGGACTGGAAAAAGCTTGTCGCCTACTCCTCAGTCGCCCACATGGGCTTCATCCTGCTCGGCATCTTCTCGCTGACCCACGACGGCATCATGGGCGGGTCGATGCAGCAACTGAACCACGGCATCAGCACCGGCGCGCTCTTCCTTCTCATCGGCCTCATCTACGAGCGCCGCCATACGCGGCTGTTCAAAGATTTCGGCGGGATCAAATCGCAGATGCCGATCTACGCGGCGATCTTCATGATCGTGATGCTCTCGAGCGTGGGCCTGCCGGGCACGAACGGGTTCATAGGCGAGGTGTTGGCGCTGCTCGGTGCGTTCAAAGCCGGCTTCGCCGGGTTCAACGGGCTCAGCATGTGGTTCCCAGCAATTGCCGGTTTCGGCGTCGTGCTTGCCGCGGTGTATTTGCTCTACATGTTCCAGCA
>JBBREM010000061.1:0-15468 GCA_038202925.1 Fimbriimonadales bacterium | reverse complement strand
GCTTAATCGGCTCGCGCTGCAACCTTGCTACCGAGTCATCCCTGAGCTGCGAGTTCCCATGCGCGGCCTGAGCCGTCCGCCTGCCGAAGTGTTCGACGCGATGCTGGTGAACTACATCCGCGGCGGCAAGAAGGGATACCGTATCGGTGTCATCGGCGTGACCAAGAACGCCGGTGCAACCACGTCGGCGATGAACCTGGCGATTGCCGCCGCGCGCAGCGGCCACTCCGTGCTCTACGTGGAGATCGACCCCGGTAACAACGCATTGACCAAGCTCACCCCAGGGGTGGGCGACGTGAAGAGCGCCGGGCAAAATATCACCATCTTTAACGCGTCACTAGGAGAAACCACCTCGAACGGAACGGTGGGGCTGCCCGCCGAGCTCGACGTGGCCGCTCAAGGCAAAGACCTCATCATCTTCGACTTCGCTCCCGTGAAAGTCTCAGGCGATGCATTCCTGATCGCCAACCAGCTTGACGAGATGATTCTCTTGGTGAGAACCAACAGCACGAAGTCGGTCGACTTCCTCCAGGCGCAGCAAGCCCTCATTGACAGCGGATGCCCCCTCGTTACCGTAACTCTGTCGCGCGTGCACGAGCAGGCGGACGACGTGTCGGCGCTGGAGCAACAGGCCGAAGTTCGATCGATCACCCCACAGGCGTAGATGGCAGCTGTCGCCGATGCTCGTGATTTAGCTGCCGAGCGGCTGAGAACCTTTCTTCCCTCCATCGAGGAGAGGAAGGGTTTCTGGCTGTCGCATCTCTTTGGCTTTGCTCTCTTCAACGAATTCGCGCTGAACTTCATCAAGCTCTCGCTTCCGTATTTCCCCGTTACTTCGATTCCGATTCGCGCGGCCGCCGTATGGCTCATGCTCGATCGCACCGGCCGTATTGGCAGACTCCGAATGGCCATGTGGGATTACATCATCCTAGGCTTTGTCGTCCTGACGGCCATCGGCTGCGTTTACACCAGCGCCACGAATGCGGCTGTACAGCCCACCTCAGAGGATTTCAAGCGATTCGCTTCCACCTTCTTCAATTACTACATCTACTATGTAGTCGCCAAGGAAGCTTTAAACAGGCGTGGTTTTCGTCCTGATATCGCGATCAAATGGCTTCTTGCCGGTCTCGCCTGGTCGGCGCTCGTCGGCGTAATGCAGGCCCTGAATTTGTTTGGTGCCAGGTCGTGGAGCCTCATTTATGCGAACTCGAATCTAACCTGGATCCGAGACGCGAGCGACACGACGAGCGATGTCGGCGTTGGCTACGCAAGCGGTACCGCGCCTTGGTGGAACAGCATGGCCCTCGAGATGCTTGTGGCATTCGCTCTAGCTTTCGGGCCAACGTTCATTCGCAAGCCGAAACCTTACGAATGGGCGCTCGGGGCTCTGTTTATGGGCGCATTCATCGCCACTCAATCACGCGGCGGCCTGATTGCGTTTGGCGCTTGCGGAATCGCAACATTTTTCTGGTACGTCGTCCATCGAAAGTATGGGATGGCGATGACAATTGGCGTGGTGTTTACCACGGGTGTCGCACTATGGGTTTTCGCCGTTTTCGCGCTCAAGATTGAAAAGTTTACGTCGACCCTTGGCGGCGAAAAAGTGCGCGGATCGCAATATAGCGATTCGATTGAGGGTCGCTTCGTAGCCCAGAAGAAGCTGTTCGAGATTGGCATGCGGCAACCCATCTTTGGCGTCGGACCGACCTTCGGGAGAGCTACTCTGAGCACCTGGTCGCCCTATACGGTCCGCGCGGCGGACACCACCTACGGGATCATGTTTGCGGAATTCGGCCTCGTAGGCCTTATCTTCATAGCCATGATCGTTGGCTATGGGTGCGGCTTCATTAGAAGAGATCTCGCCTATCGGCCCTACGCTTTTGCCGCCTTCTTTATCGCCGTCGCTTTTGCCGTGCACGGATACGTGGAGTTTCTCCTTTACAGTCGAACCTTTCTTGTGATGAACGTGCTCGCTGCATTTGCAGGTTCACCGTATCTCGTCACGGAGGAAGGTCGGGCCGGATTTAAGCGGGTGGTGAAAGGGGTCTGGGATCGCACACCCGCGGAGGTTTAGTTGGCGTCACCGAAGATATCTGCATGCATTGCCGTGTACAACGGCGAGCGATTTATCGAGCGTGCGATTCGGTCGGTGCTGGCCCAAACCCATCCGCCGAACGAGATTATTGTGCTTGATGACGGTTCGACCGACAATTCGGCCGAACTCGCGAGGTCCTTTGCCGGCGTTCGCGTAATCCGGCAGGAGAATGCCGGGATCGGTGCCGCTCGCCGAAAGCTTGTCGAAGAAGCGCAGGGGGACTGGATTGCTTTTTGCGATCACGATGATTGCTGGGAGCCCAACCGCTTAGAAACCCAGTTGCCTCTCACCGCGGACGCTGAATCCGTTCTCATCTATGGCGGTGTGTGGCATGTGTACGAATCGGGCGCCGAGTCCGTCTACCCCCTTCACACCGCTCCCAATGCATCGTCCATCGACCACGTTATTCCGCACCCCGAGGATATCTGGTCGAGCGCGACGCTCCTGCGGCGGCGCACGGTCTTGGAAGTGGGCAATTTCAACGCTCATTATCGAACCGGCGAGGACATGCTGATGTGGATTCAGCTCGCTTCTCGCGGAAGGGTCGTGCAGGTACCCGAAAGGCTCGTGCGTATGAGCCGGCTGGAAGGTTCGACGAGTTCACCCGACAAGCGCCAGTTTCAGTACGCGGTGTCTCTTTACGAGGATGAGGTGCTCCCTCATTTCGACGGCTGGTTTCAGTCGGTTAAGCCCGAGAAGCGCGCGTTCAAACGGCGTCAGCTTAGAGTCAAGCTGGGCTATGCGATGGCTATCCTCGCCAGCTATCATGATGCCGACGGACAGCACGACGAGGCGCTTCAGCTTTACCGAAAGGCTCGCCGCCTTGCTCCTCGCTCGAAAGGTGTCTGGTACCGCTACATGCGCAGCGTTTTGAGAATTCCCAGTCCCGTCCCGTATCATTGAGCGCTCAACGTTGCCAGCCCGTGAGAAGGCGATTGGCTAGCCCGGAGGGCTGTCGCTGCCTCGGCCAGTCGGGACGCTCACACCGGATCCGCCAGCTAAAGAGTTGTTTCGCAAGCTTTGAGCGCGCGCTCATACCGGGTCGCGCCGGCTAAAGACCGGCGACTACGGTTTGGTTGAGAACGAGGCTCATGACGGGTCGGTCGCGATCTCCTCGTCACCGACCCGCCTCTTCTTAGAGGCAAATAACCGTTTCAGCCGCAGCGCCGGTTGCTCGATCAGATGCCAGCTCGCAAAGGCGAAGCCGATGGTAGCGGAGTAGCTGATAGCCAAGAATGCCCACGGCCCCAGCGCGGGAGCGCCAAGGGTCACCATAGTCTGTTGAATCGGGAAGGCATAAATGTAGGTCCCGTATGACAGGTCACGCTTTCGATCAAAGCTGCGCAGCGGAATCACATTCGCAAGCCACAGCAACGCGTAGGGCAGCGCAAACACCCGCATTGCGCGACTCGCAAACTGGAAGGTAGGAGTGAAGTCTTCGTACACCATGATCCCGACGACGAAGACACAGCATAGAATTCCGAGCCACGACTCGACCCGAATACGCTCGCGGTAGATGTAGGCCAGCATCCCCAGCGAGAAGAAAACGTACAGCTCGAGCACACTGAGATTGGTCAGCTTGCTTGGCAGGCTCATCTCGTGAAAGGCGTTGAAACGCAGATTTGGGAAGAGGTGAAAAAAGAGCACCAGAAGGAAGGGAATCCAAAGTGCCCAAGCCCATCGTCGAAATATGCCAGCCAGTCCCATGATCGCCAGGGCTGCATAGCAAAGCAGCTCGACGGGCAAGGTCCAGAGGGATCCATTCGAGAAGTCCCCGACCGGCGTATGAGCGAAAACGCCATGGACACTCGCCTGGCCGCCGAAAAGCGCTAAGCCTCGACCAAAGAAGGCGAAGGGTCCACCCGGTCCGTCGAAATAGCCGCCAAGGCTTCCATATTGAGCGAACCACGCGATCGGCAGCAAGATGAAGGCCATCACCGCGACGCAAGCCCACAGCCCAGGAAACAGCCTCAGCAGCCGTCGCCAGCCGAAATCGATCACCGAGCTCGAATGGACGAAGGACTGCGCGATCAGCATTCCACTGAGGAAGAAGAAGCCGGCAACCGCCAGCCTCGCGTACATATGGCCGGGGATCGGGAACCCTCCCAATGTGAAGGAGTGCTCGACGACCACAAGTGAGGCCAAGAGGAGACGCAAGAATCCGATGCTGTTCTTGCCGGGTTTCAGGAACTCGTCGTTGATTGCGAAGGAACGTGTCAAGCTCACCTGCCAAACCCCGGACTGTACAAACTCCGTGCCTTAGTGTGGCACTGCTAGGGACGAGCACGGTCAGGGGCGGGGATGAGCCTCGCACCAGGCCCGGAAATCCGGTTTGGTGTCGAGCAATATCTCCCGAACGGCCTTCCGGTCCGTAGGCGCCATATTGAAGAATCCGGTTGCGTCCTTACCGGCCAAAATCTCATCGAGGCGGGCCCAGGTCCGCAGCTTAGCCTCGTCGGGGATGCCGTCGAAGCCAGGCGAATAGATGAGATAGCTGCACGGATATCGAAACACCCGCCGCTTGAGATCGAACTCGCGCAGCGAACGGCCCCGGCGGTCCCTCGGCCCCTTCAAAACGAATTCCTTAGCAAAGGCGGTCGTCCCGCGAATCGGCCCATCGAGCGGCGCTTCATTTCGGAACAGGATATCCATGAGCAACGAATCGACCGCCCTGGCGATCCGGCTCGTTGCATACTCGGCCATCGCCGGGTCGGTCTTTCGGTCATTCTGCGCGTACAGCGTCTCGTAGCGGGCCCGAGTAATAAGATTTTGCACGCGCACCATATGGTCAAGCACGATGAGGGCGACTGCGTCGCTCGCGGGCGAGAGATATTTCGACGTATCGAACCGGCCCTTCAGAGATGTCAGGTTCGAGTTCCGCCGCATCGTTTCAGCCGTCGTTTGCTCGCGGCTCAGCGTGGAATTGCCCAGATGGACATCCGCGCCGTGAGTGCCAGTCACATACCACCCGCCCCACCGCTCCTTGAGCGGATTGTTGTGGCCGCTGACGAACCCGAGCACGCCCGAATGCGCGGTCCCGTCCTTGAGCGTGAACACCGACCTTACCAGGGGACCAGGCACCCCAAGAGTGGGAGCTTCCGCATGACAAGGGAAGCAGCTCTCTTGCCGTTCGAGCCGCGGCTTGGCAGCTTGGCGTTGGGCAAGCGTGTAGAAAATCGCTCCCTTCCTGGGGTCGATCGAGACGATGTCGATGGTCGGGCCGCCTTGCACCCAGCCGACGTAGACGTTGTCGCCAAAGTAGATCGCGCGAGGAGTTTTCGGCCCCGTCTGCGCCGCCTGCTCGCTGGTTTTCGAGAAGACGAGGGTTTGCGACGACAGGGGAATATGGAGCTCGCGAAGAACAGATTTCAGATAACCCCTATTGCTCTCATAAGCAAGGCTCGCGTTGCGTGATCCAAGCCGATCGTTCAGCTGCTTCGCGGGGTCCGTAAGATCGGAGGAGTCGTGATAGTTGATGACCGTGTCCATCCGGTCGATCGCCGAGGCGGTCTGGCCAAATAGGCTCGCGCCGAGCACGGCGAGTCCCAGAGCGCAAAGGCCGTATCGCGACAGAAAGCGGCGAATCATCAGCAGGTCTCCATACGGCGATAAGGCAAGCGCGGCTGCGCTTGCCCTTCGTTAAGTCCCGCCTAGTCTCCGCTCAGGCCAAAGTTGGCCCGGAGGATCGTGAAGTCGGCGAGGGAAACATTGCCGCTGCCATTGAGATCGGCTTCAGCGTTGTAGTTCGCATCTCCCACGCTTGAATTAAAGGCAACCCGCACCGCGGTGAAATCCGCGAGCGTGATCGAGTCGTTTCCGTTGACGTCGCCGTTGATCAGTGTCGCGTTCGCACTCACCGCACCGGAAGGGCCGACCACCACGTTCGGGACTGCTTTGGTGAGCCAGTGCGAAGCCTTGATTTTGACCGTGTACGTACCCGGCGTCGCCGTCGTAAAGATCGTGAAGTTGCCATTTACATCGAGCGTGCCGGTCTGCGTATCGACAACCGCGAGCGTGCTGGGATCCACCAGCTTCACCGTCACGAGGATTCCGGTCCTCGCGGCCTGCCAGCTCGATAGCGTTACCGCCCCGCTAACAGGTCGTGCGACAGTCTGTGACATGGTGCCGCTGCTCGCTGCGTGATCCGTGTCCGACATATACGTCGCTGAAATCATGTGGCTACCGCCGGTAAGCGCGGAGGTGCTAAAGGTCGCCGCGCCGGAAACGATGGGCGTTTGCCCGATGACCGTAGCGCCGTCGTAAAAGGTGACCTGGCCGGTCGCGGCGGGCGCGGACGTCACCGTCGCCGTAAAGGTGACCGCCGAGCCGAGATGCGCAATCGACGCGTTCGAGGTAACCGTCGTCGTGGTCGAATAGGCATGAACCTTTTGAACCATCGTGACCGAATACGTCGATGAGGAAGTTCGCGGACCGGGCGATCCTAATTGTGGCTTTGACTGGACGCCGAAGCGAATCCGGGGCGCTGGGATACCGGGCGCGCCCGGTGTAAAGGTCGCCGTGATGAAGTGGCTGCCCAGATTGGAATTGCCACCCGATGTGCCGGCCGTGAGCAATGCCGTCGTGAACGAGGCATCGCCGGTGCCGGCGTTTACACTCGCGCTTCCAAGCGTTGTCGTCGTCGGAGTGACGTTTGAAAAGCTCGTTTTCGTGAAAACCACGGTTCCAGTTGGGCTCCCACCCGCCATGGCGACATGAGCCGTGAACGTGATCGAAGCGCCGGTTGGCACGTTGGTCGAGTCTGGCATCGACGATCGAATGGTGATGTTGACCAGCGGGTCAGCGCCGATGGCGAAAAGGGTGCCGCCATTCAGCGTATAAATCGTCCCGTCGGGGCCCATCGTTGTCGGAACATAGGGCTCGCCGATCCCTGGAGTGAGGACAATGCCCTCAGTCATAGTATTCGTCGAGAGGTCCCATCGATATAGCCTGCCGTCTTCGCTATCGAATAGGACGCTATTGGTTGCCGGATTCACGGCTGGGGTGTTGATGCACCACTCTCGAACCGCAAAGGGATAGGAAGCGCCAAAGTAGCCGCTGTCCGGCGATGGCCCGGCTTGGCTCATCACTTCTCTCATCTCCAGTTGGCCGCTCGCAGAAGGATGAGGATCAAGCTGCGTCGCGTTAGGATCAATCACGGCGACCCGATTGACGCCGTTGCCATCATTGATCGCGTAGTTGTTGTACTTGCAAAAGAGCAAATACGTCGATGTCCCCGTGTAGGAGGGAACCATGCTCGACGGCACGATTGCGGGGGTGTTGTCCCAGCCGAACGCGCCCGGGGTTTTAGTTAAAGTCAAGTCGCCGTTGAACCGCAAGAGCCACCCACGCGATCCGTTGTAAGGGTTCGACAAAACGCCCAGGTAAACGTCGCCGTCCGGCGCGACCATGGGCGAAGCCGTGCTGTCGTCGGTGACCGTTGCGGAGTTCGCGTTCCGAGGATCGGTAAGGGCCACCTTATACTTCGTCGCGAGCGTCGTCGAATTCAGGCCCAGCAGATAAGGCGAGGTGGTCCCGCTTGTGCCTTTCACCGCAACGTACAACGTGGCCTCGTCATTGCTCAATGCGGGTGCGCTGTTGTGGGTGTCGCGCGAAACATTCGCGTCGGACGCGGCGTTGGTTGCCAAGACGTAGGTTGCGACGTCCGTCGAGGAAATGCGGGCGTAGCCGCCTTGGTTGGCGGGAATGGTCGAAGGCGGCGTCCCATAGGTGCGGAAGCCAAAGTAAACATTGCCCTGGCTGTCTGCCGTGATCGGCGTGTTGATGAACACGGATGCGTTGAAGCCGGCCATCGAGCCTGCGTTATAGTTTGCGGCTCCGTAAAAAACCACTCGAACGGGGGCGGAGGGCGTGTTAGTGTCGATATTGTCAACTCGCCAGATCGTGCCGCCGGCGCCCGCATAGTAAAGGCGGGGGCCGCTTGGGCCGTTCGCCACGACGGGCTGATAAACAGGCACCCAGCCGTACGTCGCAAAGCCGTTTGTATCGTGAGGCAGTGCGAAGTCCGGCGTGAGCGTATATTTCAGGATGCCGGCCGAAGTAAAGGCGTCGATCCTAAACGTCAGCGTCGTTCCATTCCCGGCTCCCGAGGTCTTCACGGGGACGATGATCGTATTCGCCGCGGTAATCAGGGGGGTCCCGTAATGCGCCCCGCCCGAACTGTTCTGGGTATCGATCGTGGTCTGCCACTTGATCTTATTCATCGGCTGAGCGGCCGGGGTAAAGATCGACGTGTGCTGAGCATTGCCGGCGAACGTGGGTGCCTGAGCGAAGCTTGAGGCACCGAGTGCGAAGGCCAAGAACGAGGGGAAAAATTTTCGCAGCATCATAAGCGAGGTCCAAACAAAAAAATTGACGGCGGGCCAGCCGAAAACTAACTGTACACGGTACCACGCCGATTACCCCTACCAGCGTTCGCTAATCCTCGTCCAAATGCCTGGTCAGAGCGACGAGTCGATATCCCGCGAAAGCCGGAAGATCAACAACAGGGTAATTTATCGGACGTGACCAGATCGCAGCAACTCGACGCAATCGTGGCTCAGTTTGAGCTGAACAGCCACCCGTTCTATCAGGATTGGAAGGCGGGCACGCTGCCGGCTCAGAAGCTGGCCGAGTATGCCACTCAGTACGCGGCGTTCGTTGGAACGATCGCAGACGGCTGGGAGAAGCTTGGCGAGACTAGCTACGCCGAAGAGGAACGCGAGCATGAGGTCCTGTGGGCGGATTTCAAGGGTTCGGTCGACGCCCGAGACTCGGCGCTTTTGCCGTCCACCAAGACGCTCGAAACCGCCGCGCGCAACCTGTTCATGTCGTCGAGAGCCGAAGCCATCGGGGCGCTCTACGCCTTCGAGGCGCAGCAGCCAAGTACGGCCCGCGCGAAGCTGGACGGCCTGAACGAGCATTACAAGGTGAGCGACGCGGGCAAGGAATATTTCCGGGTCCATGCCGACGATATCGCCGAAGTTGAGTGCCTTCGCCAATATCTTGACGGCCTCAGCGAAGCGGAGTTCCAGCAGGCGAAGACGGCATGCGCCGTCGTCTGCACGGCTATGGTCGGCGCGCTCGATGGCGTGTATTACTCACGCGATCTAGTTACGGCGTGATCCTTGTGGCGGGGACATTCCTGTCCCCTATTCCATCGGTAAACTCAAAGCATGGCCACCGCGGTTCGAGATAGATCGGCGCTTCGCGTCTATCTCGAGATGATCAAGGTCGAGCACTCGATCTTCGCGCTTCCGTTCGCGATGATCGGGATGATGTGGGGCTCGATATCCGCGGGCCGGGGCGCATGGCCGGGCTGGTGGACGTTTGGCTGGATCGTCGTCGCAATGGTTTCCTGCCGCAGCGCGGCAATGGCCTTCAACCGCATCGCCGACCGCGAGATCGACGCAGTCAATCCGCGCACGAAGATGAGGGCGATCCCCGCTGGGCTGCTCAAGTTGCGCGACGTCAACCTGTTCTTCTTCGGAAGCTGCGCGCTCTTCATCATCGCGGCGGCGATGCTGAATCCGCTCGCATACGCCCTGTCACCTGTTGCCTTGCTGGTCACCCTTGGCTATTCGATTACTAAGCGGTTCACGCCGCTGTGTCATTTCGTTCTCGGGCTATCGCTCGGCATCGCGCCGGCGGCGGCTTGGATCGCTTCAACGGGTCGACTCTATTGGGCGATCCTGCCGATTACGGCGGCGGTCATGTTCTGGACGGCGGGCTTCGACATCATCTACTCGCTGCAGGATGAGGAGTTCGACCGCCAGCATAGGTTGAGGTCTCTGCCCGAGACGGTGGGCAAGGCAAACGCGCTCGCGATCAGCCGTATCTCCCACGCGCTTGCCATCGTATGCCTGGTTACTGGTGGCTTTGTAGTCTCCGCGGGGCCAATCTACCACGTGGGGGTAGCCGTTGCGGCCAGCCTGCTGATCTACGAGCAGAGCCTTGTCAAGCCGACCGATCTCACTCGTGTCAACCTGGCCTTTTTCACGCTGAATGGCTTTGTGTCGATCGGAGTATTTGTCTTTGCTCTTGCCGACGTGCTGTGAGTCACTAGTCGCCCCCGCAACTTGGCAATGTCAGGGCGAACGCAGGGAGTCACAAGGTTGAATTCCTTCACCAGGTAAAGCGCGGTACCCTTCGACCATGCCGTCTCGAACTCGCTTGTTGGTGTGGCGGCTCGTCGCGGACTTCAGGTCCGATCAGCTCTGCGCGGGGCGCGGATGAACGGCCAGCAGTTCGGCCTTGTCCTTTTAGGGGGCGCGTGGGTCTGCGCCGTAGGCTGCGCGCTGAATTTAATCCGGCTCAAGAGCCGAGGCAACTCGGCCCTTCTGCTTTCGCTCGCTTTCCTCGCGCTTGCCGCCGTCCTGCTCATGATTCGGGCGAAGGTCGACCAAGTCTTCGTCACTCTGGCCGGGCTTGTGGTTGTCGCATGCCTCGTCGGTGACTTCCTCCTCCGCAGCAAATCTCACGGAGCGCCAAGCGACCAATGAAAGTCGGCATCGTCGGCTTGGGACTGGCCGGGCTTCGCGCGGCGATGCTGCTCGAAAAGTACGGCGTGGAGGTCGAACTGTACGAGGCCCGCGGCCGCCCAGGCGGACGGCTGCACACCGTCGATGAGGGCGAGGGCGCGATCTACGAAGCCGGAGGTGAATGGATCGACGCCGACCATCATCGGTGCCTAGCGTTGCTCGAAGAATTCCACCTCGAGCCCATGGAGCGCAGCAACTGGCCGGGCAAGGTGGTTCATGCCGGCTGCCACAGCACCGAGGTCGACATCTGGAATGACGCGCTCGAGGACGACCTCCGCGTCGAAGGCGCTGCTCGCGAGCTATGCCGCAGCCTAAACAGCCCCCCCTGGCGCAACGAGCACGCCAAAGAGCTGGACGACAAGACGCTGTGGGATTTCATCCGGGAGAACACCCAGACCGAGCGCGGCCGCTGGTGGGTGGCGTCGAAGTATCGCTCCGACGAAGGCGACGATCCGGACCGCGTCGGCCTCCTCGGCTGGCTCACCGGCTACATGAACTACCTCGACCGCGATGGCGATGTGATGAGCGCCTATCGCGTGCCGGGAGGCTGGCGAAATCTGTGTGAACGGATGCTGGGCCGCCTACATGCCGAAGCCCACTTCGGCAAGGTTCTACAGCGCGTGCACCAGGATGCCGAAGGCGTGACGCTCTCGTTCGATGGCGGCACAGCCAAAGTGGATCAGGTAATCCTCACCCTGCCGCCTCCCGCCCTGGAGCGCGTTATATTCGAGCCTGCCCTAACCGGTCCGAAACGGTGCTCGATCGAGGCGTGCCAGATGGGGCGGTCCGTGAAGATTTGTTGGGAGTTCGAGGAGCCATGGTGGCGGGATCAGGGCTGGGGCGGCCGCATGTTCTGCGATAGCCCGCTGCAGCAAACTTGGGACGGCTCGATGGGCGACGCGCACATCCTGACCGCGTACTCGAACGGCGAAGACGGCGCTCGGTGGGCGACCCTGGGCGATCCGGTGCGGGCGGGAATCTACGAGCTTGCGCAGATCGTTCCCGAAGCGGCCAAGACTTTCAAGCGCGGATGGTTCCACGAATGGGTGCGCGATCCCTACTGCGGCGGCTCGTTCTCTCACCTCGCGCCCGGCTTCGTCTTGGAGCACATGGAGCACGTCGCGCCTCCCGAGGGCCGCGTTCATTTCGCCGGGGAGCACACCGCGCTCTGGACCGGCTTCATCGAGGGTGCGCTCGAGAGCGCGGAGCGCGTTGTGCCCGAGGTGGTGCGGTCGTAGGAACTTGTCATCCTGAGAGAGGGGCGGCCCATGGCCGAACCGAAGGATCTGACCGTAATCTTTGCCTGACGACAATTTGCAAGCCCTCTACAGGTAGATCCTTCCAGTTCGCGGGAATCACTTCCAGAATGACAAACGGCCTTTACACCAACTTCCGCTGGGGATTTACGGGCGAATTGCAGTCGATGCTCGTCGAGAACGGCCGCGGAGTGTGGCGCGATTCACGACCCACAATCCACAATCCGCAATCCACAATCGACCTCAAGGGCCAGTGGCTGATGCCCGCATTCATCGACAACCATTGCCACATCCTCCCGACCGGACTCGATCTGCAAAAGCTGCATCTGGGCGCATGCGATAGGCACGAAGCCGTCCTTCAAGCCGTCCGCGAACGACTTGAGTTGACCGAGCCCGGCAAGTGGCTCATGGCGGTTCATTACGACCAGACGCGCTACGGTGGAGGCGAACATTTGACTCGCCATGATCTGGATCAGATCAGCCGCACCGTTCCGATCCTCTTGCGCCACGTCAACGGCCACGCAAGCGTCGCCAATACGGCGGCTTTGGAGGCGGCGGGAATCAAAGATAGCGAGCCCGACCCGACGGGCGGCACGTTCCGACGCGACGTGTCGGGCGCGATTGACGGTGTTCTCCTCGAGCGCGCTCACGAGCGCGTAACGGCGGCGGCCCCCGATCTTTCTCTCGATGAGATGGTTGAGGCAGTCATGCTCGCCGGCGAAAAAATGGCCGATCTCAGCATCGCCTGCGCCAGCGACATGATGACGGGCCGGTTCGATCTCGCCCAAGAGATGGAGGCGTACCGGATCGCGAGCGAGCGAGGCTGCAGGATTCGGGTGCGGCTGTATGTGCAGTGGAGCGCCATGTTCGGACCGCGCGCCATCGACAAGTGCCGGTTCGACGAGCTGTGCCGTGCGATGGATCCCGACCGGTGCCGAGTGGCGGGAGTGAAAATCTTCGCCGACGGTGCCATCGGCTCCGCCACCGCCGCGATCTACGGCAGCTACGCGGGCGATTCCGAAATCCAAAATCCGAAATCCAAAATCGCGGGCACTCTCATTTACGCTCCCGACAAGCTCAAGAAGATGGTCCTGACCGCGCACGAAGCCGGCTACCAGCTCGCGATTCACTCCATCGGCGACCATTCGACCAACTTGGTGATGGACGCCTACGAGGCGACCGGCGACGCCAAGCGCCACCGAATCGAGCACGCGATGATCCTGAGCGACGCGCAGATCGATCGCATGGCGAAGCTCGGGTGCTACTGCACCATGCAGCCCGAGTTCCTCCTGCGCTTCGAGCACAGCTACAAGCGCCAACTCGGCCCCGAACGAGCAGCGAAACTGAAGCGATTCCGCTCGGTCTGGGATGCGGGCATTCCGCTGTCGTTCAGCTCAGATCGCCCGATTGTGGCGGGCGACCCGCGCGACGGCATCGCCGCCGCGACCCATCGAACGGGCACATACGATCCGGCTGAGAATTTGACAACAGAAGAAGCCTGGCTCGCCTACACCCAGCGCGCGGCGGCTGCGAATGGCGACGCAGACCTAATGGGCAGCCTCCTGCCCGGGCAGTTGGCGGACTTTCAGGTGCTGGAGCAAAATCCTTTGAAGTGCGCGGATTTATCCCCTCATTGAATAGAGGCGATTCATTACAGCAGCCTCGATGCGTCGGGGCTGATCGAAGGCGGCGTCCCGTTGGCGCATTCCAGCCGGTATCCTAACAGCTAATGCGCATCGCCGATTGGGCGCGTCGCTTGGCCTCCCTGCCTCAACTGAGCACCCCGCTCGCCCTGGAGCATTCCTGCGAGTGGCAGTCCGTCGCGCCCGAGGCTCGCGCGTTTCTCGTCGTCGCCGCCTATCAGCACCGGCCGCGCAAGATGCTGATCGTCACCGCCAACTACGAGCGGGCGCTCGCGTGGCACGCCAAGCTCGGACTGGCGGGAGTGCCGCAGGACCTGATATGCGATCTGCCTTCCGGAACCTCGGCGCTGTTCGAGGACTCCGCGCCCGAGCATATCGCCCTCTCCGACCGACTCGGAGCGCTCAGAGCATTAACTGAAGACCGCCCCTGGATCATCACCACCACGCCCCAAGCGGTGCTAGAAAGGACGCTCCCTCGAGAGGTGTTGCTGGATGCCTTTGTAACGGTGAAGACCGGTGACACGATCGACCTCGACCGCCTCCTCGGCCAGCTCGTCAACCTCGGTTACGAGCCGCAAGAGCCCGTGCGCCAGCCCGGCCAATACAGCCAGCGCGGCGGCATTCTCGACATCTTCGCGGCGGGCCGCGATCTTCCGGTGCGAATCGAGCTGTTCGGCGACGAGGTGGAGAGCGTGCGCATGTTCGATCCGAACACGCAACGCTCGGTCGGGGTTATCCCCGAACTCACCCTCGCCCCGAGCCGCGAAACCCTCTACACCGTCGGCGATGCCGACTACAAGTCGATGCTGCTTGACACACTGGAGCGAGAGATGGCGGCGCTCTCCGACGAGGCCGCCCATCGTTTGGAGGAGCTGATTGCTGGCGATGCCGAGTCGCTGTCTCAGAAGCATTATTTCGACCGGCTCGACTTGTATCGCCCGCTGCTGCATCCCGACTCTGGCTGCGCCATCGACTTGCTTCTCGCGGGCGACGTGCTGGTCCTGGATGAGCCGCTGGAACTCGAAGCGGTCGTGTCGCGGGCCGAAGAGGAGCTAAAGCAATCGCTCGCCGCCCGCCAGGAGCGCGGCGAGATGCTCCACAGCTACGTGAGCGACTTCATGCTTCCGCCGGAGCATCTCGCCTCCTTCGCGGGCGAAGCGGCATTGGGGTCTCGAGGTGTTGAGGTATTGGATTCGGGCAATACCCTAACACCCCAACACCCCATTACCGCTCCGGTCACGGTTTCCCTCTCCGCGATGAACGCCCTCCCCGACTGGCTGCAGCTCCCGCAACGGTTCGAGATCGGCGCATCGTCGCTCGAGCCCTACCGCGGCCGCCCGGAGCACCTCGCTCTAACCCTGCGCAACTGGCAGAAGGATAATTTCACCGTCCTCTTCTCCACCGACCAGCCTAACCGGGCGCGCTCGGTGCTTTCGCAGGCGGAGATTTTTGTTCGATCTGCGCCGGAAGAGAACCCCTTCCCCTTGCGCGAAGCGGAGGGGGAAGGGGCAGGGGATGGGGGTTCCGGAACTTCCAAAGGTCGCAAACCTAAATCCGATCAGGCAGACCCCCACCCCCAACCCCCTCCGGGGCACGAGCCATCCCCGCAAGGGGAGGGGGCTTTGCCCCCCGGCCCCTTCCTCGCCGACGGCAATCTGGGCGGCGGGTTCATCATGCCGGAGATCAAGCTCGTCGTCATCTCCGATGCCGAGCTGTTCGGCGTCGCGCGGCTGAAACTCCCCCAGAAGCGGTTCATGGAGGGCGCGCCGATTGCGACGGTGCTCGACCTCAAGGCGGGCGACTACGTCGTCCACATCAACTTCGGCATCGGCGTCTTCCGCGGGCTTACCAAGCGCGTCGAGCACGGCGTCGAGAAGGAATACCTCTACGTCGAGTATCAGGCACCCGACAAGCTGTTCGTGCCTGCTGACCAGATC
>JBBREM010000060.1:0-15840 GCA_038202925.1 Fimbriimonadales bacterium | reverse complement strand
TGGCGGCGCCAAGCACGAATTCACGGGAGCATGCGAATACCTGCTGCGGGAAGAGCGCGAGGCACGCTCGGAGTTGGGGCGCGCTTTTCTGGAAGAGAAGGCAATCGCCGTCCACGGCTTCGTCCTTGCTTCCCCCACCTTGTCTTTGGCTGATTCGCTGCGATCGCTGGCCTGGATTCGCTGGGCGGGTCTTTTTGGGATTTGCGGCTTTCCTGACAGCCCTCGCACTGCAGACTTTGTGCTCACGAGCCTCGAGTTGCGAGCGGATGGCGACAATGAGCGCGCCGCCTCGGAAAGGGCGGGCCTCATTAAGAGCATCCTGCGCCCTATGTAGAATGACCCCATGCCGCAGGTTCGCGACGCGTTGGAAGTCCTTGAAGAGATCTCGCCAAAGCGCTTTGCCTTCGACTTCGACAAGGTGGGGCTGCAGGTCGGCGATCCGCTTGCCAATCTGACGAAGGCGGTGGTTGCGCTGGACCGATCTCTGGGCGCTGTCGAGTTTGCTGCCAAGCAGGGGGCGCAGTTCTTGCTCACCCATCACCCCCTGATCTTTGAGCCGCTGGCCTCCGTGCTGCAGACTTCGCATGTGGGCCGAACCGTGCTTGAGCTAGCGCGCAACAACATCGCCTTCGCCGCCTCGCACACGAATTGGGATTCGGCGAAAGGCGGGATCAACGATGCGCTCGCATCCATTTTCGACTTGCGAGATGTGTCCGATTTCGGGATGGCTGCGGATGTGCGAAAGATCAAGGTCATCGCCTTTTGCCCGTCCGACTCGCTAGAGAAGATCGTCGACTCCGCAAGTGAGGCTGGAGCAGGCCTGATCGGGGAGTACAGCCGGTGCGCGTTTGAGATGCGCGGAACCGGAACGTTCAAGGGCAGCCCCGAGAGCACCCCCACGATCGGTAAGTCCGGCAATGTCGAGCATTTCGATGAGGTTCGATTTGAGATGGTCCTTCCCGCCGACAAAATGGCTGCGGTGGGCAGAGCCATCCGCAAAGCGCATCCCTATGAGGAACCCGCCTTCGACTTTATGCCCTTGATGAGTGAAGGCGAGCAGCCTGCTGGCCGCATCGGCACCCTGCCATCGCCTTGCAACTTGATGGACTTCGCCAAGCAAGTCGATCGCAAGCTGGAAACCGCGAGCTGGACATGGGGCGATCCGGGCCGCAAGATCAAGAAGGTCGCTATCGTGGGCGGGGCCGCGGACAGCGAGTGGCGAAAAGCCCGTCAAGCGGAGGCGGACGTGCTGCTCACGGGAGAAGTAAAGCAGCATGTCGGGCTGGAGGTCGCCGATGAGGGGTTCGCGATCATCGCGGGGGGCCATTACGCGACCGAGCAACCGGGCTGCGTCGCCTTGCGGGGGAGGATGGCGCAAGCCATGCCTGGGGTCGAATGGCTTCTCTACGTGCCAGAGGCCGGATCGGCTGGCCGTCCCTTTACGATCTGAAGTGTGGTAGCCCGGACGGGACTCGAACCCGCGATCTCCGCCGTGAAAGGGCGGCATCCTAACCACTAGACGACCGGGCCATGGAAGCTACCTAGTTTGACATATCAGGCACGGAGCCAGGATTGAGAATTGAGGATGGAGACTCAGCCCGTCAGCCCATCAGCCAACCACCCCATCAGGAAGGGAGGCGCCGAGCGGATTCGAACCGCTGATCAAGGATTTGCAGTCCCATGCCTTACCACTTGGCCACGGCGCCTTTCGGGGAACCAAGAATTTACCCGAGGTAACCCTACGTGCGAAGCACGCGTAGCCGTCACGGCACGTGACGCCCCAAGCAGCCGACTGAAGTCGACCCCCCTTAACTGACAACCGTCTCCAGTTTCAGATCCGTCGGGCTTCGCTCGGGATGACACGGCGGCTGCAAGTAAACTCTCCCGCACATGTCCGACGACCGCTCCATACGCGATATCCGCATCGAAAAACTACACCGCATGCGTGAGATGGGGCATGATCCCTTCGCCATCGAGCGCTTCGAGATCACGCGATCCGCCCAGCAGATGCTTGACCGCTTCGAGTCGCTGGAAGGCGAAAAGGTGTCTTATGCGGGTAGGGTGGTTTCCTACCGCCTCATGGGCAAGGCGGGCTTTGCCCACGTCAGCGATGGAGACGCCAAGATACAGGTCTACTTCCGCAAGGACGACCTCGGCGAGAGCGCGTGGGAGATATACAACCTGCTCGACATCGGCGATCACATCGGCATCACGGGCCGGCTCGATAAGACGAAGACCGGCGAGAAAACCATCTTCGCCGACTCGCTGGTTGCGCTTAGTAAGTCCCTGCAGCCCCTGCCGATCGGAAAGACTCGCGAGGTGAAGGATGCCGAAGGCAACGTGGTCGGCGAAGAGCGGTGGTACGAGCTGGAGGACACCGAGCAGCGTTATCGCCACCGCCACCTCGACCTGATCACGAACCCCGGGGCCCGCGCGATGCTTCTCAACCGGGCGCGCATCACGACGGCGGTCCGGCATTACTTCGATTCGCAGGGCTATCTCGAAGTCGAGACACCCATGCTTCAGTTGCAAGCAGGCGGAGCCGCCGCAAGGCCATTCACCACCCACTTCAACGCCTACGAGATGGACGTGAAGCTCCGTATCTCCCTCGAGCTGTATCTCAAGCGGATCATCTGCGGCGACGTGCCGAAGGTGTACGAGATCGGCCGCGTGTTTCGAAACGAGGGCGTCTCCAATCGGCATAGTCCGGAGTTCACGATGGTGGAGTTTTACGAAGCCTACGCGAATCTGGAAGACATGATGACGAGGATGGAGGAGTGCTTCAAGTTCGTTATGCTGGAAGTCTTCGGCACGGCCACTGTCGGAGTGCTCGACTTCTCAAAGCCCTGGAAGCGCGTCGACTTGCTCAGCGAAATTGAGAGCCACACCGGCCTAACTCAATCCGATCTAGCCAACATCGGTTCAGCCGTAAAGCGGGCGAAGGAGCTCGACGTGCCTGGGAAGGCGCAGAAGCTTGGCGGATTCATCGACCTCAAGAAGGAGAACAACCTCGGCGGATTCATCGAGAAGTTGCTCGAAGTGTTCGTCGAGCCGACCCTGCAAGAGCCCACCTTCGTCATCGGCTACCCGATCGAGACCAGCCCGCTCGCCAAGAAGGACCCGAACCGGCCCGGATTCACGAGGCGTTTCGAGGGCTACATGCTCGGACGGGAGCTGTGCAACGCCTTCAGCGAGATCAACGATCCGATCGATCAGCGCGAGCGCTTTGAAGATCAGCTCGACCAGGCAAAGAAGGGCAATGACGATGCGCAGCTGATCGACGAGGACTTCATCTACGCCCTCGAATGCGGCATGCCGCCCACCGGTGGATGCGGGTTTGGCCTCGACCGCATGGCGATGCTGTTGACCGGCGCGGAGCAGATTCGCGAGGTGCTGATGTTCCCCACTATGCGTCCTGAAAAGAAGCACGACGGGTAATCTTCCACTCATCCGGGCGCAAGGCAAAGCCCGAGACTGAGCGCCGAAAGGCCCGTTTTTGCAGTCTAATGGCGTAGAAGTAAGTACATCGCGTCAATTACCCGCCGCGAAGGATAGCACAGGGAGAATCCATTGTCTGCCGTAATCACCGCACCTGCTGAAAAGAAAAAACCGCTGATTCACCAGCTCATCACGGACGTCATCATTTTCGCCCCCGTGGCCGCGATACCGGCGGCCGTCGTGGACATCGTGACGAACCCGCCATCGGGTTGGGCGCAGATCCTCAGCTTTACCCTCACCGCCCTTATCTTCACCTTGGTCGGCTGCAAGATGCGCACGCTTGGCATCTCGCTTGGATTTCACCGTCAGGGCACTCACCCGTCGTATCAGACCAAACCCTGGCTTCGTGGATTCTTCTTCATGCTGGGTTGCACGACGGCCCAAGGCAAGATGGTGAACTGGCTCAGCGACCACCATCACCACCACATCCACAGCGACGAAGACGAGGACCTGCACAGCCCGCGCCACGGCTTCTGGCATGCCTACATCGGCTGGCTGCGCGGGCTCCTTTTTGACCGCACGGTCTATCCGCAATTTGAGAAGGACAAGCAAGTGATGTTCTACAGCCGCACGTTCTTCGTCTGGCTCATCCTCGGCTTCGCCTTCCCCACATTCATCGGTTGGGCGACCGGATTCGGTGCCTATCGAGGTCTTCTCTACGGCGGCGGCCTAGGCATGTTCTTCGCTAATTACGTCACCTATTGGGTGAACGCAGGCTGCCATCAGTTCGGTAGGCGCGACTTCAACACCACCGACCTAAGCACCAACTTTTGGCTCGACGGATTTTGGGGCCACAAGCTTAGCTGGATATTCGCCTACCTCTCATGGGGTGAGACGAACCATAACAATCACCACGCACGGGCGATCTCAGCGAACCACGGCATGTTCAAGGGCCAGCTCGATCCTTCGGCGAATCTGCTTCGCATCCTGGAGAAGGTCGGCCTCGTGTGGAACGTGCAGTGGACCAGCGAGGAAGACGCCAAGAAGCTCCAGAACGACATGACCCTGACGCCGGAAGAAAGAAAGCGGCAGGCGCTTGAACGCCATGCCGCCAAGAAGCTCCAGTCGGTGGGCTAACTCGCCGCCGGATCAGGCTTGAAAAGCCAGATGTGGGCGCCCTGCGGGTCCTGAATGAGGACCATCCGTCCGACGCTGGGGACGTTCATCGGGCCGTGCACGAGTTTCGCGCCTAGCGACTGGCACTTCGCCAGCCGCGCATCGACATCGTCGACGGCGACATAGGTCGCCCAGTGCGGAGGCACATCCTTCATTTCGGGCGTGTTCGTCCCGAGTACCCCCGCGACGCCGACGCCGTTCTTGGTAAGCATCCGGTACGTGCCCATCTCACCCATGTCGTAATTCTGAGTGCCGAAATCGAGGGCCTTGGTATAGAAGTCGACGATCGCATCCGGATCGGGGCCGTAGGCCTCATGCCACACAAAAGTGCTGCCAACGGCCAGCGCGTGATCATTCATGGTTGGTGTAGTAGCCATATTGCCGTTATACACCATTGAAAAATCGGAAATTGGCAATCCAAAATCCAAAATCGCAGGAGTGGTGGCCCGGTCGAGACGCTACATGCTTGGTCGCTTAGTGGTATGCGCATTTGGCGTGTCTCGCAACGCACTCGGTAACACCGGTTGGATCAGCAGATTAAGTCGTTATCGGCAAAGGTCACCGCTTGAATCGCCATTCTTGGCTAAGCGGGACAACCTCATCCTTGAGGTTCAACGATAACGCAATAATTATGTGATCTGCATCGGCCCGCAAATTTGACTGCGGAGATTGCCCTTTAGGAAACGCCACCCGGTTCCAATCGTCAGATGGCTTAATAAGGAGGACAACTTGCCATGAAACTTCGATCTCTTATTCCTGCTCTGGCCCTCTTCGGGCTCGTCGGCTGCGGCGGTGGCGGGGTGAATACCGACTTCACTCGCAATCTCAGCGACGTCATAACGACCCAGTCATACCAAGACTCGCTTGGGTTCTATTACAACGTCCACGCGTTCTTCGCCGACCGCACCGGAAACTCCACATTCGTGATGTCCTCGCCCGATTTCGATCCCTTCCTGATCATGGAGGATGAGAATCACAACGAGATCGCCCGCGATGACAACTCTGGCGCGGGCGACGATGCCCTCATCAACCCGCGCCTCACCCGCGACCATATTTACTACCTCATCGCAACGACCGCTATCTCCAACCGGACCGGGCGTTACGACATCCTGTATCACGGCGATCAGGTGACCTATGACGGCACCCGCGGCTTGACTGCGCATCCGCAGAATTTGAACGTCAAGCCCGTACCGGAGAACTAGGTTCTCGTCGTCCTCAGAGGCTCTTGTGTAAAGAGCCGCGAAGTGGATCTCACAGATGGAGAGGGCACTCACAAGAGAGCCTTCGGGAACATGCCTGCAAAGGGCATCGTCTGGTAACGAAGGCCTCACAGAAGGCCACACTCAAACCCTCTCTATCCTCACGGATAGCGGCCCGGATAAACCCCCGGGCCCTCTTTTTTTATGCGGCGAGCCTTCGTCCGACCGCGGTGAGGGCGATCAGGAGTTCGGAGAGAGGAACGAACCATGTGCGAGCCCAGTCGATCTCGTAGCTGACATACGAGACGGCAACCTTGGACTCGGTGCGCCTAAACTCATATGATCCCGTGTGTACAGAGATGTCGAATGGCGCACTAGTAATGATGGCGGCGATCATGTCGCCGACCGTGGTCGCTCCCGGATCGCCGATCGTTGCGCGCCGTTCAGCCTTGGTAACACTGATGCTGAGCGAGCCGTCCATGTGTCCGCCCAACTCCAGCCGATACCTGTCGTCGTCGCCCACCGGGCTTCGCAGAACGAGAGTCTTAGCTGCCTGCACAGCCTCAATGA
This sequence comes from Fimbriimonadales bacterium, assembly GCA_038202925.1. GTDB lineage: Bacteria > Armatimonadota > Fimbriimonadia > Fimbriimonadales > Fimbriimonadaceae > JAEVZK01. Next base: position 9,457 of record JBBREM010000060.1, on the reverse strand, counting down.
TTGCAAGCATCGAGGCGAGCGTTATCCGAAAAGATACAGGTTCTCGCAAGACCTGGCATATCTCCTGTTGAGCGCAGTCGGATAAACGAACGGTGAGGCGAGGTATGTTGCCGCTATGAAGTTTGGACTTGCTTGCGCGGTTTTGATCCTCGCATCCGTGGCGTGTTCACCAGGAGGCGGCGGCTCGGCAACCGGCTACCGGGTTGAAACCGTCGCCACCGGACTCGAGGTGCCTTGGGCTATTGCCTTCCTGCCTAACGGCGACATGCTCATCACCGAGCGCCCAGGCCGCGTGCGGCTTTATACGAATGGCCAGCTTCAGGCGCAACCGGTCTTCACGCTAGCAGATACTCAGGTGAGCAGCGAGGGCGGCCTCATGGGCATCTGCCTGCACCCGAACTTCGCCACGGACCATTACGTCTATCTCGCCTACAGTTCGGCAACCGATGCCGGCTATGACCGAATCGTGCGTTACAGCTACCTAAACAGCCAACTGACTGGCGAGACGCTAATCCTTTCGGGCATCCCGGCCGCGCAGTTCCACGCCGGCTGCCGAATCAAATTCGGACCCGATGGGAAGTTGTACATCACGACCGGCGAGGCGACCGAGAAGAACTTGGCGCAGGATCTTGGCTCGCTGGGAGGCAAGATTTTGCGGGTTAACGACGATGGCAGCGTGCCATCTGACAACCCCTTTGTCGGCCAGCAGGGCGCTCGCGGCGAAATCTGGTGCTACGGCAATCGCAATCCTCAAGGAATCGCCTGGCAGCCGAACACGAACACCCTTTGGGAAGCCGAGCATGGCCCGTCTGGCGGAGACGCGCCGGATGGGGGCGATGAGGTCAATATCATCGAAAAGGGCAAGAATTACGGCTGGCCGACGATCCATCACACCCAAACCGCTGCGGGTATGGAGTCGCCGCTGCTCGAATACACGCCCGCCATCGCCCCATCCGCCGCGATGTTTTACATCGGGACGCGGCTGCCTCAGTTCGACGGCAACTTCTTCTTCACTCGCCTCAAAGGGCAGGGCCTGCAGCGGGTGACGGTCAGCGGATCGAACGTGATTGATCAGGAGACGATCCTGTCGGACTATGGCCGGGTGCGCGAAGTGATCCAGGGTCCGGATGGCGCGATCTACTTCACGACGTCGAACCGCGACGGTCGCGGAAGCCCCACGGCGGACGATGATCGCATTCTCCGAATCGTGCCGATTAAATGAAGCAGGCTCCCTTGCGATCGCTTCCACGAGTATTTGTCGTGGGCGCTTCGCCCGATGGGCCAATTCAGCTTCCCCGCGAGGAAGTGGACAAGCTGCGCAAGGTGCTACGCCTCGGCGCGGGAGCCCATATCGCCGTGCTTCCGAACGATGGCACGCTGATCCGCTGCGAACTCGAAGTGCACACAGCACACCCGCTGGAGGTCATGCGGCCAGAAACCGAACCAAGACTGCACCTCACACTGGCTCAGGCCCTGCCCAAGGGCGACAAGCTCGATGAGATTGTGCGTAGCTGCACGGAGATCGGCGTCTCTAGGTTTCTCCTCTTCCCAAGCGAGAGAGCCATTGTTCGTTGGGACGACATGAAGATCCGCGACCGCATTGCGCGCCTGCACATCATTGCGCGCGAAGCGGCTGAGGTCAGCTATCGAACGCGGCTTCCGGTCATCGAGGTTGCCACGGACCTGAAGGAAGTTCTGGACAAAGAGCCCGATGCGATGGTGCTCTCGGAAGTCGAAGGAATCTCCGCGCCTTTGGCTCCAAGGGGCGACCGGATGACCATCGGTGTTGGCCCTGAGGGCGGCTGGGCAGCTCGGGAGCTGGAGATTATTGGAGATCGCGGCGTTACTCTCGGGCCACGAGTGCTGCGGGTCGATCACGCCGGCGCAGCGGCGGCCGCGATCCTCCTTCTGCGTACCTAAGCAGCGAACCGCGACCAATCGCCCAGATAGAGCACTTCCTCTTCCAGCCCCACCCCGAATTGCTCCTTCACCTTTCCCTTCGCGCTGAGTGCAAGACGCCGAATCTCGGATGCGGTCGCATTGGCGACGTTGAGGATGAAGTTAGCGTGCCGGTTGCCAAGCATCGCCCCGCCCATGCGAAAGCCTTTCAAACCCGCCGCTTCGATCAGGTACCCCGCCGGCACGATGCCTGCTTTCTGAAGCGAGATGGGCAGAGATGGCAGGGATTCGGCGAGCGCCTTGTCGTTCACGTTCTTGAAAAAGCTGCCCGCGCTAGCGGGGGGCGGTTGTTTGGAGATTCGTTGCCGTTGGTATTCCCTGGCCTCGTCGTAAATCTGCTTGGGATTGCCCTGTGGAAGCTGCATGCGGATTCGGAGCAAGGCAACGGCAGGCGGATCTTCGCGCCGAAGCAGCGAGTCACGATAGCTGAAGTGCATAAACTCAGGTTCGACCCATTTCCGCTCGCCATCGGCCACCACATCGATGCCGGTTAGGAATTCGGAAACGCAGCTGCGATAGGCGCCTGCATTGCTGACGAGCGCGCCGCCAACCGTCCCAGGAATGCCGACCGCATACTCCAACCCGGCCAAGTTCGACTGGGCCGCCTTGAGAAAAAGCTCCTGAAATCCACATCCGGCATCGGCCAAGACTTCCCCGCTGCGCGCCACCGCGATCCGGCGCGCGTTGTTGATGATCACGAGTCCCGGAACGCCGTCGTCGCTTGGCAAGATATTGCTTCCCCAGCCGAGAATGGTCGATTTGGCCCCCTGCTGCTGAGCGGCAATTGCGATGTCAGCGAGCTCGTTCGAGCTTTCGGCTATTGCGAAATATTCGGCAGCGCCACCGGCTCGCAGGGTCGCGTAAGTCTTGAGCGAGACCCCTCGCTCGATCGGAATTCCCGCCAACGCCGCGCCAAGCTTGCTCAACGCAGCGGCACCCTCGTGTACGCCTGTTTCGGCAGAGAAATACTCGGCTCGATCAAGTAGCGAGGTACAAGCAGCTCCGCCACCCTGAGGTCAATGGAGGACAGCAGTGGACCGAAAGACGCCGCGTCCGGATACGTGGGCTGGTCGATCCCAGGTCCGAATCCAACAAATATCTCCTCCGGCAGCGCCGCGACTCTCTCCGGTTCCGCATCAGGCCTGCGAACGAACCATTCCCCCCGCTTGCTCGGCAGCACTACGGTTTGATTAGTGGAGATCAACGCGAAGGCGTCGGTGCCGCCCGCGGTAGCGCCAACGGCGAAGGCCAGCGTCTTCGCAACTGTTACGCCCACTCGCACTCCGGTAAAGCTTCCCGGACCGAGATCAGCTAGGAACGCAGTTGCGCTTTTTAACTCCAAGCCGGTCTCCTGGAGGCCGGCCTGCAGAAGCTCCATGCATGCTCCGCTTGCCGCTCGAGGCGCGTCCTTGCGGCCGGTGTAGAGAACCTCGCCCATAGGCGACAGAATTGCAACGCTCACCAGTGAGCAAGACGTGCTGAAGGCGGCGATCACGGCAGGACTTCGACGCTCATCTGCTCGACCAGCGCCTCGATCATCTTCCGCTCCGACGCAGCTTTCGCTCCCTCGCCGCGGTAGGTCAGGAGGAAGTAATACTCGCCCGTCAGCCCGCAAGCCTCACCGCTTGTCAACTCACCCTTGGCGGACGTTCCAGTGCGCCAAATCTGTACAAGCTGCGCACCGGCCCGGTTTGCCCTCGGCATGTTCTCTTCGCGAGAATTCACCTTCACGAACTGATCAAGCGAAGCGCCCGAGGCCTTGAACAGTGCAGTCGCGGGAGGATCGGAATCGAGGGTCGATGCGACCGACACCAACAGGGGAGCTGAAAGCCCAGGCGACGACAACATGAACGTGCCTGGCTTGTCGGCCTTGACCGTCCATCCCGCCGGCACGTGAAGTTCCGCCTTATGTCCCGAGATTTCTACCGTCGCGGCAACCGGCGCCTTAACCACGACGACTTTCACCTTGTCGTCGAGGCTGTGCGGCGTGACCGGATGCGGGATGTCGTCCTTGGGGTTCGGCATCGCGATCTTAACTGACGGATCCTCCTTCTTCGGCAGACTGCCGTCAGTAGTGCGCAGGGAAAGCAGCGCCTGTTTCCAGTCAAAATCTGCCTTGTCAAACGCCTCCGGCGAGGCCGTCAGTCGGTACATCAGTTTGTAGGGGCTGAGCGTGTAGAAGAGGCCGGTAAGGGTCGTCTTCTGATTGCCCTCCTGCTTGTAGCTTGTCTTGGTCAGCAGCAGGGGCACACCAAGAATTTCTTCCTCCCACTGACGGTCTACATCGCGCATGAGCGTCTTGTTGATGCCGGCTTGGCTTAGCTGCCACACGGTGCTGTCGCTGCGGAAGATCACCGGGATGATCTCCACGAGCGCGCGCTCCGAGGAGTTTTCAACCGGAATCAGGATCCTCGTCTCGCTCTTCTTGTTCGTGCTGAGCAGCCAGGTTTTCGGATAGGTGAACCGCATCTGCAGCAATTCGCTGTCGAATTGGGCGGTCTCCACCGGGGTCTGGTGGGCAGGTAGGAAGGCAATGGCGGCAATAAGGGCGAGTGGTGTCATAGAACTCCGGGTCTAAACCCAGATTATGGACGATCAGGAGCCGGAAGCAGGATCACAAACTTCGCCCCCTTCCCCGGTTCCCCCGCTTCGTACACTTCCCCGCCGTGGGCATCGATAATCCCTCTCACGATCGAAAGCCCGAGCCCCATGCCCTTCACGCGGCCGCTGTGAAAGGGCTGGAAGATCGTGTTCTTGCTCTCAGGATCGATGCCAGGTCCGGTGTCCTCGATCTCGATCTGCACAAACGGGTGCGCGCGACGCTCGATGAGCGACGTGCAGATGGTGAGCGTGCCCTCCTCCATGTAGTTCATCGAGTTCTCGATCAGCTCGCCAAACGCGCGGCGCATCTTTTTCGCGTCGATCTCGATGCCGGGCAATTCGTCGGCCAATCTCATCTCGAGCTTAACCGGGCTACGACGCGGGAAAATCTCTTCCGCCGTTTCGTGCAGAACCCGGTTTACATCGCCGAACTCGAGGTGCAGTTGCGTGGCGCTGACAAAGTCGCGAAAGTCTTGGAGGATCTCCTCGATCCGCAGCACGTTGGTGGCTAGGCTCTGCTGGAGCTTGTTGAGGTCGTCAAGTTTCGGAGACGGTTCGGCGAGGATATGTCCCAGTTCGTTGGTGTCCCCCTTAATCGCAAAGATGCGATTGCCGATCATGTGGCTGCTCTTCGCGCTCAATTCGCCCCAGGCGATCATTCGCTCCGAGCGGATGACGCGCTCCATATTTCGCACATTGGCCAGGCCCACCGCGAACTGCTCGGCGATCGCCTGGAGCACGCGCAGATCGCTTTCGGTGAATCGCATGTCCAGATATGGGTTATCGCTCTTGCGCCGGATCACCCGGATGGCGCCGATCACCTTCGTTCGCAGCAAGATCGGCACGCAGACAAAGCTGGCGATCTGCTCGTTCGGAAACTCGACGTACTTCCCTCTCCAGCGCGGATCGCTGTGCGGGTTCTCGATGAGGATGGGCTCGCCGGTGTCGCAGACCCAGCCTGTGCAGCCTTCTCCGCGCTTGTAACGGATAGTTCCGATCTCCGGCTTCAGCCGCCCCAGTGTGCCGCGCAGGACGAAGGTGTCGCTCTCCTTGTCATGCAGGAAAATCGAACATGCCTGGAATCGCAGAACTTCGCTGGCGATCTGGATGACGTGATCGATCAGGGCGTCTTCGGTTAGCGCCGTATCAAGCGCGCTACCAACCTGGATCAGCGCCTCCTCGTACCCCGCCTGCTCGTCCAGGTCGAGCACGACCGCCACGAGGCTCGCGATGGCCCCCGCCATCTCCTCATCCCCTTCCGAGTAGGCGTTGAGCCGGTCGGATTCGAAGTTGATGACGGCGACGAGCCGGCTGTGCCGGTCGAGAATGGGCACTGCCATCTCGCTCTTGGTTGTTACGAGGAGCTGCTTGTAGTGGGGATCGCTGAGCACGTTGCCGGTGCGGAAGGCTTTGCCAGTCGCCGCGACGTAGGCCATGATGCCCGCCCGATCCGCCACGTCGATCATGAGCTGCTGCTTCTTGGCCTTGGAGAGAAACTCCTCGCCGGCACCGTGAGTGACCTCCAGGTAGCCCTTCTCGTCGTTGAGTACGGCAACGAAAACGTGCCGGCTACCGATGAGTTGGGCCGCCGCCGACGCGATTTGCCCGATCGCCCGGTCCGCGTCTCGCTCCATCGCAACCTGCGCGACGAGATGGGCGAGGGCGATGGACGACATGCACAAAGTTTGACTGATCCCACCACGGTTGCCTAGGTAGCCTCGCTCAATGCACGGCGAGTTGATGCGCGCGGAGATCGAGCAGCAGCCCGACGCGTTGCGCGACGCGCTTCCGGGTTACCGTGCGGCGTTTGATTTCTTGGCAAACCAGCGGTTTGAGGTCACCGTGCTGGCCGCGCGTGGGTCGAGCGACCACGCCGCGCTGTATGCTCGCTACCTGATCGAGGTGCACCTCGGCATCCCGGCGATCCTTGCCGCTCCGTCGGTGCTCACTCGCTACAAGCGCCGCGTTCGTTATCCTAAATGCCTGGCCGTCGGAATCTCCCAGAGCGGCGCTGCGCCAGATGTCGCGGAAGTGCTCGAGGCGGCGCGCGACGACGGGCACACCACCCTCGCCATCACCAATACCCCCGGCTCCCGACTTACGAAAGCCGCGGACCACGTTCTTGACCTCGGGGTTGGCCCTGAACGATCAGTGGCCGCCACGAAGACCTATTCGGCCTCGCTCTTGGCGCTGTACGAGATGGTACGGGCTCTCGGCGCAGACCTGCCCGAACCCCTCCTGCCCGGTGCGGCGTGGCTGGCCGTCGCCGGTTCTCGCGCTGAAGAAGACTGTGCGCACATCATGGGTGCCACGCCGGTCTTCGCCCTTGGGCGCGGCTACAACTTCAGCACGGCCCAGGAAACTGCGCTCAAACTCATGGAATGCGCACTCCTGCCCTGCAAGGCATACTCGACCGCCGATTTCGAGCATGGCCCCAAGGCTTTGGCCGCTCCGGGCAGCGCCATCCTCCTGTTCGGCTCCGGCGGTGGTGGCCTGGCCAAGCAGGGCGCGGCGGTGATCACCGCTCCCCAACCCGACGTGCCCGAAGAAATCGCGCCGCTGTGGCAGATCATCTATGGCCAATATCTGGCCCTTCACTGCGCATTGGCGCGGGGCGAGGATCCTGACGAGCCGCAGTTCATCACCAAAGTGACCAAGACCTTGTAAGCGGCACGTCTACTTGGTCGGCATCGTTCGGCTGAAGACCCTCAGGATCGAGATTACGTCGCTGAAATTGGAGATTTTCGTCATGACCTGCTGCAGATGCTGCGTATCCGTCACGTCGATCGTGACCTCAATTTCCGCCGTCTGATTCGGAAGGGTCTTGATCTTCGCGGCCGATACATTCGTCTTTGATTCGCCAAAAATCGTGGAGATATCCATGAGCAATCCCTGCCGGTTGACACTGATGATCTTGAGCGTCACCGCGTAGGGATTGCCGTCGGGCGGCCATTCATAGTGGAGGAGCCGCTCGGGTTCGTGGGTCATGTAGTTCTGCGCGTTGGGGCAGACCTTTCGATGGATCATAATGCCGCGCCCTCGCGTCACGTAGCCGACCACCTCGTCGCCGGGGATTGGGTTGCAGCATTTGGCCCGGTTGACCAGGACGTTGTCGATGCCGCTCGTATAAAGCCCAACCTTCCCTTCCTTCGTTCGCTGGGTTTCGATACGGTCGCTATTCGGCGCCTCCGGGACGGTGCCTCGCAGCTTGGCGATCACGCTCTGGACTGAGGCGAGACCGGTGCCCACCTTTGCCAGCACGTCCTGCGCGTTCTCCACGCCGGCCATCGTCTTCGCCGCCTCGTTGAGGCTGTCTTCGCCGAGGTAGCTCTTGGGTTCCAGGCCGAGGTACCTAAGCTCCTTTTCCAACGCTTCCTTGCCGCGCGAAGCATCGGTGTCCTTGCTCTGCTTGCGGAAGTAGGCGCGCAGCTTGTTGCGCGTATGGGCGCTCTTGATGAACTCCAGCCAGTCGAGGGATGGCTTCGCATTCGAGCGTGTGATGACTTCCACCACGTCGCCATTCTGCAAAGCCGTGCTCAGGGGGACCATTAGGCCATTCACTTTCACGCCGACAAGAGTGAGCCCCAGCTTGGTATGAACGCGGAAAGCGAAGTCGACCGACGTCGATCCGCGCGGCAGGTCCAGCACGTCGCCTTTTGGAGTGAAGACGAACACCTGCTCGCTAAAGAGGTCGGTTGACAGCGACCGGAGAAAATCCGACGACGAGCGCGCGTCCGACGACCAGTCAAAGAGCTGCTGCCTCAGGGCTTGAAGCCTAGCCGTCTCGTCGGTGCCAGACCCTTCTTTGTACGTCCAGTGGGCAGCGACGCCGTATTCGGCGATCTGGTGCATCTCGAGGGTGCGGATTTGAACCTCGATAGGGCCCCCGCTAGGACCCACAACCTTGGTGTGGAGCGACTGATAGCCATTCGCCTTTGGCTTGGCGATGTAGTCGTAAAAGAGCTGGGGAATGGGCATCCACAGCTCGTGCACCATACCCAGCGCTAGATAGCAGTCGGGCATCGTCTCCACGATGATTCGCAAAGCCAGCAAATCGTAAATCTCGTCAAATTCGAGGCCCTGCTTCACCATCTTCGTAAAGATCGAGTAGAGATGCTTCGGACGGCCGCGAATGTCGACCATCTTGATCCCGCGCTGGTGAAATCGCTCTTTGATCTTGACGATCGATTCGTTGAGCTCTTGTTCGCGCTCCTTGCGAGTCTTTGCAACCAGTTCGCTAACCAACTGAAATTCGTGGGGGTGCAGGTGCTTGAACGCGAGATCCTCAAGTTGCCATTTGATCTGCCAAATGCCCAGCCGGGCCGCGAGGGGGGCGTAAATGTCGAGCGTCTCGTTGGCGATTCGCGTTCGCTTGGCCGGGTCGAGTGCGTCCAGCGTCTGCATGTTGTGTAGGCGGTCGGCGAGCTTGATGACCATGACCCGGAAGTCCTTAGCCATCGCGAGCAGCATTTTGCGCAAGCTCTCGGCGGCTCGCGTGGTTTCGGCAGTCGCGCGCTGCCGGTCGGTCAGTTCGCTCGACGGCATGAACTTGAGCTTCGTAACGCCTTCGACCAAGTTCAGCACCTCGTCTCCGAAGGCATCCCGGATGGCGTCAGGGGAAAACTCCGAGTCCTCGATCACGTCGTGAAGGAGCGAGGAGGTGATTGTGTCGTCATCCATGCCAAGATCGGCGAGGATCCGGGCGACGGCGAGGGGATGGATGATGTAGGGCTCGCCGCTCTCGCGAACCTGCCCGGCATGGGCTTTCTCGGCGAGGTAGTAGGCGTACCGGATGCGCTTAACGTCCGCGTTTTCGCGCTGTTCGCGCACGACGTTTAGGAGGTCAAGAAGACCCTCAGGCTCCTCCCAATCGTGCTGAATCTCAGGTGCCGCAACC
>JBBREM010000059.1:0-15914 GCA_038202925.1 Fimbriimonadales bacterium | reverse complement strand
CCCACTGAATCTCCCGACACGCGGGAGAAAGTCTAATCCTATCATCCTTCGACGAGCTTGAATTCGCTCGCCGCTTGCATCTCGTACGCCTTGATCTTCTCGATGTTCGCTCGCTCAACCTTGCTGAGCAGCTTGTCGCTGTAGTTCCCATTCGGCTTGTACCAGGGCATGCTCGCGAAGTAGCTTGCTAGCCAGGGGTCGCTGAAGCGCTTGCCGTGGCGGGCTTGGATTTCGTAGCGGAGGCGCTTGGCATCCTCGGAGTACAGCCCATCGAGCGAGTCCTCCTTGATCGGCTGCGCGAGGAGGGCGGCGTGGAGGGAGTTTTCCTGCCTGAGAATCGTGTCCACGTTCTGCTCTTCCACCGCCGTCAGCTTGGGCTCGGCGTGGGTTTTCGAGGGCTTGTACCATTCCTCGCTCGCGAAGTGGTCGAGAAGCCACTTCTTGTAGAAGTGGTAGCCACGCCGGGCGTAGACCTCGTTGCGGAGCAGCCGCAAATCGTACAGAGTGAGACTGTTTAGCTGCTGCGGCTTGACCGGAGACTTCTCGAACACCGCCATGTCGCCTGGCGCGATGCTCGCCTTGTGGCGAGCCGTTTCGAGCTGCTTCAACATGTTCAGGTTGCGGCGTTCGGTGGGCTCAGCGAGTTCGGGTCGTACTTCGCTGAGGGCTGGTACCAGTAGCGCTCGTCGAAATATGTCTGCATGGATGGCTCGTCGGAGAAGCGCTTGCCATGGATCGCCTCGATCTCGCTCGACATCACGTGCAGGTCGATGAGCTTCGTCTCTTTGAGCGTTTCGGGCATGATCTCTCGGGTTTCCCAGAAGCGCAGGTCGCCGGGCTCAGCTCTCTTGTGGCTCGTGGCCTCGGCGCCGCGGATGAGGTCGAGATTGCCGCGTTCGGTCGCGTTCAGCAGTTTGTTGGAGAACTTGGGGTTTCGCGTGTACCAGCTTTGGGCGTCGAGGAAGTTTTGGATGTCCTCATCCACGAAGACACGGCCGTGGTGGCCGAAGACTAGACCGCGGACCAGGGAAAGGTTGTCGGGTTCGACCTTTGCGAGCTGAGCGGGCGTAATCGCGCTCTTCGCGAAGTTAAACTTGGATAGAGCGACGATCACGTCGTCCTGTCCATGACAATGCACGGCGGCAAAGCAAAACAAGAAGGCAACGAACGGCCTCATTTCGCCATCATAACGCGAATTGGTCTTTGTTGCGCAGTCTTTTTGCTGTCGGCCGCAAGTTCGCCTGCGCAGGAATTTCGCGAGATCAAGCTGGGCCTCGTGGCAAAGACGCCGATCCTGACCTTTCACGACATCATCGCCGAGCGCGATGCGAAGGCGCTGTGGTTCGACTGTACGGAGGCCGAATTCCGCGAGCAGCTCGATTGGCTCACGCGGCGGGGGGCGAATTTTGTCTCACTTGCTCAGGTTTACGATCACTTGGTTTCCGGAACGAAGCTGCCGCCGCACGCGATCGCGCTAACCTTCGCCGACGGCTACTTGGGATTCTATCAGCGGGCTTTTCCGATCCTGCAGGCACGGCACATTCCGGCGGCGATGTTTGTCCATACCGGGTTCGTAGGCAGCCCCCTTGGGAGGCCGAAGATGAGTTGGGATCAGCTTCGGGAGCTCGACCGCACCGGTGTGAAGGTTCTTTCGCAGACGGCCAGCCACCCGCTTGATCTACGCATGTTGACTAATGCGCAATTGGCGAAGGAGATGTCGACGAGCCGGGCGATGCTTGAGAAGCGACTGGGGCACCCGGTGCGGGCAATCGCGTATCCCAACGGGAAGTGGGACCAGCGCGCTTCGTCGATCTTGGCGGTTCCGAGGTACGTGCACACCCGCTACCGGCAGGCGTGGCGGGATGCGTATGGCGGATGAGTGTGGCGTTGTCATTCCGAGCTTGTCGAGGAATCCGGGCCAACGGGAGAATTGCAGGTTCGCGCTAACTCGATCCCTCGGCTTCGCTCGGGATGACAATGTCAAAGCAAGGAAATCGTACAGGTAGATCCTTTCAGTCGCCACGTCACTTCCAAGGTGATAAGTTGGAATTGTCATCCTGGAACTGCACGAGGAACGAGTGCGAGTGGAAGGATCTGACACTGGGGCTCATGCTTATTGGCAAGGGGAGCGTATAGGTAGATCCTTGCAGCTCGCTCGCTCACTTCCAGGATGACAGTCATAATTTCGCCATGATCTCGACCACCGTCGCCGCCGCGCTCTTGGAGAATGTTCGAGAATCTCCTCTCAAGGGAGCCACCCTGCGGCGGTTTGCGATGGAGCAGCTTGCTGAACTGACGGGATACAACTGGTGCGGCATCTACCGGCTCGATGGGGACACGTTGGTGCTTGACGAGTTTGTCGGCGCGCCAACCGACCACACGCGCATCAAGGTCGGCGTCGGGGTTTGCGGCATCGCGGTCGCGGAGAACAAGAACCAGGTGATCGGCGATGTCCGCGAACTCACCAATTACCTCGCCTGCTCGGCCTCCACGCGGTCGGAGATCGTCGTGCTGATTAGGCGAGAGAACGAGGTGTTGGGACAGATCGATATCGACGGGCACAGAGTCGGGACGTTTGACCAGGCCGACGAAGCGATGCTTGAGGGACTGGCGCAACTGTTTGCCGAGCGGTGGTAGCGCTACTGCTGCGGGAAGATCGCTTTCGGCGCGTGAAACTCGTCCGCCCACGGGATCCAGGCCACATCGGTCGGGCCGATGACGAACCTTAGAACCTTCCACTTCGACCCGTTTTTCTTCAGGAGCGCGAAGGTGATATCATCGAACATTCCCGCATCGACGGCATCGCGAAACTTCGTCTTGCGAAAGTCGATCGTGCCGCCGCTGGGCGTTCGCGGCGAGCCATCGAAGAAGGCCCACGGACCCTGCACGCGCAAGGTGCGGACTTCAAAGACCACCTTTTGCTTCAGCTCGCGCTGAACCGGGACGCGGATCGCATCAAGCAAGATCGCGCGCTCCTTGCTGCCTTTAGCCGGCGTGTGGACTTGCGCCAGTGTGCATGTGCAGAGGGCGAGAAACGCAATGAAAACCCGCATGTCGTAAAGCATACGGGTTTTCTGGATTCTTACTTGGCGCTCTTGCGACGTGTCTCCCAGCCCTTCTTGGCGGCGGCGCTGCGTTGCGCGGTGCTTTGGCTGAACCCGCCCTTTCGCTCGGGCGAGTGGTCTTCGGATTTGCCGTAGCCTCCGCCGCCCGGTTTCTTGCCGCCGTGGGTGGTCTTGTTGACGGTCGCCCAGGCGCGGCCCGCGGCCTCCTTCTCGGAAATACCGCGCTTCTCATAGCCTTCCTCGATGTGCTCGGCCATGCGCTTTTGCTTGTCGGTGTACTTGCCTTTGTCTCCTTGCGGCATCGTGCTCTCCTTTCGTCTTTTTCGACTAAGGGTGCGGGAGGAGGGTTCGGGCCGGCCCTGTCAGATTTGCATCTGAATCTCGATGGTCTCGACATGCGTCGTGAAGGTTCGAGGTTGAACCCGCCGGCTTAATTGCTTTGACACTTGTTGACTTGCCGAAGGTTGCAATCGCGATCAAAAATTCTGCCTTGCCGGCGCGTCCATACTTACAGTGTGCCAAGCATGGAAGCTGCCACCGCTCGTCTAACTCATCCCCAAGCCCTGAAGCCAGGCGCGATCATCCGCATCGTTTCGCCGGCTTCGCCGCTGGCCAAGGACAAGGTGCAGCCCGCCCGCGAGTTGCTGGAGACGCAGGGATACCGCGTCCAGCTTGGCAAGCATGCCTTCGCGAAGGACCATTACCTTGCGGGGACGGATCAGCAGCGGGCCCAAGACATCCAAGACGCCTTCGACGACCCGTCGGTGGATGCGGTGTACTGCTCGCGCGGCGGCTACGGATGCGCTCGGCTCATGCCTTTTCTCGATCTCGACCGGATGGCGACGTGTCGCAAACTGTTCATCGGCTTTAGCGATATCACGACCATTCATCTCGCGCTCAACCGGCGCGGACTGCCCAGCCTGCACGCACCGATGCCGCTGACCCTCACGGTCGAGCGCGAGCCTTGGGTGGCGGAATCCTTTCTCTCCGCGTTGCGCGGGGAGAATCCGATTCCAGCTCAAGCGCCGCATGGTCAAACCCTTGTGCCGGGAAAGGCGGAGGGGGTGGTTACGGGCGGATGCTTGTGTCTGCTCACGGACAGCATCGGGACCCCCGATCCGCTCGATCCAAGCGGCAAGATCCTTGTGATCGAAGACGTGGATGAGAACCCGCACCGCATCGACGCGATGCTCACGCACCTTCGAACCAGCGGCCTGATCCAGAAAGCCGCAGGAATCGTGGTCGGCGAGATGACGCGAAGCGACGACAAGTTGGATGAGGGAATCGGTGGGCGGCCGTGGCGAGATATCGTGCAGGATCGGCTGGGCGATCTGGGAGTCCCTACCATCGTCGGCTTTCCTTTTGGACATTGCCCGAACATGCTCTCGCTTCCGCTCGGAATTCGGGCGCGATTGGACGCGGACGCGGGAACCCTGACGTACACAGAATCGCTATGCGCCTGAAGCTCACTCTGTTCCTTGTCGCTCTCCCCGCCCTTTCTGGCGCGCAGGTGTGGGAGAAATCGGTTGCCCCCGGGCTGATGTACCGTGAAGAAATCGACCTGGCCACGCCGCGCATCATCCACGCGCTTCGGTTCAGTCCCGGTTCGGCGACGACGGCAAAGGCGGTGCTGGCGGGCGGGACGATCTACGAGGAGAACGAGACCAAAGGGCGAGGCAACGTGAGCGACATGGTCGCCACCGAGGGTGCGATCGCCGGCATCAACGCCGACTTCTTCCCGTACACGGGCGATCCGCTCGGGGCGATGATCCGGAATGGCGAACTGCTGAGCATCCCGACTTTCGCTCGGTCGTCGTTTGGGTGGAAGAATGAGGCCGGCACGGGGCTGTTCGGGATCATGTCATTCAAGGGCGCGATCCTGGCGAAGGAAGCCGAGATCGCCCTCGACAACATCAACGCCGAGTGCGGACTGAACCAGGTCGTGGTGAACACCGGCGCGGCGGCATTCTCGATGGCGAAGGCACCGAACGTGCAAATCGTGCTTGCTCTCGATGATGCCAAGTGGGCGCCGAACGGCACGGTCAGCGGCATCGTGCAGTCCATCACCGCTGATCAACTCGCAGTGAAGGTTGAAAGGGGCACCGCTGTCTTGGTCGCTCAGGGCAACAAGGTGATCAGCCTGACCTCCATGAGAACCGGCGACCGAGTAAGCGTGCGCTATCAGAGCGACGGGTTCGACTGGGCGAAGATCGACAACATGGTGGGCGGCGGCCCCGTGCTGTTGAAGGATGGAGCGATCTCCACCGACGCGGAGCAGGAGCGATTTAAGCCCGACTTTACAAACGGCCGGCACCCTCGCACGGCCGTGGGTAAGGACGCGAAGGGCGACCTCTGGTTTGTCGCGATCGATGGCAGGCAGAAGATGAGCGCGGGCGCGACGATCCAGGAGATGGCGCAGATCATGCAGAAGCTGGGCTGCCGCGATGCGATCAATCTGGATGGCGGCGGCAGCACCGACCTCAACATTTTGGGTGTCACGGTCAACCGGCCGAGCGAAGGGAAGGAGCGGCCGGTGGCGAATGCCGTCCTGTTCTACGGGCCGAGGCCGAAGTTGCCGATCAGCAATCTGACGCTCGAAGGAGCAGCGACCGTCGATCTCACCGAAACCCTGAAGCTCTCCGCCGCGGAAAACGGGAAGCCAGTGGATGGCAAAGATGTGATCTGGAGCGCGCAGGGAACCGCGTGGATCGACCAAGACGGCCTATTGCGGCCTTGGAACATCGGCACGGCGACGGTCACCGCGTGGATCAAGGGCCGCATCGTGGTGAAGACGATTACCGTAACAAAGAAGACAGGCTAGTGTACGTCCCCAACTACATTCCTCCGCCGATCGAGGTGCCGGGGAACGCGACTGAGAAGAGCTACCTGGTGCGGCTGGGGTTCGTGCGGCGGATATCCGTGCTGCACTTTCTCAGCCTGCTTCTCATCGGTGGCATCTCGATGCTTGCGCTGCCTTCACTCCCGATTCTTACCGTGTGCATCGCCTTGGGGTGCGTACTGCTGGCGCTGTCGCTGGTAAGGATCGGTACGCGGGCGACGAGGAACGACCTGCTGATCTCCTGCGCCCTTCTGCCGTTGCTGATTATGGTGCTTGCGATGCTTGTGCGCCTCCTCAATCACGGCGGGATGCCGGTTGGGGGGCTGGCGGTCGGGGTGGGCTGTTCGGTGTTGTATGCGCTGTCCTGCGGGCGGGATTTCAGCTTTGTGGGGCAATATTTGATGTCCCTGATCGCCTCGACGGTGATCCTCGCGGTCGCGGCGACTGCGCTCGGCTTCGGTGCGCATGAGGCGGCGTTTCTGCTGGGCTCGAACGCGATCTTTCTCTTTTACGTCGTCTACGATCTCGCCTCCCTACTAGCCCGGCGGCGGATTGGCGAGGAGGCGGCAGCGGTGGTCGATCTGTACCGCGACGTGTTCAATGTCTTCGGCTACATCGTGCGCGTGGCACGCCATTGGAAGAAGCACCGAATCTGGCTGCGCTAGTCACCGCCCGTCATCCTGGAAGTGAGTTTGCGAACTGAAAGGATCTGCCCGTAGCTTTGCGCAGCCCTCAAACGAGCATCCCCAATGTCAGATCCTTCCACTTCTGCTCGTTCCTCGCGTAGTTTCAGGATGACAAACCACGAGTTCGTCATCCTGGAAGTGAGCTTGCGAACTGAAAGGGTCTGCCTGTAGTCGCGCCCTGCGAACGAGCAGGGGTCCCAGTATCAGTTACTTCCACTCGCGCTCGTTCTTCGCGCAGTTCCAGGATGACGTCCGTGCCTGCGCGGGTAACGTAAACGCACCTCGACATCGAGGGATAAGAGGGCGCATGCATACAACAGCTTTTCACCGACTTTTGATCGCGGCCGGATTGGTCTGCATTCTGGGCATCGCGGGATGCTCCAACAAGGCCGCCGAGGGCGATAACGCCACCGCGACGCCAACCGACACCGCCACAGCCAAGGGCGCGCCCGCGCTCAATCTGCCCGAGCCGGAGGAGCCGAAAGATGCGATTCCTGGCGCTCCAGCGAAGAAGGAGTATCGGATCGGGGTCAGCCTCCTGACCCAGGACGACGAGTTCTATCGCGCGCTGAAGAAGGGACTGCAAGATCAGGGCGACAAGAACAAGGTCAAGCTCGAGATTCTCTCCGCTGACAAGGACCTCAACAAGCAGGTCAATCAGGTTCAGAACTTCGTCGCCAGCAAGGTCGACGCGATCGTCGTTTGTCCGGTCGATTCGGCCGGTATTGGCGGCGCGATCTCGGCAGCCAACGCGGCGAACATCCCCGTCTTTACGGCGGACATCACCGCCAAGAGCGGCAACATCGTCTGCCATATCGCCTCCGACAACGTCGAAGGCGGCAGGCTGGCGGGAGAGTACGCGGGCAATCTCCTGAACGGCAAGGGCAACATCGCGATCCTCGACTTGAAGACGGTCACGAGCGTGCAGGACCGTGTCAACGGCTTCAAAGCCGCGATCGCCAAGTTCCCCGGCATCAAGATCGTCGCCGACGAGGACGTGCCGGATGCCAAGCGCGAGAACGCGGTGCCGAAGGCGACGAACGTGATGACCGCCCATGCGGATGTGAATCTGATCTTCGGCATCAATGACAATGTGGCGCTCGGCGCGATGTCGGCCCTGCAGTCGATGAACAACGACAAGGTGATGATCATCGGCTTCGACGCGGGGCCGGAGGCGCAGAACTACATCTCATCAGGCAAGAGCGCGCTCAAGGCGGATGCGATTCAGTTCCCGCACCTGATCGGCGTGTGTACGGTCGACGCGGTGGTGAAGCATCTGAATGGCGAGCAAGTCCCGCCGAAGATCGCGGTGCCGACGGGCCTCGTGACCGCCGACTCGTTCGTCACGAACGCGACATCGAAGAAGTAACGCCGATGCCCGCAGATCAGCCGTTGTTGCGGATGGAGGGCATCGGCAAATCCTTCCCGGGAGTTCGGGCGCTTGACGACGTGTTGTTCGAGATCAGACCCGGGGAGGTTCACGCCCTGATGGGCGAGAACGGCGCGGGCAAGTCGACTCTGATGAAAATCCTCGCCGGGGCATACTCGGCGGATTCGGGCCAGATCGTCCTCGACGGCTCTCCGGTCACGATCGCGGGTCCACAGCGGGCGGCCGAGCTCGGCATCAACATCATCTACCAGGAGTTCAACCTGGTGCCTCAGCTTTCGATCGCTGAGAACATCTATCTTGGGCGCGAGCCGCGCAAGGGCCTCGGCTTCCTCGACCAGGAGAAGATGCGCCGCGAGGCACAGGCGGTGATGGATTCTTTGGGGGCCAAGCTCGATGTGCGCACACCCGTGGGCAAGCTGCCGGTGGCGATGCAGCAGATGGTGGAGATCGCGAAGGCGACGAGCCGCAAGTCGCGGATCATCGTGATGGACGAGCCATCGGCGACGCTCACCGACCACGAGTTGGAAAACCTGTACAGGTTGATCCAGCAGCTACGGAGCGAGGGCGTCGCCATCGTCTACATCTCGCATCGCATGGACGAGGTGTTCGCGATTTCCGACCGGATCACCGTGCTGCGCGACGGCAAGACGGTTGGCACGAAGCTGAGGGGCGAGGCGACGCCGGAAGAATTGATCCGCATGATGGTCGGGCGGAGTCTCGACGAGAACTTCCCGAAGGTCGCAGCTGCTCCGGGCGATGTAGTGCTGGAGGTGCGGAATCTGGTTCGGGCCGGCATCTTGCATGACATTTCGTTCTCAGTGCGCGCGGGTGAAGTCGTTGCATTGGCGGGGCTGGTCGGATCGGGTAGGACGGAGATTGCACGCTGTGTATTCGGCGCGGACCACTTCGATTCGGGCCAAGTGCTGCTGCAGGGCAAGCCATTGGTAGCCCACGGTCCTGCGTCGGCGATCAAGGCGGGGATTGGGCTGGTGACCGAGGATCGCAAGGCTCAGGGGCTGGTGCTTGGCATGGGGGTGCGGGAGAACGCGACACTCGCCGCCTTGCCTAAATTCGCGAAGGCGGGTTTCGTGCAGAGCGGACCCGAGAAGAAAAAGGCGAGTGAATACGTGGCGAGCATGGGCGTGCGGTCACCTTCGCTCGAGCAGCGCGTGAAGAACCTCTCCGGCGGCAACCAGCAGAAGGTCGTGCTCAGCAAATGGCTCATGACGGACTCGAAGCTGCTCATCCTCGACGAGCCGACCCGGGGCATCGACGTGGGTGCGAAAGTGGAGATATACCAGCTCATCAACCGGCTGACCGCAGACGGGATCGGCATTCTCATGATCTCCTCCGAGCTGCCGGAAGTGCTGGGAATGGCGGACCGGATCCTCGTAATGCGCGAGGGACATCTTGTGGGCGAGCTGAGCCGCGCAGAGGCAACGCAGGAGAAGATCGGCGTGCTCGCGGTGGGAGTGCCGGTGCGTGAGAGCTAACCGATGAAAGTTCGCCGCTCGCTGTTCGGGGTGAATCCTGGCGTTCTGTTTGGATTTCTCTTTCTCGTCGTCGTGCTCTTTGCGACGACGCCCACCTTCCGCGACGTGGCGACCCTGCAAAACCTGTTTCAGCAGGTTTCGATCAACGCGATCATTGCCTCGGGGATGACGTTCGTGATCATCACGGCGGGGATCGACCTGTCGGTGGGCTCCATCCTTGGGTTTGTCGGCACGATCGGGGCGCTTACGATGTTGGCGCCGGGAATCGTGGGGCGAATCGGCGATTCCTCGATGGTTCTGGCCATCATTGTCGGTCTAGCCGGTGGCTCGTTGGTCGGCCTGTTGAATGGAGCGGCGGTTGCCTGGCTGCGCATGCAGCCCTTTATCGTCACGCTGGCTACGATGTGGGCGGTAAGAGGGGTTGCGCTCGTGATTACCGATGGCGCGCCGGTCGGCACCGTCGATCCGAGCGAGCCACTCGCCCAGATGCGTAACGAGCTGATCCAGAAGAAATTCACGGTGCTCGGAATGGGCTATCTCGGCCCGATTCCAATCTCCGCGCTCATCGCGCTCGTCGTCGTCATCATCGGCCACCTCATCCTAACTCGCACGGTGTTCGGTCGCCACGTCTACGCGATGGGAGGGAATGCGGAGGCGGCTCGGCTTTCCGGAGTGAATGTCCAGAAGGTGCGCTTGGCGGTGTTTACGATCTCCGGTGCGCTCGCCGGCCTTGCCGGGCTGATCCTCATGTCCAAGCTCGTGAGCGGGCAGCCGACGGCGGGGCAGGGCTACGAGTTGTATGCCATCGCGGCGGTGGTCGTGGGTGGCACGAGCCTGTTCGGCGGCGCGGGGAGCGTGGTGGGCAGCGCCATCGGGGCGCTGATCATCGGCGTCATCAATATGGGCCTCGATCTGCACGGCATCTCGGCGTTCTGGCAGAACATCGTGACGGGCGCGATCATCTTCATCGCGGTGCTGCTGGACGAGGTGCTGCGACGCCGGCAGGAGTAGGTTTCTTGATGGGCTGATGGGCTGATGGGCTGATAAGAACCGTCATCCTGGAAGTGAGCCGGCGAACTGAAAGGATCTACCTGTAGTCGCCCGTCGCAAAGAAACAAGATGCTCCAGGGTCAGATACTTCCACTCGTGCTCGTTCCTCGCACAGTTCCAGGATGACAACGAACGTCAAGACCCTTTGAGCGCAGCCAGAACGCCAGATGCAAGGGCGTCAGCCATCGCCGCCTGGCCGGCCTTGCTCGATAGAAACGCCTCGTCCTTCCGATTGGTGAGCACCACCATCTCGACTAGCACGACGGGGACCTTGGAGAAGACCGAGCCGGTTAGGGCGCCCTGTTTTGCGCCGACGGCGGTGGCGAGATCGCTCTTCAGACCGTTGTCGCGCAGCTTGCCCTTGAGAGAAGCGGCGAACGCCTCGTGAAAGGCTCGGCCCATGTTGTTGCTTCCGCGGATGACGGTGAGGGATGGGCCGCGCACGCCCTCCGACACCCCCGCCTGAGTCGGAACGTAGCTGGCGAAGCCGCTGCCGCTGGACGAGTCGCAGTGCAGCCGGATCATGAAGTCGGCGTGAGCCTTGTTCGCCACCTCGGCGCGGGCGCGATTCCTCACGAACTCCTTCTCGCTCTTCTTGGTCATCACCACCGTGATGCCTTGGGCTTCGAGCCGCTGCTTCAGGAGGACTGCCTCAACCCAGACGGCGTGCATCTCACTCAGCTTCCTGCCAGTCGTCCCCTCGCCCACCTCGGAGGGGTGTCCGGGATCGATGCAGACGACCTGTGCGGAAGCGAGGGCTGTCGCCATGAGGACTAGGGAAGCGAGAAGTTGACGCACTTAGTTATGGACGCTTGAGGGGGCGTAAATCGTGGATCGTGAATAGGTGAATAGCTTGGACGGAGGGAATCAAAGCCGGGAGATTTCAAATTTCAAATTTGAGATTTCAGATCCAAAGTCCAAAATCGACAATCCAAAATCCCGATCAGCCAGTTCGTTCCTTCGACCTCGCCGCGCGCTCCCACATGGCGACGGTTCGCACATCACGCCGGCGTCGATCCATGGCCTGGTCGATCTTCATCGCGAGCACCTCGTAGGCGTCTACTCCAGGCGAGTTTTTCTCGATGTAATCGAACGCACCTCGCCGCATGCACTCCACCGCATTGCCGACGTTGCCGTAGGCGGTCATTACGATGACCTCGGCGAAGAGATCGCGGCTGAAGGCGGCGTTCAGCACGTCCAGACCGCTGTTGGGCAGGTCCATGCTCATATCCGTGACGATGACGTCGTATGGCTCATCGACATTGGCGATAGCGTCGGTGCCTTCGGAGCCGCTGTTTGCCGTTTCCACGCGGTAGCCTCCCCGCTCCAGGCGGCGCTTGATTGCCTTCAGGACTCCTTCTTCATCATCGATCACCAAGACACACGCCACGAGAGAGAAGTATACGGTGTGCGGGTGACGGTCCTACGGACTCAACTGGCGCAGGGGGCAAAATAGTAAGGGTTGCGACTCGTGGGCAAAGGCGCCGGCTCGGTCGTCCTTAGCGTAGCCACGATGTCTGATCAGCCAAACCGCCTGCAAAACCTCCGAGCCTTGCGGCTCGCGAACGCGGATGGCGGCTTCGCGGTTGCATTTGCCACGCTGGTCACCGGCACGTTTCAGGTTGGTTTTATCAAGCTCCTGGGCGCATCCGATCTTTGGATCGGCGTTCTCTCCGCAGTGCCGAGCCTGCTCGGGGTGCTCCAGATCCCCGGCGCGGTTTGGGGGAGGCGATTTCCGACCTACAAGAAGTTCGTCCTGCCCGGCGGCCTCATCTGGCGGCTGTTTTATGTGCCGCTGATAGTCTTGCCGCTGGTTCCTTTGATCGATCAAGCGAAGCTGATCCTGCTGACGCTGTGCGTGGCGATCGCCTCGGCGTCAGTGCTGCTCGTTCAGCCGATTTACAACGAATGGCTCAGCGAGATGGTGCCTCAGAACTCGCGCGGGTGGTTCTTCAGCCGCCGGAATGCGATCACCACCGCCGTCGGCGCGCTCATCGGCATCTTGGGCGGCGTCGCCCTCGACTACTTCCGCAAGCAGGGCCAGGAGCCGCTTGGTCTGTCGGTCGTCTACGGTGCGGGGATTGTCTGCGCGGCGATCAGCTTGGTGATGTTCTGGCTCATGCCGGACCTTCGCCGCGAGCACCCGGTGAAGGTGAAGCTGGCAGACAGCCTGCGGGCGATGCGCAAGCCCTTTCGGGACAAGGAGTTCCGACGCGTTCTGCTCTTCCTTGGGTTCTTCTTTGTCGGCCAGACTTTTGCAGGGAATCTGTACGGAGCGTACGCCCTCGAGTCGCTGAAGCTCTCCTTTACCGCTATCCAGATGACTGGGGTGGCGAACGCGGTGGGGATTGTTCTCGCCGCGCGCTTCTGGGGCTTCTTGGCGGATCGATACGGCAACAAGCCGATCCTTGCGATTTCCGGCATTGGAATCGCCACGAATCCGATCTCATGGCTGTTGACGGTGCCCGGCGAAACGAATCGCAACATCGCCATCTTGCTCGTGGGCCATGTGTTTATGGGGATCTTCTGGGCGGGCGTTGCGGTAGGGCAGTTTAATCTGTTGTTGGCGACGGCGAAGGAGGAGGATAAGGCGAGCTATCTCGGTGCCGGCCTCGCGCTGCAGTCGGTGGTTTCCGGCTTTTCGCCGCTGATCGGCGCGGGCATGATGGCGATCTTGCGGTTGAATCTGCCCGTGGTGCTAGCCTATAAGGGCGTGTTTATCACGGCGTTGCTGCTCCGGGCGAGCGCGGTGCTCTTCCTTGCTCCAGTGCGGGAGGAAGGTTCGTCGCGGGTGCGCCGCACGCTGCGCGATCTGCGCAAGGCACCGCGGGGGATGCGCACGATGCGCACGCTCGCCCGCAGCTCCGACACTCAGGAGCGCGCGGTCGCGCTCAAGCAAGTCGGCCGTCAGGGCTTGACGATCGCTTCGGAAGAGGTTGTGAGATCTCTGTCCGATCCCTCGCCGAAGGTGCGGCGTCAGGCCTCGCAAACGCTTGCTAAGCTCGCGGACCCGGATAGCCTCCGACCTCTGCTGGAGCATATCGAGCGCCATCCTGACCTAGTGGAGGAAGACACGGTCGAGGCGCTGGGGGAAATTGGTTCGCCCAAGGCGGTTGGGCCGCTCATCGAGATGCTGGATTCGCCGAGATCGTTGCTCCGGCGTGCCGCCGCGAGGGCGCTGGGCAAGATCGGTAGTGAAGCCGCCGTCTCCTCGCTCATCGCGTGTGCGGCCGAGCAGGACGATCCCGATCTGCAGCGTGCGAGCATTCAAGCCCTGCGCATGATCGGCTCCAAGGAGTGCGCCGATGTGGTCTCGGCGGCATTGCACAACGCGCGTCCTAGCGTAAGAATTGCGGCCGCCGAGGCGGTGGCAGAGCTCCAGCTCAAGACCGCCCTTCCGCACCTTCGGCAATCCTTGACGCAATTTCAGGATGAGCCATCGAGCGAGATCGCCTATGCCCTTGCCGCCATTGGCGGACTGGAAGAAATTCCGCGCATCCTCAGTGTCGCTACGACCGCGAAGACGACCCTCGCGCGGCGTCGATGCTTGCTGGGGGTTGCGCGTTTGATCGAGGTCGAATCGGACGTCTATAAGCTGCTCCTCAAGACGGGCATGAGCCGCGACACCGAACTGGCGAACCTTCTTCAGCCGCTTGCCAAACGCAGCCGTAAGATCAAGGCGGCGCTTGATCGGTACGCGTCTGGCGATGAGCCGGCGGCTTTGCACCTGCTCGCGTCGGCGACCAAAGACCCGGTCGTTCAAGAAATTGTCGAGGCTGGGATACGCGAGTCGTTCATCTTGCTTGCTCCATATCTCGCGCAGAACTGGTCGCCGCCTTCGAAGAACCCAGCAATTTAAGGGAACAAACCTGTCATATACTCAATCCATAGCGTGCCTTTCTGTCCGCTTGGTGCTTGCTTATGAGTTTCCGGTCTCTCCTCGTATTCGCCGCCGCATTGCTGTGCCTTCCCGCGTTCGCTGGACCGTTGAGCAAGCGCCCAATTTTTGCCCCGCAAAAGGGCGGTATCGTGCCTGGGCAAATCAAGGTAAAGCTCACGCTGCAGGCCCAGATCGAGGTGGCTCGGACGGCAATCAGAAATCGCGTGGACCTACGCATCGACTCCTTGCCGGCAGGGTCACAGCTGATCAACACGATCGGCTCGACCGGATGGACCTTGTGGTCGATACCCGCGGGGGCTGATCCACGCGCGGTGTCGAAGAGCCTGATGGGCGATCCGGCCGTCGCGTACGCCGAGCCGGTCTACCGGCTCATCTTGCTCGACCTGGCGCAGCCGAACGACTACGACTGGGGGCAGATCGAAACGGACCAGACGAATCCCGAGGTCGTCCTCGATTTTTCGGTTGACGGAGATCCCACCGCGCAGTTCCCCCGTCTGTGGCATTTGGACGATGACTTGGCCTACGCTGCTTGGAACCAGTATCCGGGCACCTACTACACCGCCGCCACGAAGCCAGCGAACGCACCGATGGTCGCGATTATCGACTCCGGTATCGACACCGGCCACCCCGACTTCATGAATGCCGGTGGGTTTACGACTGACGTCTCAGGCGGGGGGCAGCTGAAGCTCTCCCTTAGCAAGCAGTTTAAGAATGGCGCCGTCTTTGCCGCAGGCAACGTGAATGATGAGAACGGGCACGGCACCCACGTTGCGGGCCTTTGTCTGGCCTCCGCCAACAATGGGATGACCTCGCCGGACGCTGCCAACCCGCACGGAGTTCCGGGGCTTGGCTACAACGCTCAGGGCATGATTCTAAAGGTGTTTGGCGGGTCTTCCACCGGCACCGATGCCGATGCAGCGGCGGCGATGTTCTACGCCGTCGATAATGGGGCGGACATTCTTAGCCTGAGCATTGGCGAACGAGAAGGCTTTTCTCAAATTTTCCAGGACGCGACTACCTATGCGTGGCAAAAGGGCTGCCTTGTTGTCGCGGCTGCGAACGAGAACGGAAGCGGTGGCGGCAGTATCGGCCCGATTTATCCGGCGGCCTGCAGTGGAGCGCTTGCCGTGACCGCTAACGGACCCGACTACACTTCCGCGCAAGCGACCTACGCGGGCACCGGGCCGTACGTCGACATCGCAGCTCCAGGCGGCGATGTGCTCTTCACGGACACCCATGAGCTTATACAGTTTGTTTGGTCCACCGCGATGCAGACATCAGGCGAACTGAATCAGCTTGGCCCTGATGTTCTTTACCCGCCGTACCACCTCAACTATGCATATCTAGCGGGCACCTCGATGGCCTGCCCCCAAGTCGCCGGAGCTGCCTCCCTTTACTACGGCAAGTTCAATCTACGCCGCACTCAGGGGCACGTCAATATCCGCGCTTACAGGGCGCTGGAACGGACGGCGGCTCGGGTTTACAATGTG
>JBBREM010000058.1:0-16063 GCA_038202925.1 Fimbriimonadales bacterium | reverse complement strand
TGATCAGGAAAACCTGCTGCCAGGCATTATTCTCTCGGTCAAGCCGGTTTCCGCGTCGATCAAGAGCTTCTTCAGCTCCAACCAGCTTTCGACCTTCATGGACCAGACGAATCCGCTGTCGGAGATCACCAACAAGCGGCGTCTATCCAGCCTCGGACCGGGTGGACTGCAGCGAACCAGCGCCAAGCTGGAAGTGCGCGACGTTCACCGTTCGCACTCCGGCCGCATCTGTCCGATCGAGACCCCAGAAGGGCCGAACATCGGTCTGATCTCGCAGCTTACGACTCACGCTCGCGTGGACGAATTCGGCTTCATCATGACGCCGTACCGCCGCGTCGTCGACGGCGTCGTGACCGAGGAGATCGTGTATTACACGGCTCAGGAAGAGACGGGCCTTCTCGTCGCTCCCGCCGACGTGTACGCCGACGAAAACGGCTTGATCGTCGATGCTCGGATGCAGGTTCGCTGCGCAGGCGGCGACTTGGGCGGCGCGAGCTATCCGATCGTGGCCCGCGAGCGAATCGACCTTATGGACGTGTCGCCGGTTCAGATCGTCTCGGTCGCCACAGCCCTCATCCCATTCCTCGAAAACGACGATGCGAACCGCGCTCTCATGGGCGCGAATATGCAGCGCCAGGCCGTACCCACCCTACGTTCCGAGGCGCCGCTGGTCGGCACCGGATATGAGCGGGTGGCCGCCATCGACTCCGGCGCGTCGGTCATTGCCCTCCATACAGGAACCGTCGAGTACGTCACCGCGCAGGAGATCCGCGTTAAGCGCGATGACGGTACGATCGACCATTACCAGCTGATGCACATGGTGCAGTCGAACAAGTCGACCTGCTTCACCCATCGCCCCGTGGTGTTTCCCGATCAGCGAGTGCTGAAGGGCGATCCGCTTGCCGATGGCGCATGCTGCGACAACGGCAATCTTGCTCTCGGCAAGAACGTTTTGGTCTCGTTTATGCCGTGGAACGGCTACAACTACGAAGACGCGATCCTCATCTCAGAGCGCATGGTGAAGGACGATGTGTACACGTCGATCCACATCGAGCGGCATGAGTCGGAAGCCGTCGATACCAAGCTCGGCCCCGAAGAAATTACGCGCGACATTCCCAACGTCGGCGAGGAAGCCTTAAAGGATCTCGACGAAAACGGGATCATCCGCATCGGCGCCGAAGTGCGGCCGGAGGATATCCTCGTCGGAAAGGTCGCCCCCAAGGGCCAGGTGGAGATGACCGCTGAAGAGCGGCTCATCATTGCCATCTTCGGCAAGAAAGCCGAAGAGACCCGAGACGTTTCCCTCCGCCTTCCTCACGGCGAGAAGGGAACGGTTATCGACGTAAAGGTCTTCAGCCGCTACAAGTATTACTGCTCCAACTGCGGGCACATGTATAAGGAGTCGAAGAAGCGCGAGCGCCTTCAGTGCGATCGATGCGATGGCCAACTCCTCCAGGTTCCTGGCGACGAGCTGCCGGCGGGCACGAACATGACGGTTCAGGTCTACAGCGCGCAGAAGCGCAAGCTGATGGTCGGCGACAAGATGGCGGGACGCCACGGCAACAAGGGCGTCATCTCGAAGGTCTTGGCGGCGGAAGATATGCCATTCCTCGCGGACGGAACCCCCGTCGACATCGTGCTCAATCCGCTCGGCGTTCCGAGCCGCATGAACATCGGCCAGATTCTGGAGACCCACTTGGGCTACGTCGGCAAGCATCTCGGCATCGAGTACAAGTGCCCCGCGTTTGAAGGCGCTACCGAAACCGAGATTCTCTCGGAGATGGATCGTCTCGCCGAACACTTGCGCAAGCAGGTGCTTGGCGCTTACGTGAATTCGGAGTTGCTCCTCCACGTGAAGTTTGAGAAGGACGACTCGCTTGAGCGGATGTTAAGCAAGGTCGAGGAGCGGCTTCGCCAGCTTGGCGAGCACGGTCTCGAACGAATGGCGCGAACGCTCGGCCACGCTCCGGTCAAATCGACCGAAGCTCTGATGAACATGGACTTCGAGACCTGGGAGCCCGAGGACATTGAGGCGGAACAGGAAGAGAAGCCTACCAAGGCCAAGGATGCGTTGTACGCCGATCTTATTGCCAAGATCAAGGACAACGTGTTCGTTCGAGCCGGTCTTGACCCTCGAAGCTGCAAGTCAACCGTGCGCGACGGCCTCACCGGCGAGACGTTCCCGAACAAGCTCACCGTCGGCATGATCTACATGCTGAAGCTAGAGCATCTTGCGGACGAAAAGATTCACGCCCGCTCGATCGGCCCGTACTCCCTGGTAACTCAGCAGCCGCTGGGTGGTAAGGCTCAGTTCGGCGGCCAGCGCTTTGGCGAGATGGAAGTCTGGGCTCTCGAAGCCTACGGCGCGGCGTACACCCTGCAAGAGCTACTGACGATCAAGTCGGACGACGTCATGGGACGCGTGAAGGCATACGAATCCATCGTGAAGGGCGAGACCTTGGCGGAGCCGGGCATTCCGGAGTCGTTCAAAATTCTCGTCAACGAGCTTCGGTCGCTATGTCTCAAGGTGGCGGTGGAGGACAAGAACAGCAAGGAACTGCCGCTGAAGGATCTCGACGAGCTAAGCGGAGGAGACGACATGCGCCTCGCGCGCTCGGTCGGCTTCTTCAACTAACGCAAACGGGATCGCGGAAATCATTCCGCGCGGGCCCGGTCCAACGGACCGGGCCCTTCTTGCGCATCATGCTGCCAAATTGACCTGTGTTAAGATGGAGGATAGTATCTCGCGATGATTCGCGAATCCGATTTTGCTTTTTTGATCGTCTTGAAGTGAACAAGAGCATGACGCGAAG
The DNA here is from genome assembly GCA_038202925.1 of Fimbriimonadales bacterium. Classification (GTDB taxonomy): domain Bacteria; phylum Armatimonadota; class Fimbriimonadia; order Fimbriimonadales; family Fimbriimonadaceae; genus JAEVZK01. Next base: position 13,250 of record JBBREM010000058.1, on the reverse strand, counting down.
GGCTGACTGCACCACCGCCTACCTGAGCTGGCCGCCGGCTTGGGTGGACTCTATGATACGTAGCCGAAAGGCTGCTATCAACGGGTCTGCGTGCGTGTGCATGTGGGCCCGTTTTGCGTTTAACCGCTCCTAGCGAAACGAGGAGAACAACGACGTTGGCATTGCACGAAGTTCTGGTCCTGAACAGTAACTACGAGCCGCTGAATGTGTGCAACATGAGGCGTGCCGTGGCCCTGCTGCTCTTGGGCAAGGCGGAGATCATTCAGGACCGCGAGCACCCCTTGGCGACCGTGCGCGGCGATCTCAAGGCTCCTTCGGTGCTGAAGATGCGCTATCAAGTGCGCCGGCCCATGCCGCAGCTACGCCTCTCCCGCCACTCGATTCTCGCTCGGGACAACTACACGTGCCAATACTGTGGCTCTCGAAACAAGGAGCTGACGATCGATCACGTCGTCCCCAAATGGGTGGGTGGACCTCACGCCTGGGATAACCTCGTCGCATGCTGCCGGCGCTGCAATTTGAAGAAGGGCGACAAGACCCCGGCTCAGGCGCACATGAAACTCACGCGCAAGCCGAAACGGCCCCACTTCATTCCTTATCTGTCTCTTCCGCTCTACTTGAAAGCGAAGGGAAGGGATGATTGGCAGATGTTTCTGCCGATCTTCGAGGAATTCTCCGCCGAGTACATCGTCGCGTAGCTTCGCCCAGCCATGCCAGAATGAATTCTGCATGGCTTCTCCAGCTTCCTTCCCAGCCGAAGCGCGCGATCTCGTCGATCTGCGCAGCGACACTGTCACCCGGCCCACCGAGGCGATGTTCGACGCCATGCGCAACGCGCCCTTGGGTGACGACGTGTTGGGCGACGAGCCCACCGTCGCAAAGCTTGAGCGCCTCGCCGCCGAGATGACGGGCATGGAGTCGGCGGTATTCGTGCCGAGCGGGACGATGGGGAATCAAATCGCGCTTGCGTCGCATTGCGAGCCCGGAGACGCCATCCTGATCGAGCAGGAGGCGCACATTTTGTATTACGAGGTCGGGGCGCCGGCCCTGATTGCCGGCGTTGTGAGCTGGACGCTGCCGTCGGAGAGCGGCGTCATGGATCCCGCGGTTGTCGAGAGTAGGATTTTGCGACGGAGCTTGCACACGCCGGGCACGACGCTGCTGTGCCTGGAGAACACCCACAATCGCGCGGGCGGCACCGTCATTCCACTCGACGTAATGACCGAATACAAGCGGGTGGCCGACAAGCATGGCGTCAAGATCCATCTCGATGGTGCCCGCGTCTTCAACGCCTCTGTCGCGCTCGACGTCCCGGTCAAGGAGATCACGCGGCATGTGGACAGTGTGAACTTCTGCCTGAGCAAAGGCCTGCGCTCTCCGGTGGGCTCGCTCCTTTGCGGTTCCGCAGACTTTATCGATCGCGCCCGTATCTGGCGAAAGCGACTTGGCGGAGGGATGCGTCAGGCTGGAATCCTCGCCGCCTGTGGCATCGTCAGCCTGACGCAGATGGTAGATCGTTTGGCGGAGGACCACGCCCGCGCCAAGCAGCTCGCGACCGCTCTCGCTGGCTTGGACGGAGTGAGCGTTGACATGAAGACCGTACAGACCAATATGGTCATCGCCGAGTACGACCAGCCAGCCGTTTTGTGGCAGGATGCCCTGCGTCAGCGCGGCGTTCTTGCCTTTCCCGTGGCGGAGGACCGGATGCGGTTCGTTCTCCACGCCGACATCGATGACGACAAACTTGGTCTCGCCATCGAGGCCGCCTCCCAGATAGCCGCCACCGGCGTTAAGGCGTAGTCAGGGTCGCCCGCTCCATCCGATCGCAAGCGATCTCCGCGAGCCGCTCGAGGTTAATGCAGTCTTCGCGGTTGTATGCGATGAGCCGCTGGAGGGCGCCATTGTCACCCAACATCCTGTATCGTCTCCACAGTAGGACCGCATCATGTCCAGTGAGCCCGTCGATTCCATCGGGCCGCTGGATGCCGAGGTCCTTCTCGATCTTCTTCAGTCCGCCTCTGAACCCAAGCTTTCGCAGCATCGGGCAGAGATCGATGTGGATTTGGTCGAAGATCGGCCCGAAGGCTCTCTCAAGGATTGGTAGATCAAACGTGCCGCCGCAGAACGTCACGATCAGCGAATACCTCGAGATCGCGTCTCGAAAGTTCTCCAAGTTCTCCCCACGAGTTAGACAGGTGAACGACGAGCCGTCGTACATCCCGATCATGGTCACGGACGCGCCATCGGTTTCGATATCGAGGTAAACGGCGGACTCCTTGAAGGCACGGTAGGCGCGCCAGGCATCTCTCAAACCGAGGTGCTTTCTAAAGAACTGATGCTCGCCGATCGCGAGCGCCTCTTCAGAGCGCTCCAAGAACCGGCGGACCTCACTCCGGTCCGCGCGCCCGGTCGAATACTTGCCCGCCCCCGTGCAGTAGGAAGACCAGTCGACGCATCCCTGCTTCCACAGAGATTGCTCGGTCAGCTTGCCGATTCCGGGTACGTGGATGAAGGTCCGTTGCAGCAACTAACCGCCGCCAGACTTCTTCTTGGCGGCGTCAGTCTTTTGCTGGGCTTTCTTCTGCCGCTCAAACTCTTCTCGCGTCATCGCAGTCGGCGCCGCGAAAACTGGCTGCGGCACGATCAGGGGGATCATTGAATTCTGAAGGGGCTGCTTTTTCGATGGCTCGTACCAGTACGTCCCGGTCTCCAGATTCTTGTCGAACTCCGAAATTACCCTCACGACTCCCGATCCCTTGAATCTGAACTTGATGTCGCGCCCGAACCATTGGCAGTTGCGAAACTTGCCGATGATACGCATGGTTCCGGTTCCGAAAAAGACCTGCTTGCTCTCCCGCTTGTTCTCGTACTCGGGATGAACGCTGCCGGTGTAGCTAATCAGACTCGCTGGATCAAGGCCGGTAACGAGGACCGTCCCCGTAAATGAAAACTCGAGGTTCCCGCTTGGCAGCTCCTCCCCTTTGGGAAGGATCTTGAAGCTCCCGACGTGCGTGCTAAACGTTAGCGTATCGTTCGGCTGCGAGGCAGGGAGAAGCGCCAGCGCACTCTTCGGAATTGTTGCCGCAGCAGGCGACGCCCCCCTTTGAACAGCGAGTGTGGTGCAAACCCCGGCAAGCAGGCCGATCGACATCAAAGAGGCGCGAAACATCATGACCAGTTTATCCGAACGCTCCAGCGGGCATGTTAGGTTCCACAGTAATCTGTGCTTGCCGCAGCAGCCTGGTATCACTGCCGGACTTGCGCCGAAGCCAAGTAACTCAGCCGGGTGGGCGTTGCCGCTTGGTTCCGACATCTAGGCTTAGCATGTACATGGCAGTCGTGATCGTCCTCGGAGCCGCATCGGTAGTAGGAGCCTGGGCCCTTCTGCAAGATGCGGTGAAGCAGGGCTAGATCCACAAGCATGCGTCCTCTTGCCTGCCGGCCAAGACTTCCAAGTGCTGGGTTCATCTGATCGTCAGCCAGACAGCCAACTGAGATCTGTGCCCATACTAGGTGGCCCGCGCTTTCCGGCCAAATTGTCAAAAGGCTGGGCTCCGGCTTGACGTGCAATGAAAGAGAAAGTCTACGCGGATGCAAAACGGCGGTTGTCTCGCATTTCCGGGCAAATCGCCGGGATCCAGAAGATGATCGACGAGGAGAGGTATTGCGTCGATATCCTCACCCAAGTCTCGGCGCTGCGAGCGGCGTTGGATCAGTTCGGATTGCTAATGCTCTCCCAGCACCTCGAAAGCTGCGTCTACGGGGCCGGCGATGACGACCATTGCAAGCCGATGAGCCCCGAGGAGCGCCTTGAGGAAATTAGAATTACCCTCAACCGCTTCCTGAAGTAGCGCCATGTCGTCCGTTAAGTGGACGGCGGCATGACGATCATTCGGACCAAGGCGCAAGAGGCGGTGATGCGCGTGTTTCAGGGCACGCTACAACGCATCCACGCCGACCGTTTGGTTCGGCAGTCCTGCTGGCGAGATGGGCAGAGCTTGTACATCGCCGGCCAGGAGTACGGGCTCGAATCCTATCATCGCGTCGTCGTGCTTGGAGCAGGGAAGGCAAGCTCGGCGATGGCATCCGCCATCGAAGACTTGCTCCCCGACAAACGCATGGCCGGGTTGGTGGTCACCAAGCATGGCCATTCTTTACCGCTCGCCCGGATCGAGCAGATGGAAGCGGCCCATCCGGTGCCGGATGAATCTTCGGCCCGCGCCGGGGAGCAGATGCTGGAGATGGCGCGCTCTTGCGAGGCGGAAGATCTGGTTATCGTGCTTCTGTCGGGTGGCGCATCATCTTTGATCGAAGTGCCTGCCGAAGGGATTACCCTCAGGGATATTCAGCTCGTTACGGCCTCACTTCTCAAGTCCGGCGCGGATATTCGTGAATTGAATACCGTGCGGGCGTGCCTTTCTCAGATCAAGGCCGGGGGACTTGCCCGGGCGGCGAGCGCGGGCATGATGGTTTGCCTGCTGCTATCCGACGTGATCGGCAACGATCGGGCTCTGGTTGGTTCGGGGCCATGTTGGGGCGCGCCGCCTCCTTCGGAAGCCGCGAGCGAGGTTCTCACTCGGTACAAGGCACCAGTGCAGGAGAGCGTTGCGCAGCGGCTGGCGTCGATGCCTACTTTGGATCCGGTCAAGCCTCCACATGCTGTAATCGGCGATATCTATACCGTTTTGGAGGCCGCGCAAAAGGCGGCGCAGGAGATGGGGCTGCGGCCGAAGGTGTTTGGCAAGACCTTCGATGGCGAGGCGCGCGTGGTGGGCGCTGGGATGGCGGCGGAGGCGTTGGCGTTGCAAGCTGGCGGCAAGTATGACTGCGTGATCGCGGCGGGGGAGACGACAGTTTCAGTCAAGGGAAGCGGGCTCGGCGGGCGGAGCCAGGAGCTGGCCTGCGCGGCGGCGCTAGCGATGGAAGGCGCAACAGATGTCGCTTTACTCGCCGCCGGGACGGACGGGACCGATGGGCCGACGGATGCGGCGGGCGGGCTCGTGGACGGCGAGACCTACAAGCGGTGCAATCTCCGGCAGGCGCTCGATGACAACGATTGCTACCATGCGCTCGAGGCGGCGGATGCGCTCGTGATCACCGGGCAGACTCAGACGAATCTGAATGATCTGGTTGTGGTGGCGCGGGTGGCGGAGGAATAGGTGTTGGGTATTGGGTATTGCGGCGTTGGGTGTTCGGTGATCGGCGATCGGGAAAACCCTTCCATCAATGCTCGACACTTAATACTGAGCACTCAATACCCAATACCCAATACCCGCTAATCTTGGTGCTCCCCCTCTTCCGGAGCATGCGCCTCGATGGTTCCGTCCGGCATCCCCATGGGCATGCGAGCTTCGGTGCCTCCGTCTGAGACTGATGGCTGCGGGTTTAGGGCTGTGCAGGGGGTGCCGAACTTGGGTTTGGCGAAGGGTAGGTGCGTGTTGCCCCTCGCTAGGATGTGCTCGGCGTTGCCTCCGCTCCAGGTGGTGAAGCTGCGGGCGTTGCAGTAGTGGTTGACGAAGGCGCGGCGGAAGCGCGTTTTGCTCTTGTTGGAGAGCGAGCGGTGCAAGATGTGGCCTCCGAAGAAGGCGACGTCCCCGGGGTCGAGGATTACCGGGACTTCCTCATAAGCCTTTGCGAAGGGCTTGAGCTCGTTGAGCGGATCCTCGTCATCGTTCGAATGGCCGCCGACGCCGCTGACAGTAGGGATGTCGCCGAGGCCCCAGTCTCCGTAGCCGTTGCCGTGGGTAGGCGGGTAGATCGGCTCGGTCTGGCTGCCTCTGGCCATCCACATGCAGCCGTTCTCCTCGTCCGCGCGGTCGAGGGCGATCCAGGCACCGATGACGGTATCCGGAAAGGTCGGGATGTAGTAGGCGTCCTGGTGAAAGCCCTGGCCGTTCGCTCCGGGCGCTTTGATGAAGAGCATGGTCTGCAGGGCGAGGATATCGGGGCCGTGCAGCGCCTCGGCCACGTCGAGCACCCTCGGATGGAGCAGGAATCGCTCCCAGATCTCCAGCCGGTGGTGAAGTTGATGGATGCGCAGCAGGCGCGCCTCCAGCTCTTTGGGCGAGGCGTTTTTGGGCGGAGGTTCGACGCCTTCGACTTCGATCCTGCCGTACATGAGGTCCTCGGTGTGGGCCAGCAACTCCTCCACGTCGCGCCTCGGCACCAGGCCGCGCACGATCAGGAACCCGTCGTGGCGGAAGCTCCGGTACTGCTCCACGGTGACGCGGGTGCAGGGCTCGTCGGCAGTCCTCGGCAAAGCGCTCATGGTGTTACTGTACACGGCGGCTTTGTTTGATGCATGTTTCGTCGGGAATTCCCGCTGGAATATGGGCCAAAACGGTCGCGTGGGCGGGACCACTCCTTGAGGATACGACAGGAGGCTGTTGCCTCTGGCTACAATAACATCGTGGTCCGTTCGATCCACCTTGTACTATCCGGTTTCTTGGTTGCCTCAGCTTGAGCGGGTACGGCATGTGGAAGAATGGAATGCTGCGTGGGAGCCGCTCGACTCAATTTAGGTTCGTACTCGATCCGAGCTTTAAGGGCGAAATTTTGGCCGTCGAAGACCCGAACCTTCCGCTGGACTCCGGCAAGATTTACACCATAAAACCAGAACACAACTGAGTCCTCGTCCCGAAGGGTTTCTTGCAGGACGGGCACGGATATGGGCCGTTTCAGATTGACGAAATTGTCGATCCTCGGGGCCGAGTGCTTTCAAAAGGAAATTTCGACCCAACCCCGCAAAGGGGACAGATGAGGATAAACGGAATTATTATCCGAGGAGGCGGGGATCGGGGAACCCGTCTCGATGCCTACTTTTTGGTTGGTCGCGTTCGCTAACGGGTCCAGCAAGGATCGCGAAGGTAGGAAGATCACCGTAAGCACGATCCCCAACGCCAGACGTCAAACACGATCCATGGGTCAAGTATAAGACTCGGCGTGAACTCGCGCCTTTTCGGGGCGAGCTTGTCGTTCCGGCCCACCATCGAAATGTTCCTCTGATTGACATGCAAGCGGTGGCTACGGGCAGATCCTACGTTGTTCGGCTTACTTGTCTTGCGATCAACTTATGGTCAGGCGGGCCGAACTGCCTCAGTATGACAATTCGTAATTACTTCACCAAGTTGCCGGCTTGGAAGATGGGGAGCATGATGGAGATGGCTACGAAGCCGACGAAGAAAGCCATGACGACGACGATGGCGGGCTCGACCATGGCGGTGAGGCGGCGCATGCCGTTGTCGACCTCGAAGTCGAGCGAGTCGGCGACTCGGCCGAGCATTTTGGGGAGGTCGCCGGTTTCTTCTCCGACCGCGACCATGTTGGTGAGCACGGGCGGGAAGGCCCCGGCGTCTCGCATCGCCTCCGCGATGGGGCGGCCCTCTCGGACGTCGTTCTCGACGGCGCGGCTGCTCTTGAGGAAGACCTTGTTGCCGGCGGCGAGACCGGACAGCTCGAGGGCGTCAAGGATTGGCACTCCGCCGAAGATCAGGGTGCCGAGCACGCGCGAGTAGCGCGAGACGATGGCCTTGCGGACGATCGATCCGAACAGCGGGGCCCTCAATAGAAAGCCGTCACGCGAGAGGGCGCCGGCCTCCGTTCTGATCCACGCCTGATACATCACAATCGCGCCGATGATGATGCCGATAATGAGCGGGAAATTGTTTTGGATGAAGGTGCTGGTCGCAAGAAGGATGACGGTGCTCTGCGGAAGCTGCGTCCCGAGCCCGGCGAAGACACCGGAGAGGCGCGGGACAACGACCGTCATCATCACGACGATGACGAGCAGTGCCACGGTGGCAAGGATCGTGGGATAGACCAGAGCCGAGGTGATCTGACTGCGCCGCGTGACCTCCATCTCCTGGAAATCGGCGAGCCGCGAGGCGACCTCGGGGAACTGGCCGGAGGCTTCTCCCGCGCGCAGGGTCATGGTGTACACGGGCGGGAAGAGCTTGGGATGTTTGGCGAGGGCTTCGGAGACGGGCGTGCCGCCGCGGACGTCTTCGAGGACCTCGGCGGAGACATCGGTGAGGGTGGCGCTCTCGGATTGCTCGCTGAGGACCTGGAGGACGCGGTCGAGGGGCAGTCCGGCGGCGGAAAGATCGGCGAGGCGGCGGGTAAAGAGCGCGAGATCGGCGCGGCTGACGCGTTTCTTGGCGCCGGTGGTGATGGCGACGCCGGAGCCGGTTATCTGCTCCCTGATCTCAACGATGAACTTGCCGTCACGCGTAACCGCGGCAATCGCGGCGTCGCGATCGGCGGCGTCGATGAATCCGGTCTTCTTCCTTCCGGAGGGCTCGAGGGCGGTGTAGGCGTAGGTCACTTCTAATTTGGAATGTGGAATTTGGAATTAGGGAGTGGAGAATTTGGAATTTGGATTTTGGAATTTAGAATGAGGAGTGGAGAATTTGGAATTTGGAATTTGGAATTTGGAATTTGAAATTTGGACTGACAATTTAGAATTTAGAATTTGGAATTTGGAATCGCGGGGTCCAAATTCTAAATTCCAAATTCCAAAATTCCAAACTCAAATGTCCTCCCTCTGAACCACCCTCATGACTTCTTCCGGAGTGGTCTTGCCGGCGATGGCGGCCATTTTGCCTTCGCCTAGGAGGGTGCGCATGCCTTGAGCGGAGATGGCGTGCTGCTTGATGACACTGGCGGAGGCTCGGTCGACGGTCATGCGCCGGATCTCTTCGTCGATGATGAGCAGCTCGTAGAGGCCCTGCCGGCCGCGGAAGCCGCTGCCGTGGCACTTTTCGCAGCCCTTGCCGTGGACGAACTTGATGCGTGCGGCCTCGTCGTCGCTGATTCCGACGGCTCTTAGGGATTCGTAGGCGGGGCGGTATTCCTCGAGGCAGTTCTGGCAGTTGCGACGAAGCAGGCGCTGGGCGACGATGCCGGAGAGGGACGAAGCGGCGAGGAAGGGCTCGACGCCCATGTCGAGGAGTCGCGTGACTGCGCCGGCGGCGTCGTTGGTGTGCAGGGTGCTGAACACGAGGTGGCCGGTAAGGGCAGCGTGGATGGCGATCTCGGCGGTCTCATGGTCACGGATTTCGCCGACCATGATGATGTCGGGGTCTTGGCGGACGATGGAGCGAAGGCCACTGGCGAAGGTGAGGCCGATGTTGGCGCGGACCTGCATCTGCGAGATGCCGGGCACCTGATACTCGACCGGGTCTTCGACGGTAATGATGTTGACGCTTGGCCGCCAGATCTCTTGGAGGCTGGCGTAGAGGCTGGTGCTCTTTCCCGAGCCGGTGGGGCCGGTTGCGAGGATGATGCCGTAGGGGATCGAGATGAGCTTTCGGTACTTCTCGAGCGTGTCGGGCTGCATGCCGAGCTCCTGCATGCCGAGCATCGCGGTGCCCTTGTCGAGGATTCGCATGACGGCGCGCTCACCGTAGACGGTGGGCAGGATCGAGACGCGGACGTCAATCTGCCGGCCGGCGATGGTGATCTTGATGCGGCCATCCTGCGGGAGGCGGCGCTCGGCGATGTTCATCTCGCCGAGAATTTTGATGCGCGAGACGAGGGCGGCGTGCATGCGCTTGGGCGGGCGCATCATGTCCTGCAGCATGCCGTCGATGCGGCAGCGGATCTTGACATCGCGCTCGTAGGGCTCGATGTGGATGTCGCTCGCGCCGTCCCGCACGGCAGTGGCGAAGACGAGGTTGACCATCTGGATGACGGCGGTCTCTCCGGCGAGGCGGGTGAGGTCGGCGAGGTCGGTTTCGTCGATCTCGGCGATGGTGGTGGCGGCGTCGTCGCCGCCCATGCCGGCGAGCATCTTCTCAAGGAAATACTCCTCGACTCGGTCGCGGATGAGCTGAGTATCGGCCAGGACGGGATGAACGGGCCGATTGAGAAGAATGCTGAGATCGTCGACAGCGGCAAGAGACGCTACTGAGCCGATGGCGACGATGAGGGTTTCGCCCTCGATCCTTAGGGGAAGGACTTGGTTTTTGAGGGCGAAATCGCCTGGGGCGAGGGCCATCGCGGCTTCTTCAGGCTTGACGATCGCGAGATCGACATGCTCAAAGCTGGACTCGACGCCGGTCGGCAACGCGCTTGGGTCTGGATTAAAGGGCAAATTCGTGCTCATGAAACTTGAGGGGCCCGGGCAGCCGGCACTTGCAGCTTACGTACGCACCAACAACCCGGTTCCCGCCCGCCTGTTGGGATGAGTGTGCCGAATCCAAATGAAGATTGGGTGAGCGGGACCTAAAGCCGGTAGGCCTGCCACATCAAGCTGCCCAAAAACTGGAGCCGATGATCCGATTTGAACGGACGACCTGCTGTTTACGAAACAGCTGCTCTACCACTGAGCTACATCGGCGACAGGCTCGATTATGCCGCGTTTTGGGTTGCTGCTGCAACCTTGGTCCGGCTTCACCGGGGCATAATTCGGCGCTGTGAAGATCGCGCTGGTCCTCGATCGCGTTTTGCCCGTGAAGGGGTGTGGCGGGATCGAGCGGGTGGTTCCTCAACTAGGAAGCGGGGCTCCCAACGTCACTAATTTGGAAGGTTGATGGGCAGGATGCCCATCCTACTTTGCCGCCGGGGCGCGCATCTCTTCTATACCTTCGGCGGTTGCGAATCCTCGGCCCCCGTTCTCATCCGCGGCGGGGGCGAAGACGTGCTTGCCGGGGCGCCAGCGTACGTCTAGGCTCTTGACGGCGGCGGTTTCGTCGAGGCGGCCGACGATCTGCGAGCTCGGGGCGTCGTGGAGCAGGTCGGGATTTTCGACGGCTTCGCGGCAGATTGAGATCAATGCGTCGCAGAAAGTATCGAGGGTTTCTTTCGACTCCGTCTCGGTCGGCTCGATCATCAGGCACTCCGGCACGATGAGCGGGAAATAGTTGGTGGGCGGGTGGAATCCGTAGTCGATCAGCCGCTTACTGATATCGAGGGCGCGCACTCCATGCTCACGCTTCAGCTTCTCGGCGGTGACGACCACTTCGTGCATGCAGGGGCGGTCGTGGGCGGGAGGCAGAACATCCTTGATACGGGCTCGGACGTAGTTGGCGTTCAACACCGCGTGGCGCGAGATATCGGCCATCTTCTCCTTGCCGTAGGCGAGCAGGTAAGTGAGGGCGCGCACCTCCATCAGGAACTGGCCGTGGTAGGCGGAGACTCGGCCGATGGATTGGGGGCGGTTGTAATCGAAAAAGGCCTCGCCGAGGGGGGTGTTAAGGTGTTGGGGTGTTGGGGTGTTGGGGTGTTGGATCGTTGGGTCGATGGATCGTTGGGTGTTGGGTGTTCCGGCGTCGCCCGAGGGCCCGCTACCCGATACCTGACGCCTAACGACCGGTGCCGGCAAGAACGGCTCCAAGTGCGATTTCACCCCGATCGCGCCGCAGCCGGGGCCGCCTCCTCCGTGGGGCGTCGAGAAAGTCTTGTGGAGGTTGAGATGCATGCAGTCGAAGCCGTGGTCCCCCGGGCGGGTGGTGCCGACCATGGCGTTCATGTTCGCGCCGTCGCAGAAGACTTGGCCGCCAACGTTGTGGACCAACTCGCACATCCGGACGATGTTGGTCTCGAAGAGGCCGAGGGTCGAGGGGTTCGTGACCATGAAGGCGGCGACGGCGGGGGATAGCTTCTTCTCGAGATCAGCGAGATCGCAGTTGCCTTCCTTGTCGGTGGCGACGGAGACGACGTCGTAGCCGCAACGCGCGGCGGAAGCAGGGTTGGTGCCGTGGGCGGAGTCGGGAACGAGCACGATCGTGCGCGAATCCCCTTCGCCGCGCGAGGTGTGATATGCCTTGACGAGCATCAGGCAGGTCATCTCGCCGTGCGCGCCGGCCACCGGCTGGAGGCAAATCTCATCGAATCCGGCCACTTCACGGAGAATGTCCTGCACGCAAGCGAGCACCTCAATCGCGCCGAGCACCGACCACTCGGGCTGCATGGGGTGGATCAGCGAGAATCCGGGCAGGCCGGCGGTCTTCTCGTTGATCTTGGGGTTGTATTTCATCGTGCACGAGCCGAGCGGGTAGAAGCCGGTCTCGATGCCGTAGTTGACGTGGCTGAGGTTGGTGAAATGGCGGAGCAGATCGAGCTCGGCCACTTCAGGGAGGTGGAGTTCCTTTCGGGTTTCGCCGACACAGGCGGCGATATCGACGGCGGGCGTGTCGCAGGTCGGCAGGTTGCAGCCGATGCGCCCGGAGCGGGATTTGTCGAAGATCAGCGTCGGCGCGGGGACTTTCTTCTGCCTCATGGACCCGCAGAGTTTACCGCCGGGGCTCGGGGGTAATGATGGAGTCGAGGAGGTGATGAATGCGATGGAACCTGTGCCCACGGAGACCCGCCAGTTTCCGGGCAGACACGCAAGAACATATTTTCATCATGGAACTGCGCGAGGCACGAGCGCGAGTGGAAGGATCTGACACTGAAGCCGCTTGCTTGTAGACGCCGTGTGCTTACAGGAGGATCCTTTCAGTTCGCACGCTCACTTTCAGGAGGAAGATCACTGATTCCCGCCGCCAGCTAAACTTCCCCCATGACCGCCGCAGACTACATCGCGAGCCTCGAAGAGCCGCGCCGTTCGGAGGTGCAGCACCTTCACCATCTCATCCGGCGCACCGCCCCCGATCTCGACATCGTCATGCTGCCGAACTTGATCGGCTACGGGCCGTTTCGGTACCGGCATGCCACGGGTAGGGAAGGGGATACGGCGCGGATCTGCGTTTCCAGCCGGAAGAACTACATCGCCGTGTACTCGTGGCGCTGGATTCGTTTAAGGACCGGTTTCCGAAGGCGAAGTGCGGGGTGGCTTGTCTTACGTTTAAGAGGTTAGGCGACCTGGACCGTTCTGCGCTCGAGGACCTGGTGCGCGCAAGCGCGACGATGGATTTGTCGCCGTTTCAGAAGTGAGTTCGGCGACTCACGGCGAGCAATCTGCGACTCACTGCGGGCAATCAGCGACTCCGCTGCGGGCAATCAGCGGTTCATCGGGGATTGGCGGGGCTTCGGAATTGTCATCCCGAGCGCCGCCGAGGGATCGAAGTGATGCTGAGCTGAAGCTCTGCCTCCTTACTACGCCCCTGGATACAACCGTCTGCCCCGGGACCGAGCAATCAACTCGGATAATCTCGATCCCTCGGCTTCGCTCGGGATGACAGCTGTGCTCACGGGGTAGCGGTGCCAAAGCCCGCGCCCCCGGTGTTAGGGTGTTTACTCCGGGCTCTGCCGCGCGAATTTGACCTCGGCGACGGTCCAGCCGAAGACGTCGCGCAGGGAGAAGCGTC
>JBBREM010000057.1:0-16137 GCA_038202925.1 Fimbriimonadales bacterium | reverse complement strand
GGATGCCGGTCGGATGGATCGCGGCGAAGAGAAGGCTGCTGATAATTCCCCCGAGCCACGGCCTCCGGGTGACCGCCGCGAGCGCGGGGAACAGCGTGCCGCGAAACATGATTTCCTCGATAATCGGCGCGGCAACCGAAGCGATGAGCACCATCTTAAGGATAATCAGCGGGTTCGAGGTGTGCTGCAGATCAACCGTGATCGGATGCTCGGCCTGCGGCAATCCGCGGAAGATGGCGCTTCCGATCATCCCGAGAAAGAGCAGGATCGGCACATTCGCCACCGCCCCGCCAATCCCCCACAGCACGTGCTTGCCCAAGTGCTCGCGGGTGAGCCCGATGCGATGCAAGCTGAACCACTTACTCCTCACAGGAACCCTTGTGAGGAGCAAGATGAGGCTGACGAGCAGGCTATAGGAGATGAGGTCGGCGACATCCTTGTTGAGCGCATTCTTCAAGATGAAGCCGGCCGAAAGAGAAACAAACAGGTATGCGAAGAAGCACTCGGCCGCGCGATAAGCGAGCCGATCGGCATCGGGAAGGTCGATGCCTCCGAGTGGCATCCCCAACGGGCTCACCTTGCCGGCTGCTCTCACGACGACGTATGCAATTAGGAGCAGAGTCCCGCCGGTGAGCGCGAGAAACCCGGCGATGAGAGCGGCGAGCATCCCATGCGCCGAAGCGGCGATCTCGGCACGAGCTCCGGTGCGCTCCGTCTTCGCTTCGGCGTGCGCCGCCACCAGCAAATAGACGAACTCCCCCTTCGGCAGCTTGGACGAGAGCGACTGGGCCTGTCCTTCGGTCAGCTTCTCGGCCGAATAAATCTGATAAACCGCGGCGGATAGTGGGTCTTTCGCTCGCGCAAGAGGCCTGAGATCGTCCGGCGTAACTTTCTGGCGCTGCTCCGTCTTTGCGGCAAGGTTGAATGTCGCGGCTTTGGGGTCCACTTTGGGATCGGGCAAGCCCGCCATCGCCTGCTGAAATAGGGGGCCGGAAGCAGAACCGAATACCTCCTGGAACCCGACTGCCATCTTCAAACTGCGGTCAGGATTGGCATAGACATCGCCTCCTTGCGGAGGGCGGAAGAGATAATTCGCCAGGTTGATGCCAATCAGAAAGATGAAGATGCCGAACAGCAGAATCCAGCCCCAAGGGCTGCGCTGATCCCGAACCGGAACCGTCTCGGATCCCTCAATTTGAGGCTGGCTCTCCCCTTCTGGGCTCATCGGGCTTGAGGGTACCCGTGGGTTCCAGTACACTTAGGGGGTGCCGTCAGACAAAGCCGCCTTTCTCGCGCAGGTGACGAGGATCGTCGGAGTCTCCTCCCCTGGCGTGGCCGTTGCCGCCATCGTCTTCCGCATTAGCGTCGCAAGCGATGGCGACAAGTCGTGGCCCCAGATGAATATTACAGGCTCCGATAGCGACGACCGCAAGACGTGGATTCCAGAGGATCGTTATATGCAGTTGCCCGTGGTCGGCGCGATGCCCGTGTTCCAACGCGACGCCATCGAGCAGGCCTGCATCGAGCTCGTGCAGAGCTCCGAAGCCGAACTTATCCCGTTGGTCGGCACGCCTAGTGGGCGGCGCATCGTGGTGGGTTGGGACGGCGGAGAGCCCACGACGGTGTTTACCGCGATCAAGGACGAAATTGGCGCACAATAGCTGCATGGAAACTGCGGTACGTCAAACCCTGACGCCCATGCTCGGGCTCAACGATGCAGCCGGAGCCATCGATTTCTACATCGCCGCGTTTGGTGCCGTCGAGGTCGGCGAGCGCTACCCCTATGAGGGCCGGATCGGCCATGCGATGATCACGATCGGGGACGCCCAGATCATGCTCGCCGACGAGTTTCCCGCGCATAATTTCTCGCCCAAAACGCTGGACGGCACGCCGGTGGTGCTTCACCTGGAGGTGGAGGATACGGACGCCGTGGTCGACCGAGCTGTCACGGCCGGGGCCGAGGTTGTCGATCCTCCCGTGGACCAGCCCTACGGCCGGGTATGCAGAGTGCGCGATCCGTACGGGCATATGTGGATGATCAACGGCCCTTGTCGCGGTTCCTGAGAGCGGGTGGCTGGCACAAGGTTGATCGGCAAGGTGCCGATCCTACAGAATAAGCTAGAGGATAAGTGAAAGAGCAGGACGGCTTCATCCTTTTTAACACCGTTGAATTTCGCGAGTGGCTGCGGCAGCAGGACACGCAGCGGCACATCGACAAGGTGCTGATCCACCACACCTGGAAGCCGGATTATTCGGATTTCAAAGGCGACAACCATTTCGCCCTGCAAACCGGGATGCGCAACTTCCATATGCACGATCGTGGCTGGGACGATATCGGCCAGCACTTCTCGACTTTCCCCGACGGCACGGTGATGACGGGGCGGTCGCTGCAACTCAATCCAGCCTGCACGAAGGGCGCGAACGTCAATGCGATTTGCATCGAGAACGTGGGCAACTTTGACACTGACCACGACCCCATGGCACCAATGCATCGGGAGATGATTTTGGAGGCGGCGGCGTGGTGCTGCGAGCGGTGGGACGTGCCGGTCGATGAGGACCACGTTTTGTACCACCACTGGTTCGATCTAAACACGGGCCTTCGGACGGACGGCACCGGCGTCACGAAGACCTGCCCCGGCTCAGGGTTCTTCGGCGGCAACACGGTGGAGGATGCGGTTGCCAACTTCTTGCCGCTGGTTTACTTGAAGATTGAGAGCCTTCCGAGGGTCTGATTCGTGTACTCGCGGGCAGAACACTCAGCGCAGAAAGCCTTCTTTGTTGCCCCCATCGACCGGGATCACAGCGCCCGTCGTCCTGCTGCTGCGCGCGTCGCTCGCAAGCCAGCAAATCGCCTCCGCGCAGTCATCGGGAGTCACGACCGTCCCCAATAGCGAGCGCTTCCGGTAATACTCGACCAGCTCATCCGGCTGGATGCCGAGATTCTTCGCCGTCTGCTCTTTCCACGCATCCGACCAGATTCCAGAACCGACGACCACGCCATCCGGGTTGATCGCGTTGCAGCGAATGCCGTCTTTGGCGAAGTCGAGCGCGGTGCAGCGCATGAGGTGCAGCTCGAAAGCCTTGGCCGCCGAGTACAGCGCCGCGTTCGAGCCGGCGGCGACGCCGTTCTTGCTGCCCACGACCACGATCGACCCACCGGTTCCCTGCTCGCGCATCACTCGAACGGCTGCGCCGACGGTGTCGAAGTAGCCCTTGATCAGCAGTTTGCTGAGGAAGTCGTAGTCCTCGGCGGAAGTGTCGACGACGGTGCCGCGACGCGCGTTCCCGGCGTTCGCGACGACGATGTCGACGCCGCCAAAGGCGAGGATCGTTTCGGCGAAAGCCTGCTCGATCGCCGATGGATCGGTCACGTCGCAGGTGAACGCTTTGGCCGTGCCCTTCATTCCGGCGGCCGCCTCGACCTCCGTCACGGCATTCTTCAGGTGCTCCTCGTTGATGTCAAGCAGCACGACATGCGCGCCCAGAGCCGCCATCTTCAGGGCGGTGGCTTTGCCGATGCCGCTCGCGCCGCCGGTGATCACGGCAATCTGGCGGGAAAGCTCCCTCTCGGGCGGCATGCGCTTCAGCTTCGCCTCTTCGAGGAGCCAGTATTCGATATCGAATGCCTCCTGCTCAGGCAGCGCGGTGTAGCGCGAGACCGTTTCCGCCCCTCGCATCACTTCGATGGCGTTTCGATAGAACTTTCCGGTGACGATGGCTTCCTGGATGTTCTTGCCAAACGAGATCATGCCGGCGCCAGGGATCAGCACGACGCTTGGGTTAGGGTTGCGCATCACAGGCGAGTCGGGACGTTTGCAACGCTCGTAATAGGCGGCGTAATCCTTGCGGAATGCCGCCAGCGCTTCATCGATGTCGGCCGTCTTGTCGAGAACGAGCGGACGGATTTTGGTGCGCAGGAAATGGTCGGGGCAGCTCGTGCCCATCGCGGTCAGCCGGGGCATTTTCTCGCTGGCCAGGAAGCCGAGAACGACCTCGCTTATGTCCACCGCGGCAATCAGCTTTTCGCCGTTGTGCGCCACCCTGCCCCGCAGCTTGGGCAGGAGCTCGACTAGATCCTTTGGACCCGGCTTGTCGATATGCCCCACCGCGCCAAATGCGTTGGCCGGGCCCTTGCCCTCGATGTACTCGGAGGCGCGGTTGACAAGCCGCAGCGTCACCTCGTAGCACTCCTCCCACGTATCAGCCCAACAGATGAAGCCATGCGAAGCCATCAGCGCCGAGTTGATCCCAGGATTCGCCTCGATAAGATCGCGAAGCATGAGGCCCAACTCGAAGCCGGGGCGTTTCCAGGGAAGGTAGCCCATTTCGCCTCCCCAAATTTCCTGCGTCAGACCCACGGCGTCTTCACTGGCGGCGATCGCGATCACCGCATCGCTGTGCATGTGGGAAACGGCTCGGTGAGGGGCGAAGGCATGAAGCGGCGTGTCGATCGACGGAGCGGCGGGATTGAGATTGAAGACGCAATGCGCGTACAGCGGCACGATTTCGTCTTCGCTCAGCGGCTCACCACTAGCGGAACCCCGTCGGGCGTGATCGTACCGAGCTTCCAAGCCCAACACCTTGTCGAGATAAAGAGAGGCAAAGCCGCCGCGCTTGGCCGTTCCAAGATCGCCGCCGGAACCCTTGACCCAAAGGACCTCGACCTTCTCCCCGGTCAGGGGATCGATCTCCGTCGCCTTCACGCTGGTATTGCCGCCGCCGAAGTTCGTGATGCGCGGATCGGAGCCCAGCAGATTGGAGGCGTAAACAAGCTGATCCGCCGGATCCATGGACGCGCCTTTGGCGGTGTCCCAGAGGTTGGGGAGGAGGTTGGGCTCTTTTATCACGACGCTCCGAGTTTACAGTCCTGGGGCAGCTATCATCTCGCCATGGAGCGCCATCTTGGACAGGTCTGCGAGCATATCGCGACGGATTCGGCTGAGGCTCGGGTCACTCAGACCGGCGGCCATCTCGGCCCGGTTCGCTTTAGGCTGGGAGATCGGTGGATCGAGCCGTTTTCGGTTGCGCCGTGGCATGACGAGTCGATCGGACCCGAGAATCCGCCGATCATCCGGGTGCTGCGCGGCGATTTCTTTTGCCTGCCGTTTGGGGGGAATTCGACTCCGTACAACGGGGAGCAGCACCCGGTCCACGGCGACACTGCGAACGTGGATTGGGCATTGGCAGTCAATGGCGCGTTGATCCTTAGTTCCCTGCAGACCCAAACGAGACCCGGCAAGGTGCGGAAGGAAATCGCGCTTCGCGAAGGCCACTCGGCGGTCTACTCCCGACACACGGTGGAAATGGATGGGCCGATGTGCTTCGGCCATCATGCGATGCTGAAATTCAACTCGCCGGGGCTCGTCTCAGTGAGCTCGATCGCGTACGGCCAAGTCTTCCCCGGCCAATTTGAGCACCCGAGCCAGGGCGGGTATTCGTGGCTTAAGCCCGGCGCGCGCTTCTATAGCCTCGGCGAGGTGCCCGCAATCGATGGCGGCCTTGCCGACCTCACCCGCTACCCCGCCCGCGAAGGCTTTGAAGACCTGGTCATGGTCTGTGCCGACCCCTCTTTGGACATGGCATGGACAGCGGTGACGTTTCCTGAGGAGGGATTCGTCTACTTCGCCATTCGCGATCCAAAGGTGCTCGCAAGCACGGTCCTCTGGCATTCAAACGGCGGGCGGCACTACCCGCCCTGGAACGGCCGCCACCGGGGCGTGCTGGGCGTCGAGGACGTGACAGCCTACTTCCATTGCGGGCTTGCCGAATCGGTCGAGCCGAACCCAGTTCAAGCTGCTGGCTTCGAGACTTCCAAGCTGCTCTCTCAAGATCACCCCCTGGACGTTCGGTATGTGATGGGAGTCGCCGCGACTCCAGCGGGGTTCGGAGCGGTCGATAGCATTGCCGTCGAAAATAGCCAAGTCATCCTCTTCTCCGGAAACGATCGGGCCACCGCCAAGTGCGACGTCGGCTTTCTTACGGCATAACGCGGTAGCCGTACCGCTCACCGAGCGCGTTGCATTCCGTTTCGCTGAGCACGCCATCGGTGCAGCTCGGCCCCATGACGCAAGACGCCGCGCAACAGACGCCAAGCCGCAAGGACTCCTGGGTGTTCTCCCCCCGCAAGTGCCCCAACAAAAACCCCGCTGCGAAGGCGTCTCCCGCGCCAACGACAGAAGCAATCGCCTCAGGCGGCATCTGAACACTTCCCTGCCAAGCGACCGAGCCATCGACCTGACAAGCCGCCGCGCCCTCCGCCCAATGCAGCACAAGCAAGCCAGGAGTTTCGAGCGTCTCCCGAATTCGAGCGACGCGGCCGGGCACTAGCTCCCCGTCTTGCACCAATGGGATGCCGCTGGCGCGCGACGCTTCGAACTCGTTCATGAAGATGATGTCACAATGCCTCAGCGCCGGAGGCACGATGCGGCTGAAGCGGCCGCTGTCCTCGCTGACGAGGTCGATGGAGGTCGTCATCCCGGCTTGCTTTGCCATAGCCAGCACCCGCGCGGCGGCCGTTCCGAACTCAGCGTCTTGGGTATCTAAGCCATCGAGCAAGAGCAGATAGCCGAGATGGAAGTGCCGCGCGGTCGGGGTCGTGAAATCAAAGTCATCGGCGGTTAGGAAGGCATTGGCTCCGCGCTGATGAAAGAACGTGCGCCGCCCGGTGGCTTTCACGGACATCACGAGCGTGTAAGACGTTGGCTGATCGGACATCACTTGGACGCGAGACGCGTCGATGCCGTGGGCCCGGCAATCTTCCAAAATGAGCCGCCCCGGCTCGTCGCTTCCGACTCTGCCGATGGCTTGCAGGGTGAAGTCCGCGCCGAGCTTGGCGAGGTCGAGAAGGATGTTGTACGGCGACCCACCCGTGCCGGTGGTTTCTCCGCTAATATTCGCCAACGTCTGCTCAGCTGGGAATACGTCGATCTGCTTGACGTAGTCGACAATGAAATTTCCTCCAGCGAGCAAGCCGCTCACGAGCCTTTCTCAACGCAGAGGCGCGGAGGCGCAGAGATGGTGCATGGAAGAGCGCGAGAGTTTACGATGCGAGTGATGCCGTCTCGAATTTGGGGCACATTGAAATTGATGAGGAGTCCAGGGGGCTTATTCGCTAGGCGCATGTATGACAGCAGCTGCGCCGGATGAACCGGCAAAATGGTCTCCAGGGCCTTCAGTCCAACGACAAGAACATCTTCTACAAGAAGGTCGAGTCGCAAGCCCGTCTCAAGCAATACGTCTCGATACAGATTTGGCACCGGAGTTTGCGCTGCCACGTTTAAGCCGGCGTGACCCAGTTCTGCCTTCAGGCAGGCTTCGTAGACTCCTTCCAGTAATCCCGGACCAAGCGCTTGATGAACTTGAATTGCAGCATCGACAACCTTGCCTGAAAGCAAATTCAGTTCGTGGGGAACCGCCGTCTTCACAGACCTATTCTAAAGCAACTCTGCGTCTCTGCGCCTCTGCGTTGAAATCCCAGCCTACAGCTCGCGCAACGCGCTATCTCGGATCGTCTCCACGAGCCGATTGTCGATCGCCTTCTGCGTCATGAGCAGTGCATTTTTGATCGCCTTCGCGTTGCTGCGCCCGTGGCAGATCGTGCAGAGGCCATTCAGCCCCAGGAGCGGCGAGCCGCCTACTTCGGCGTAGTCCATGCGCTTGCGAAGCGGGGCCATGATCGACTTGAGCGGCGCGTAGGCCAGCTTGAGCACCGGGTTTGTTGGAACTTGCTCTTTGATCAATGAGATGATCAGTTCGGCAACGCCTTCGCACGTCTTGAGCACGACATTCCCGACGAAGGCGTCGCACACCACGACGTCGACGGGCCTGAAGTACATGTCCTTGCCTTCAATGTTGCCGCTGAACCATGCATGGTGCTGAAGCAGCTTGTACGTCTGCTTGGCAAACGCATTGCCCTTGCCTTCCTCTTCACCGATGTTGAGCAGATGCACCGTCGGATTCTTGCGGCCCATGACCTTTTCGGCGTAGGCCCGGCCCATGATCGCGAATTCGACCAGGTGTTCGGGGTCGACGTCCGGAGAAGCGCCGGCGTCGAGCAGGAGGAAGTCGCCGTGCTTGTTCGGTATTTGAGACGCGATCGCCGGGCGATGGACCTTCTCGACCTGACGCCACAGCAGAAGGCAAGTGGCCGAAGCTGCGCCCGTATTGCCGGCGGATACAAACGCCGCTGCGCGGCCATCCTTTACTAGCTGCGCGCCGACGATCATCGAGGAGTCTTTCTTCTTGCGGTAGGCCTCGAGCGGCTTCTCCTCCATCCCGACCGACTGCGTGGCATGCACCAACTCCACATGGGGGGGCACCGGTCCGCCAAGCAACGGGCGAATGCGATCCAGATCGCCAACCAAAAGCAACTTCTTATGCAGCAATGGCGCGGCTTCGAGTGCGCCCCGCACGATCTCGTCGGGGGCATAATCCCCGCCCATCGCGTCCAGAGCGATGCTCAAGTTTCGCTATCCTCTGGCTTCAGGAATTGAGAGAGGTTAGTCAAATTCACATGCTCGGCATTATCCGAGCGCGCCGCAACCTCGCGGGCCGCCGCGACCGGACACGGCCCATCCCAGCCGAATTCGCAAAGCGGCTGCAGCGGCATCGCGAGCAGCAGCGCTTGACGCAGCAATGCCTCCACGATCAAATGGTTGTCCTCAAAGAGCTCATAGGGCTCATCCGCCGCAATTTTGGCAAAATCCTGCTGGCCAAAGCTCGACGGGGTGCCTTGGACGGCAAACTGCTCGTCCACCTGAAACACAACGTCCGTCTCCAATGGTCCCATGCAGCGAGCGCATTCAAACACGGCCTTGGCTCGGAACTCTCCGGTGATGAGGAGGATGTTTCCGGTGCTGACGGCCTCCAGATAACCCTCTAGAGCGGTCGTTAGGTCGAGGTCAGCCTCGTCCGGCAGCTCGGTCGAGATATCGACGGCTACCTTTCGGCCCGGATGCTGGAGTACATCGTTCAGGTCGAGCAGGTCTTCCCGTCTCATGATGTCCGCTGAGATTACCCCCGAGCAATTCTAAGCTAAGAGGCGAACGCTGCGCGACGAAGCGGCGTAGGCAACCCGGTGTCGATTCGTCTACGCGTAAAGTAGGGTTTGCGGTCCTGAGAGCAATGCCAGAGTCTTGTCCAACTTTTCGCAACAGACAACTCGTCCACGCATAGGCGAGAGTTGCTATACTTACGCGAGCTAACCGCGGAGTGGAATCTTCCAGGAGTAATTTGATTTTGAGTAAGTGGTCTTTAGCGTTGGCCGTTGGAATAGTGGTGATCGCCGGTTGTAGCGGCGGTGGCGGTGGCGGTGGCCCAACGCCTCCGACTCCGAGCAACCCGAATGACTCGACGGCGTTTATCACGTTGCCAGGCGGCGACGGCATCCTGCAGAGCGTCTACCTTACGGGCCAGGGCCGAGCCGAAGGCGATCTGCTCGCGGTGATCAGAAACGACTCGCAGCATGACGTCTTCGGTACGGTAGCGAGCCAGCTTGAGCGCGACGTCCGCCTAGACCTGACGGCGTACACGTCGAACCAGCTCTATCTCACCGTTCCGGTGAGTACATTCCCGGATCTGGTCCGCACGTTCACTCAATACCGGCTCAACATCGATCATACGGGTCAGGAAAACGCCGACGGGACGAGCAACGACTTCCCGCCCGACAGCTCCGGCGTCTTGCAAGACTTTGATGCTTTCTACCGGCTCTTCCCTGGGCGCATGACAAGCGTAACCGTCCGGCTGAATGATTCGATGTTCACGCTCACCAATCAGAGCTCAACATTTGATTCGACGGAGTTCCAAAACCAGAACTACAGCACCAGCCACGGCCACACCGGAATGAACGGGTTCTTGAGCGACTACCTGATGTTCGATCTTTCAGGCAGCGCCAACAACGGCCATCGGCCCCAGCTGCCTGACGCCAGCGGTGAAGCAGGCCAGCTCTACGTAAGCGGCGACAACTTCGCCGTCTCCGTGCACAGCGATGGACCGCAGGATCAGGCGACCACCGATCCGAAGCCGTACTTCATCTTCACCGAGAACAACACGACCTACCTTGAGGGCAAGCACATCGGCGAGCGGACGCGCGTCGATCCAGGCGGATCGCCTCAGATATTTCCAGGTACGTACACCATGATCCAGCCGGACCCCCGGCCCCTCGCGAACCCCAATGCTCGCCTTACGGCGCTCGTTGGCGGCTATCGATTGTTCTCAGCTCGGTTTGGCAGCCTTGGCACCAATCCGCAGAACTTCGAGATACTAGCCTTCCCAGGAACGTACACGGACGACGAAGGCACGATGCAGGTGCTGCTGTTCAATTACAGCGGTGGCGGCGTGTCGAACGTTTACTACGGCACCATCGATCTCGGTGCCGGAACGATCATCGCCGACCCGATCGAAAACCTGGGAATCGTCCCGCTTTCCGGTTCCATCACTGGCACCGTGAATCAGTTCACGGGGACAAACGGGGCAGTCTTGTCCAATCAGCTCGCGTTCGGCTCCGTCCGCGGGGGCCGGTTCACGCTGTCCGGCGCGCCGGGTTCGTTCTCGACATCGGGCCGGTTTGTCGTATTCAGAAAGTGAAGCATCGGATCCTCGCCGGCATCGAGACGGAGTACGGACTCTATCTTGAAGGGCGGGGAGCCGAAGAACAAATCGATGATGCCATGGCACTCGTCCGGGGTTACCCGGGCGAGTGCTTTTCTGGTTGGGATTACCGCTACGAGTCGCCTCGCGCTGACTTACGCGGATTCAAAGTCGAGCGCCTTGCCTATGACCCTGAAGACGCAAAGTTCGACGCCGGCCGTGCGCGTGGCAAGGACCATGAGGTTCGGTCCGATCGGGTGCTGCCCAATGGCGCCCGATTCTATAACGACCACGGGCACCCCGAGTACAGCACGCCCGAGTGCTGGGGACTGAACGAGCTCGCGCTTCACGACTGCGCCGGAGAACTCGTCGTACTCCGCGCGGCGAAGGCGCTTGGCGCGGGTGTGAAGGTGTACAAGAACAACACCGACTTTCACGGAGCGTCGTATGGCACCCACGAGAACTATCTCGTACCTCGCCGCATTGGATTTGACGCTCTCTACAAAGCCCTGCTGCCGATGCTGATCGTGCGGCAGGTGCTGACGGGAGCGGGCAAAGTGGGGAGCGAGGCGGGAGCGAAGTGCGACTATCAGCTCAGCCAAAGAGCCGACTTCTTCGCCGAGCCGGTGAATACCGAGACGCTCTTCCGCCGGCCCATCTTCAACACCCGCGACGAGCCGCACGCCGACCCGCGCGAATGGCTCCGGCTCCACGTCATCTCCGGCGACGCGAACATGATTCCGATCTGCACCGCGCGCAAAGTCGGCCTCGTGAAGCTGGCCTGCCACCTGGCTGAGGAAGGCAGCGCGCCAAGCTGGAAGATCGCCGATCCGGTGAAGACGTTCCAAAGCCTGAGCCGTGACTCAGGTCCCGACTTCAAAGTGCCTCTGGAGGGCAGGAACTGGACCACGGCGCGGGAAATCCTCGAGTCATACTTCGCCGCCGCGGAGCAGACGCTGGATATGGACGACGACTCGTGCTGGACGATCGAGAACTCGCGGCTGATGCTCGAATCGCTTCAGAACGACCCGGCGCACTTCCGGTCCCAGATCGATTGGGCGGCGAAGCGGTGCATGCTCGAGCAATTCATGGATGAAGAAGGGGTCAAGTGGGGCGATCCCCAACTGCAAGCGTTCGATCTCGAATACCACAACGTCGATCGCTCTGAAAGCCTTCATGCCGCGCTCGAAGAAATGGGCACGGTCGAGCCGAACCCGCCCGAGAAAGAGCTGGTCCCTCGCCTTACCGAGGTGCGCGAGAGCACCCGCGCATTCGCTCGCGGCCTCGCCGTCACGAAGTTCAAAGAGCACCTGCGCGGCGTCAGCTGGAGTTCGCTGACTTTTGAGATCGCCGGTAAATTTGAGGAGGTCGAGCTCTCCCCCACCGCCGAGTATCCGCAGCAACTGAGGGATAGTGTGGACGTAGGACAATTTGTATCAGCGCTGAGAGACATCGCGACATGAAAATCAAACTAAGTGACGGAGACCGGCTGACGAAGCCGATGAGCCCTGGACCGGCGAAGAAGCTGGGCGATGAGAGCGGACCCACCAAGCCGGAGATCAGCAAGCCGGGCGGCGGCAACGAGCTGCTCCGCCGGATGAAGAAAGTCGACCCGGACCAGGCGAAGCGCTACCGCCAGCGATCCGGCGAATGATCGTGACGCCCGCTCGCACTCTGCGCGATTTGGTGGCGCCTCCGGAGGGCCCGATCGGCGCCCACCCGGCGGAGATGCATGGCACCACCGTGATCTCGCTGCGCTACAACAAGGGTGTCTTGACTCTCGCCGACCGCCGCGCCACCGCCGGCAATCTGATCATGTACGACCAGGCGGAGAAGGTGCTGGCGCTGGACGATCATACCGTCGTCGCCATCAGCGGAGCGTTCGCCCGTTCGGTCGAGGTTTGCCGGTTCCTCAAGCACTCGTTCAAGTATTACCGTCGCACAGTTTTGGTTGAGATGTCCCTCGAGGGCAAGCTGACCGAAATTTCTCGCTCCCTCGCGGGAAATGCGCCGATGGCCGCGCAGGGCATCGGCCTGTTTCTTCCCATCGTCGCCGCTTACGACAGGAAAACGGAGACCTTCGGCGTTTACTTTTTCGACGGCGCTGGCGCGCGCTTTCAGAACGGCTCCTACGCCTGCGCGGGAAGCGGCTCGGAAAGGATTCGCGGCGTGTTCGAATACATCGCCCGCACGAAGGGCCATTTTGAAACCCGAGGACTCAATGATGTGCTGGCGGACGGTTTGGAGATGCTCGACATAGCAGCCGATCTCGACTCGGCGACCGGCGGATTCAACAAGATCCTCCCGGTCACGCGAGTGCTCGATCGCGACGGCAATCGCCCGATCCCTGACAAGGAACTGCAGAAGGCCGTCGATCTAGTGCTTGGCCGAAAGTAGACGCTACCAGCCGCGGACGGCGAGCAGTTCGCTCTCGGCCAGCGAGCTGACGCTGATGCCCACCATCGGCTCTCCAAGGTTCTTGCTGATCTCCGCAAGCCGCTTTGGCTCCTTGTAGAACAGCACGGCCTCGACCATCGCTTTCGCGCGCTTTGCGGGGTTTCCTGACTTGAAGATGCCCGAACCGACGAACACCGTCTCCGCGCCCAGCTTCATCATCAGCGCCGCATCAGCGGGGGTGGCGATGCCTCCAGCGGAGAAATTCGGCACCGGCAGTTTGCCGGTCTCGTGCACGCCGCGAACAAGCTCCAGCGGGGCTTGCAGCTCCTTCGCCAAGACGTAAAGCTCGTCCTCGCGGGCACCCTGAACCTTGCGCATTTGCGACATCAGCGTTCGCATGTGGCGAACCGCTTCGACGACGTCGCCGGTGCCCGCCTCGCCCTTTGTTCGGATCATTGCCGCGCCTTCCGCGCAACGCCTTAGCGCTTCGCCGAGATTTCGGCAGCCGCAGACGAACGGAACGGTGAACGAAGTCTTATCGACGTGATTCTCCTCGTCGGCCGGAGTCAGAACCTCGCTCTCGTCGATGAAGTCGACTTCGAGCGCCTCGAGAATCTCGGCTTCAACGAAATGTCCGATGCGGCACTTGGCCATCACCGGAATGGAGACCGCCTCTTTGATGCCGAGGATCATCTCGGGATCGCTCATCCGAGCGACTCCACCGTCGCGGCGAATGTCGGCGGGAACGCGCTCCAGCGCCATGACCGCGACCGCGCCGGCATCCTCGGCGATCTTCGCTTGATCGACGTCGACGACGTCCATGATGACGCCGCCCTTGAGCATCTCAGCGAGTCCGACTTTCTCTCGCCATGTCTTCTGCGCGCCTCTCGGGCTGCCGTTTGTTTTCATATCTCGAAGTACGCTGCCAACCCTCGGCAGGTTCAACGAGTGTACCGGCTGTCCAGCCTGCGCCAGGACTGGAGAGTCGAGATTTGAAGGATTGAAGGAGAAGCCGCCTTTCTTCCTAATCCTCCAATCTTGTTCAGTCCGTGTGCGCGTCGACTCCCATCGGTCCTGGCGGCGAGAGCATGTCCAGAATGTTCGTGTCCTCCAGCGCCTCGACCTCGTGGGGCAGATTCGAGGGGAGCACCAAGACTTCCCCGCCCCGCGACTCGAACTCGCGCCGGTCCGGCGTGCCCGGCGCGCCAATTCCCCACCTGACATGCCCGCTGATGACGTATGCGATCTGCTCACTTTCGTGGTGATGCAGATCGACGCGGCAGCCTTTGGTAAGAAACACGTTCGCGACGAGGATCTTCTCGCCGGTCACCCGCTTGCGATGCAGGAGGGGAATCGGATTGTCGAGCGGAACGTCTTCCCATCGGTGAAGCAAATCGCCCATTTTTGAAGCATAGCCCTTCGAACCTTCGGAGTGCTAAAGCGCAGCTCCAACCTTAAGGCCGCATCTTTGCTCCGGACTCCGAAGGCGGCTTCGCCTCGTGGAGAGACACCGCGCTTTGGCGCTAGTCATTCGCGCTTGGGCGCCAGTCATTCGCGCTAGCCCCGGAATCATTCGCGCTCCGGCGCGCCGTGGCGGAGACATTCCTGTCCTCGCTCGGGCATAGCCCCAGCCCGGCGCTTTAAGGGGCTGGGCGCGCTTTGAAGGAGCTTGATTCGCTTGCAGAGCGTCATCCGAGCGAAGAGGCGAGCGTGCGAGTGCTCGCAGCCGAAGGATCGCCGAGCAGGCACCTGTTGCGGCGGTCCTTCGACTCGCCCGCTGGGCAGCCGTCTCGCTCAGGATGACGGTGAACGGCTAGGGAGACGAACAGGACATGGGACAACTCCGATCACCTCTCACGTCTCTGGTCTTTCCCTCTTTCGTCTCTTCTCTCTCCTTGCCGCCTAAAAGGCTGAAGCTTCGCGCCAGCACTCCGAAGTTCGCACCGCGGACGTCCGGGCATGCCGGGGCTACTTCAGAAACTTCTCCCACCACTTCGTGATCTCGCCTAGCCGGTGCAGGCGCAGATCGGGTGGGCCGCCTCGCGACATGCCGTGGGACGTGCTGGACGGGTATCGCACGAGCCGCGACTCGATCCCCTGCTGCTGCAGCGCGGTGAAGACCTGTTCGCTCTGCTCGATATTGCAGCGCAAGTCGCCCTCGCTGTGGATAATCAGTGTCGGCGTCTTCACGCTCTCGAAGAATGCGATCGGCGATTGCTGCCAGAGCGGTTTGATCTGGTCGATATCGCCCCAGGCGACGCCTTTGAAGTAGCCGTCTTTGTTGAAGGGAAAGTCGCTGTTGCCCGCCATCGACACCATGTTCGAGACGCAGCGATCGGTGATCGCCGCCTTGAATTCATTGGTGTGGCCGATCACCCAGTTGGTCATATAGCCGCCATACGAGCCGCCCATCACCCCCAACTGCCCCGAATTGATGAAGGATTGGTGCTGCATCCACCGGGTCACCGTCTCGACGTCCTGCCAATCCTTGTTGCCCCAATCGCCCCGGATCGCCGCGCAGTAATCCTCGCCATATCCCTTCGAGCCTCGCGGGTTGGTGAACACAACGACGTAGCCTTCCGCCGCCAAGAGCTGCATCTCATGAAAGAACGCCCAGCCGTACTGCGTATGCGGGCCACCGTGAATCTCAAGAACCGCCGGATAACGCTTCGGCTCCTTGTAGCCGATCGGCTTCATTACCCAGCCATGCAGCTTCGAATTATCCGTCGAGTCAAGCCAGATTTCCGCCGGCTCGCTGAGCTTGATCTCGTCGTGAAAAGCCCCGTTGAAGTTGGTAAGCACCTTCGGCACGGGTCTGCCCGTGCCGAGCTCTTGCTCGATGACCGCCACTTCGTGAAGCCGGGTCGCGTGTCCCCAGCACGCGGCGACTCGGCGTCCGCTCTGCGAGACGTTGCCGACAGTGATGCTGTGATGGCCCTCCGTCAGCATGTGCGTCCCGCCTTCTTTCAGGGGGATATAGCCGAGCTGCGATTCCCCGTGCCACCCGATCTGGGTGTACAGGCCCTTGCTGTCCGGCGCCCACTCGATGATCGCGCCAAAGCCTGATTCCTTGGTGTCGCTCAGGGTCGCAACGGCCATGTCGAAGTCTTGGTGGCCGGTAAGGTCGCGCGGCTCGCCTCCCTCAGGCTTGAC
>JBBREM010000056.1:0-16248 GCA_038202925.1 Fimbriimonadales bacterium | reverse complement strand
CTCATGGCTCACACCCAGCTTGGCTGCAATCTCCTTATCCGTGAGCCCTTCGTGCGCGAGCAGGAGGATGTCCTGCTCGCGTTTCGTTAGTCCTAGGTTCTCAAAGTGTGCTTTCATGCCCCTAGGATGCACCTGTCGGGCCAGGAAGTGTTGCTAATTTGTTTCACTTCGCGCAAATTCCCCTAAATAGGGGACATATCCCCTAAAGAGGGGACATAGATGTTCCAATGAAAAATGGGGCCCAATGGCCAAAATACACCAGGGAGCCTCCTCGGAGGCTCCGACCCTTTCATATGAGTATTGCCGAGACACGGAACCGATGGGATCAAGGCGTCGAAAAAGCAGTGGGTCTCCACCTGCCCTCGACCGTACAAGTGCAACGCGAATGGATCGAGCGCTGGACCGTTGCCCTCACAAATATCGGGAGCGGAGTCGTCATCAAGGTCAACGCCGCCGGTCCGTGGCGCGAGCAGATCGCGATCTCTTGGCTGCAAGAACCCGGTGGCCTAGATATTCAAATTCTAGTTCGCGACCTGGTAAGGGCATGGACGGTGGGTGTGCGGGGGGAGAGGCCGGGCAGCTACACCATTCTTCCCAAGCTTGGATTCACCGAGCTTCGCTTTATGGCCATGGAGTCTGATGGCTCGGTGGTCACGGGTGTCATTGAAATCATCCCGCATACGTGGTCTCAGTCCCTTAGCGCCTAAGGCAGGTAGGTAGCCACAATAAGAAGTGGATTCGCATCGGATCGCTCTTTTGGTTCGTGGCAGGCAGCTCGAAGCCGTTACCATCGGCTGGATGCTGGCGATGGCACTCGGCACCATTACGACGGGCATTCTTGCCGGAAGCGCGTTGTTGTTGGCGGTCGGCGCGGGCAGCGCCATCGATATGTTTTCAGCCTGCGCGCTATATCGCCGGTTGCAGCTTGAGATCCATGGCGACGACCCCAAGCACATTCATAACCTGGAGCGCCGCACAGCGAAGCTTGTAGGTGTATTGCTGCTGCTTACGGCCGCCTACGTGCTGGGCATGGCGATCTATAAGTTCGAAGAGCATTCTGCGCCGAGCGATTCCTACGTTGGGATCGGCATCTCTTTGATCGCCGCTGTATGGATGCCCTTTCTCGCGCGATCGAAAACGCACTTAGCCAAAGAAATCGGCAGCCCCGCCCTCCACGCTGATGGTGTCGGAACGTTGGTGTGCGGGCTGATGTCTTGGGCGGTCCTGGTGGGCCTCGTGGCGAACGCCCTCTTGCGTTGGTGGTGGATCGACTCGGTGGGTGCTGTGCTCCTGACACCGCTTCTGGTCAAAGAAGCGCGAGATGCGTGGCTCAGCGGCACCCGCACAGCTCAAACACTGAAAAACGTGGGCGTCTAGCGCGAAGACCCAAACGAGGAGCATTCGCTCGGCAGGTCATTTCATGTTTGGAATGAACCGCAAGCGTCAAGAACCAACGCTGTTCAGGATGCTGATGCATCCCATGATCTCGCCCGCCTCGTCGTGCAGGGGGCTGACGCGCAGGAACATGTTCACGAACTCGCCTCCGAGCCGCAGTTCGCTGCCCGTCCCGGCTAAAGCTCCGAGATGGGCGGCCACCGCCGGATTGGCGGGATCCTTGGACTTGAAGATGTCGTAAACCGTCTTGCCGACCTCCCACCTGACTCCGCAGTGGGTCGAAGGGAACTCGCCGTTGGCGATGATGTGGAGCGAGAGATCCTTATCGGTAGCCCAAACGGTCGACTTGATCTGATCCATCGCCAGATGAAGCAACGCGAGCGCGGCTCGCAGTTCCAAGACGGACGCCTCCTTTTCCGCGACGATGTCAGAGAGGCCCTTCCGTTCGACATTCGCATCGCGCAGCGCTTTCTCGGCTCGCTCCTTGATGATCTTGACGACGGTGTCGGTGCGTCCAGATCCGCCCACCTTGAGCTTGATGCGGAGCCAATAGGTATTGACGGTGCCGACGCTTAACCCCAAGCGGTCGGCGATCGCATCGTTGGTAAGACCCTCGACGCACAGCTCCACGATCTGCTCCTCCCGGGGTGAAAGTTCACGCGTGGCCATCTGTTAGCTCAAGGCGTCAAGGTTGATGCCGACTGCGCGCGCGAGTGTCGGAGATAACGTACCCCGAGCCGGCATCGATCCTGATCTGCCATCAAGGATCCATTGCAGATAAGTTACCGCATAGCGGCGTTTCACTGAGTCCTTAAGGGATTTGATGTAGTTCATCGCCTCCGTGTTGTTCTGATCGTTGGTCATAACTTGCTCTCCTTTGTTGCAATGCGACGATTGCTGGCCCTCCCCGTTCCCCCTTCGTAAGGCTGTGATGCGGGGTTGGCTGTTCCACGTGGCCCATCGTTCCTGACTGCGAAGATCGGCCGTAGCGGGCTAAGGGGTTTCCAGACGCTCTGTGGCAAACGCGAGGCGCACGCCAAGGCGCGCAACTTCTACGAGAGGCTGCCTTTCCGCTTCTTCGCGGGTGAACCACTGCGCCCGGTCGGTGCTCCCCTCGGTCTCGTGGCGGAGCGTTCCGCCCGTCAGCACGGCGTGATAAATAATTCGCACCATGTGCATATCACTCTCGTCTGAAGTGAAAAATTCAGAGTCGACGGTGGCGACGTTCTTGATGCGCACATCCAGACCCGTTTCCTCGCGCACTTCACGGACCGCCGCGTATTCCGGCGCTTCCCCGAAATCGATGCCACCGCCCGGCAACGTCCATCTTCCGGCGGCGCGAGGAATCTCTGGTGAAATCCGGCATAGCAGGATGCGCCGATCTTGAATGATCAGCGCGTAGCTGCTGATGCGGGTCTTCTGCGGTTTCACGGCCCTAGTATTGCTGGATCATGGCCTGCGCATCGTCGTCAAACGACCGTATGCACGCGATCCTCCTCAATTGCTCCCTCAAACCGTCCGGGGAGAAATCGAGCACGCAGGCGATGCTCGACAAGCTCATTGCGCATCTCGAGCGTCGCGGCGTCAAGTGCGAGGTGATCCACGCCTCCGATCGTGGAATCAAGACGGGCACAAAGAGCGACCTGGGTTCCGGCGACGGATGGCCCGCGATCCGGAAAAAGGTGATGGATTCCGACATCATCGTGATAGGCACCCCGATCTGGCTCGGCCAGCGCGGTTCTGTGTGCCAGATGATTCTGGAGCGATTCGATGCGATGTTCACCGAGCAGAATGCCGAGGGCCAGCTGCCTCTCTACAACAAGGTCGCCGGGGTTTGCGTTCTCGGCAATGAGGATGGAGTGCAGCACGTTGGCGCGAGCATTCTCTACAACTTGATGCAACTCGGCGCGACCATCCCGCCAAATGCCGAGGCGTACTGGGTCGGGCCGGCCGGCGGCAGGAAAGACTTCATCGACGTGGCGCTCGACGATCCATACGTGAAGACGCTGGTCGAGTCTCTCGGCAGCAACCTGGTGCATGTCGCGCGGAGCCTTAAGAAATTACCGATTCCCCCGGATGGGAACCTGTCGGAGTCTTAGTTTCAGATGAGCGTTTCCCTGTTAGAAGAAATCTGGGTTGTGGTCGAGCAATCGGAACGGCCCAACGCCCCGCGTCCGATGCCACTAGCTAGTGGCTTTTCGATTGGCACGAGGTACAAAGTGCTCGGCCTGCACTGCCCGTCCGAGACGTCGGAGGCCTATTTCATTCTCTGCAACGACCGGAACGAGATGTGGTTCGTCTCGAATCAACATTTCCGCGTGGCGGGCGGTGAGCGATATGCGCAGAAGCTGAAGTCCAACGGGGCTGCGCATAACCACGCTGAGCTCCCGTAGCCGGATAAGCTGCAACTCGTGGAGATTCATAGCCGATTGATGGCTGATCTGCCGGATATTGGAGCGAGCGACGATCCCGATGAGCAGACTCGAGCGGTATTGCGGGCGGTCCTGGTGCCGGCGAAGCCACTCTCGCCATCCGCCATCGATCCTGCAACGTGTCCCAATTGTGGGGGGCGAGCGATCTCCGAGCGAAGTCCTTATTGCAGCGATCAGTGCAGGCTTATGGCAGCCTTTGTTCGGCAATTCCGCAGCCACGTTGCCGACGGGTCCATTTTCGAGATCGAGCGGCAGTTCGGATCCGGGCAGGCGCTTGTCTTTCTTCTGGGCGGCGGTTATCCGCGGCGGCAGAACATGGTGCCCGCGCGGGTCATTGCCAAGGTGATCGAGCGCGATGGCGGCGTATGCCAGGCGTGCGGCGCTCCGGCGACGGAGATCGACCACACCGGAAGCGGGTGAAATCGCCCGCTGAATTTGCGAGCCGTGTGCTCGCAGTGCAATAGAGCCAAACCCCTTCCCGAACTCCTCGCTGATCCATGCGTTGCCGAGCTGCTTCGCGAGGTAGCGGCGCGGGTTCAAGCCGCTCTTCCGGTTCGGTGCTGCGACGACCCGGCGAACTGGGATTGGCGAGCCTACGTCGCGCAGCGACGGAATCGGTGCGCGAGCTAGTAGACGCAAAGCCGTCGACAGGCATACAATGCTTGCGATGAAGATGCGATTTGCAGGACTAGTTGGAGCGGCCATGGCCTGCTCGTTTTCGCTCGCTCAGATTGAGCCGCCGAAGGACGCGCCAACGCGTCCCATGCCGCCACACGCGAGGCCGATGCCTCCTCAGGGCATGCCGACTCAGCCCATGGGGCAGCATCCGATGGATCAAACGGTCAGGGACGCCGCCGGCAAGCAGATCAGCGTCGACCATGGCGGCAATCTGAATATCGGGCCGAACGACAATGTCGCCTTTATGAATCAGCCGGGCGGCGGGAAGGCGGTTATGATGCTGAGCGCGGGTTGGATCTTCGTGTACGACGGCGGGATGGTCTACAAGATTCGGCAAAGCGATATGAAGCTAGTAGCAAAGACTGAGATCGGCCCCGACACAAAGATCGAAGCGCTCACCGCGCCGGCGCACCGAACCTACACGAGGCATGCCAAGCGACGACATCAGTGAGTCGTAAATCGTAAATCGTAAATCGTAAATCGGCTAGCCGACGTGCCAGAGCCAGGCGAAGGTGCCGGCGGTTAGTAGGGCGTAGACGATCGCGTCGAACATTACGGCCCACATCTTCATGCCTCGATACCAGATCGCGTGCGGGATGAGCCCTAACCCGTGCGCCATGAATGCCGCCGTGCCGGCGATGCGGAAGGTTTCCATGTACACGCGCTTTTCGCCGGCGAAGCCGTGCCAGAGGACGTAGGCGATGAAGACTCCGATGAAGATGCACGACAGGAACGTCAGGATCAAATTCCGTCCCATGTTGACGGGGCCGGGCCAGATCACCACGGTCCCGTTCGGCCCGCGCTTCATCTTCTCCATGAAGGCGGGCTCCTTCATGTCCTTCATCGTCCCCCACGGGAACATGTAGCCTCCCGGCTCTGCGCCGGAGAGCGACTGAAGCGTCGCCTCCTCATTGGGCAGCCCCTTCCAGTCGCCCTTGTGGACGGGGAGGACCATGTGGGTCAGGAAGCTGGCAAAGAAGACGATGGCCGACGAAACGAGAATCGGCACCCAGAGCGCGGTGAGAAACTCCATGATTGCACTGAGGACGAAGCCAAGTGCAAGATCGTGTCAGTCATTCTTAGATCGCGTCGCTGGATCGGGAATCGGTCAGACTCCTTTGAGTCTGCAGATTCCCGCGTTTCCTGGGGTTTTCTCGGGAATTCCTGGCCGATTAGTTGGGCGCCGGCGGTTGTTTCATTCACTCCATTCCTTTCATTCACGGGTTTTTGATATTAGCGGATGATGGCTGGATCCCTCGGCTTCGCTCGGGATGACAACAGCCACACACAGAAAAAAGCCCCGACTCGTTGAGTCAGGGCTTGCCGAATGATTTCCGCGATCCCGGGGATTAGTTGTTCGGGGTCGGCGTGATTGTGAAGCCGGAGGCCGATAGCTCTTGGCCGATGTGGCGGAGCTTCTTCATGGCTCGCAGCTCGATCTGACGCACCCGCTCGCGGGTGACGTTCAGCTCGGTGCCTACCTCTTCCAAGGTTCGCGAACGGCCATCGTCGAGACCGAAGCGAAGGCGGACCACATCTCGCTCTCGCGAGGTGAGCCGGCCGAGGATGCCATCGATCTCTTCGCGGCGGATCAGCGTCCAGGTCACATCGCCCGGCGTGGGCATGTTCTGCGACTGGACGAAGTCGCCGATCGAAGAGTTATCCTTCTCGCCAACCGGAGTTTCGAGAGAAATCGGCTCGACGGCCACGCGCATCATTTCGCGAACTCGGTCCACGGAAAGACCAACCTCTCGGCTGATCTCTTCCTCGGTCGCCTCTCGTTGCAGCTCCTGCTGGAGGCGGGACGCCGTCTTCACAACCTTGTTGATCAGCTCGGCGACGTAGACCGGAATTCGGATGGTGCGGCCCTGGTTGATGATCGCCCGAGCGATCGCTCGGCGGATCCACCACGTGGCATACGTGCTGAAGCGGAAGCCCTTGCGCCAGTCGAACTTCTCGACGGCGCGGATGAGGCCCAGATTGCCTTCCTGGATCAGGTCGGCGAGAGGGATGCCTCGGGCGTTGTACTTCTTGGCGATGGACACGACCAGCCTCAGGTTGCTCTCGATGAGCACCCTCTTGGCGTACATGTCTCCACGCTGCACTTTGCGAGCGAGGTCCACTTCCTGCTCCGGAGTGAGAAGCTGGGCGCGCCGGGTTTGGCGCATCCACATCTCAAGCTCTTCGGAATCGTCGTGAACTACTGGCGCTTCGTCTTCGGACTCGTCGTCCTCCAATTCCAACAGATCGTCATCGGCTGGCTCGGCGGCGGGATCATCCAGAAGCGGGTTAGCCCCAGCCTCGACGTAGGTGTGCCGGCCCGGCGTGCGGACAGTGATGGCTCGGCCCCTGCGCGGCTGCTGAATTAACCCGTTTTCTACTGGCATATTGTTATGTGACCTCCAAGCTCGGAAGAACTTCTGTATGGGGAGCGGACAATTCCTTCTACGCAGAAGGGTGGAAAACCGACCCAAAATGATGAGATATTTCTAAGAAACCGGTCCGCCTCTCCCATAAGGTTCCGCCGACCAAGATAACAGAAATCGGAACCGTTGTCAAGCAAGATGGGTTCCACAGCTCGCAGTCAGTCGCGAAAAATGGGGAATCCCCGTAGCTTGAGGGAAGCGCTCTCCGTTAACCAAATGTAATGACGTGATGCCCGCGACGTTGCGTTGCATCGAATCCCAACGATTACAGTGTACGAAACATTTCCGCTCCTGAACGCAGTTTTTTTGCGAAGCCGAAGGTTTCCTCCATTGGCTTAGAGCGGTTAGGACTTGGCGCGGTTCCCGGGGGTGTTGGGTCGTTGGGATCGTTGGGTGGTTGGGTCGTTGGGTGTTGGGTGTCAGCGATCAGAGATCGGTCAGGCTTTGACTTTCAGCTTGTCGAGGGCGGCGTTGACGAGGCCGGGGATGTCGCTGGTGCGATCTGCCACCGGCACGCCGGCTGACTCGAGGGCGTCGACTTTCGATTGAGCGGTTCCGAACTTGCCGGACACGATCGCGCCGGCGTGGCCCATGCGCTTGCCTGGGGGAGCGGTGCGACCCGAGATGAAACCGACAACGGGCTTGGTCATCGTCTTGATGTACTCGGCGGCGGTCTCTTCGTCGGCTCCGCCGATCTCACCGATCAGGACGACCGATTTCGTGGCGGGGTCGGCCTCGAACATCTGCATGACCTCGATGAAGCGGGTGCCTGGGAGCGGATCGCCGCCGATGCCGACGCAGGTGGTCTGGCCGATGCCGGCGCGAGTCATCTCCCAGACGATCTCGTAGGTCAGGGTGCCGGATCTGGAGACGAGGCCTACCTCACCAGGAGCGAAGATGTGGCCAGGCATGATTCCCATCTTGCATTGGCCCGGCGAGATGATGCCCGCGCAGTTGCCTCCTAATAGGCGAGTCGTCCCGTTCTTGCGAAGGCGATTGACCATGCGGAGGGAATCTTGGACAGGCACGCCCTCGGTGATGAGCGTAACGAAGGGCATTCCGGCGGCTTCGCATTCGACGACGGAGTCGGCGGCGAAGGGCGGGGGAACGAAGATGATGGCGGCGTCGGCCTGGGTTGCCTCGACGGCTTCTCGTACGGAATCGAAGACGGGGACGCCGAGGTGCTGAGTGCCGCCCTTGCCGGGGGTGACTCCTCCCACGACCTGAGTGCCGTACTCGATCATCTGCTCGGTGTGGAACGAACCCTCGCGCCCGGTCATACCGCAGACGAGCACACGGGTGTTCTTATCGACGAGGATTGCCATTGGAGGGAGTTTACCGGCTGGGGCGGGGCTCCCACCCCCTACCCCCTCCCTCAGTTTCCGGACGGACGAGCCCTTCCTTCGACTCCTTGGCCGGGAAACCGAGGGAGGGGAATCGCTACCTCGAGCCAGTGCCCGCGAAACCGAGGGAGGGGGATTGAGCAATCACTTCGAGCAGCGCCGCGCCGTATTTGTTGGCCTTGTGCTCGCCGACTCCGGAGACCTGCAGGAGATCGTCTCTTGTCTTCGGGAGCTTGGTTGCGAGTTGGATGAGCGTGGCGTCTCCGAAGACCATGAACGGCGCGATGCCTTCGCGGTTGGCGATGTCTCGCCGCCAGATGCGCAGCCTCTCGAACAGATCGCGATCCGCGGTGCCGATGGCTTTCTCTTTTCGTTTGCGCCCCTCTCGCACAGGCTTGAGGCGCGGTTTGGCGAGGTGAAGCTGCGCGCCTTCGCGGAGTAGCGGCTTGGTGAGCGGCGTCAGCTTCAGCACATTGTAGTTTTCGGTGTCCACGCGCAGGTAGCCGAGGTGGACGAGCTGCGAAACGATGCTCTCCCACTGCTCCTTCGGCAGTTCCTTGCCGCCTCCGAACGTCGAGAGTTGATCGTGGCCCGACGCGACCGAGCGGGGCGTCGCCTTGCCCATTAGCACGTCCATGATGTGCATCGCGCCGTATCGCTGGCCGGTTTGGTAGATCGCCATGAGCGCGAGTCTCGCGAACTCCGTTGCGTCGTATTGCTCGGGCTTATCGAGGCAGATGTCGCAGTTGCCGCAGGGGCGGTCGAGGCGCTCTCCGAAGTACGCGAGGAGAAGCTGGCGGCGGCAGGACAGCGCTTCGGCGACGTCGATCATGTGCCCTAGCTTGGTCAGCTCGATGCGCTTCTGATCCGGATTCTCTCCCTGTGAGATGAGCCGCTTGACGGTAATCGCATCGCCCGGGCCGTACAGCATCAGCGCGTCGCTAGGGAGGCCGTCGCGACCGGCGCGGCCGGTCTCCTGATAATAGCTCTCGACGTTCTTCGGCATGTCGTAGTGCACGACGAAGCGCACGTTTGGCTTGTCGATCCCCATGCCGAAGGCGACGGTGGCGACGACGACCTGAATCTCGTCCTTGGTGAAGGCGGCTTGAACTCGTCGGCGCTCTTCGTTGCCCAGCCCGGCGTGGTAGGCGGCGGCCTTCACGCGGTGCTTGCAGAGGTCCTCGGCGACGCTCTCGACGCGCTTGCGGCTGAGGCAGTAGACGATGCCGGCTTCGCCCTCGCGGGTGCTCACGTATTCGCGCAGTTGGCTTCGAGGGTCGTTCTTCTGGCGGATGAGATATCGGATGTTTGGGCGGTCGAAGCCGGCGATGAATATTTCGGGCTGCTTGAGCTTTAGCCGCAGGAGTATGTCGTCGCGGGTCTGGCGGTCGGCGGTGGCGGTTAGGGCGATGAAGGGGATGTTCTTGAAGCGCTCTCTGAGGGCGCCGAGCTGTACGTATTCGGGGCGGAAATCGTGGCCCCATTGCGAGACGCAGTGGGCCTCGTCGATCGCGACGAGACTGATCTGCAAGGTCTCCATGAGCCTCAGGAATTCGGGCATCATGGCTCGTTCGGGGGCGACGTAGAGGAGCTTCGTCTCGCCGGTGTTCAGCCGAAGGAGCACTTCGGCGGATTCTCGGGCGGTAAGGGAGGAGTTGAGGTAGTCGCTCTTGACCCCGTTTGCTTGGAGCGCCTGGACCTGGTCATGCATCAGCGAGATGAGCGGGGAAACGACGATCGCGACACCTTCCTTGACGAGTGCGGGCACTTGATAGCAAATCGACTTGCCGCCGCCGGTCGGCATGAGAACGAACGCGTCCCTGCCGCCTAGGACGGTCTGGATGATTTCTTCCTGAGGAGCCCGATACGAAGCAAAGCCGAAGACTCTCTGGAGAACTTCTTTGGCTTGGGGCACCCGATTAGATTAGCGCACTGTGAGCGCGACCGTCCTGTCCGCGGGGAGCCAATCGACGTGAACACCGAGCGACTCCCCCAAGAACCTCAGCGGCACCATGGCCCGGCCCTGTACGGCCATTGCCGGCTGATCGAGGGCGACCTCTTTGCCATCGACCTCCGCCCGGTTTTTGCCGAGGGGGAGGGTGAGGTGATGGCCGGCGCGGTCGGCGGTGACGACCTTGGCGCTGGGATCCCAGTGCAGGTCGGCGCCCATCTTCTCGAACACGCCGCGCATCGGGACGAGGATGCGCGAGGCGACCATCATCGGCTGGGTGTCGGGGAAGTCGATCTTCTCGCCATCGAGCGTCACCTTGATCGCGAGCTTGAAATCCTTGTCGTTGATCTTGTCCGGGATGCGCTGCTGCTGGGTGACGAGGGCGAAGATGAGGGGAAGGATCATAGCGTATTTCGGACTATCCAACTTGTCGGCAAGTTCGCCGACAGGCGTGCTGTGGTAAAACTTGGGCGTCGTGAAGCCTGGGCACACATTCTTTCTCGGGGTCGCCGTCGGGATCCTTTCCGTGATTCTGGTGGATCGCGCGCGCAAGATGATCCGAGAGGAGGATGTCGAGGCGCTGAAGGAGCGGATATCGGAAGGGCTGAAGAGCCTGGAGGGCACCGTCAGCGGCCTGGCCGAAGAGCTCACGAGTACCCTTGGCGAAGCATTCGAATCGAACTAATGGCTTAACGTATCGCGTTTAGGGATTAGTGCGTCGATTCATCCTGATTCTCGCGGCAAGCATTTTCAGCGGAGCAATGTTCGCGGCTGCCCTCCCGCCGTCGGATAACTTTTGGCTTGCTCCGGTGTGTTTCGTTCCAGTTTTTGCGGCGGTTTCCCGTACCCGCCTCATCCTTGGTTTGATTGGAGCGTTTATCACCATGGCGACGACCACCATCGCCGTCGAGCAAGCGATTTTCTACCGGGCAGCCATACCTCAGCCCGGCGGGAACTGGACGTATCTCGGCTGCATGCTCTTTGGGGTTGTTGTTGCAGTGGTCAGCTGCAGCCTGGCAGAGTCTAAAATGCCACCTGACGAGCAAGTGTTTGTCTTGGCGTCAGTCGCTGTAGCCACTGAACTCGCCCTCTTTCTCTTCCTTCCCGGTCATCTGGCCCTGACGCAGTACGGCGTTCCGGGGATGCTTAAACTCGCCAGCGTGGGCGGAATCTGGATCGTTTCATTCCTGTTGTGGGGATGCAATATTGCGATCGCGGGCCTGCTTTCCGTTCCTCACGTTTCAGCGCCCACGCCTAGGTTTCTCGGCCGCAAAGGGCTTGTGGTGCTGATTGGAAGCGCCGTCATAGTGAGTTGGCTGAATGTTTGGCCCCTGCGCAGCAATCCTCCATCGACGCCGGTTGCGGCTGTGCAGAGCGTGTCCATCGAGTTGAAAGACTATGAGCACTGGGATTTGGAAGCCCGGAAGCGTGGCGCCTTGCTCGTGGTGTGGCCTGAAAGCACCGCCATCGCGATGGCTCCGGGGGCTGACACCACCGAATTATTAGCTCTCTCTGCACGCCCCGGGCAACCGGCGTTTGTAGCTACTTTCGCCGATCAGTTCAAGCCTCTTTCGCACAACGTTGGCGCACTCTTCGCCCATGGATTCGAGAGCAAGAGGTACTTCAAGCGAAAGCTGTTCGGCAGCGAAAACAACGACCACACGCCGGGTTCGTCGGCCGTTGTGGCTCCATGGTTTGGCGGATACCGGGTCGGTCTCAGCATCTGCTACGACTCATGCTTCCAGGCACTAATGCACGAGACGCGTTCGGTTGGAGCCGATATCATTGCGCTCCCGACCTATGATCCGAGCTCACCAAATGGCTTCATGGCTGCCGTGCACGCTGCGTTCACCCCTTTCGGGCCGCCGAGCTAGGGCTCCCGATAGTGAGAAGCGATTCGAGGGCGTTCTCGATGGTTGTGGACAGCGATGGTCTGATCACTGCCGAAGGGACACCCGGCTTTGAAGGCATCGTAGTGGGCGGCATCACGCCGGGACGGCGATTTACGCTCTACAGCGTACTTGGGGATTGGTTTATTTTCGCGTGCCTTGTGTTCTTGGGGCTGAAGGCCGCCGGCTTCTTAGCGCGCAACGCTGGGTGGATCGGTCAGTCCAAGATTGCAACCGCGCCGACGTTTCCATCCGCATCGAAGTCATAGACTCGCGGCACGCCCGTGCCGAGCTCTAGCGCGAGAATCTCGTCGGGGGTCATGTTCTCGAGCTTCATCACGATCGATCGGTTCGAGTTGCCGTGGGCTACGACGAGGACGCTTTTGCCTTGGCGCAGATCGCCTCTGATGCAGCGCTCGAAGAAGGGAAGGGTTCGTT
The DNA here is from genome assembly GCA_038202925.1 of Fimbriimonadales bacterium. Lineage (GTDB taxonomy): Bacteria > Armatimonadota > Fimbriimonadia > Fimbriimonadales > Fimbriimonadaceae > JAEVZK01. Next base: position 3,696 of record JBBREM010000056.1, on the reverse strand, counting down.
CGGCGGTCTGCTTGAGGGCCTCACCGCCGGGCGGGGGGACGTCGTAGCTCCGCCGCCAGATTTGGACCTGCTCCTTGCCGTACTTCTCCGCAGTCTGCTCTTTGTTCAGCCCCTGAAGGTCGCCGTAGTGGCGCTCGTTAAGGGCTTGGTCTCGAATGACAGGAAGGTCGAGGCCGTTCGTCTCCATGATCTCGCGCAGGGTCTCTTGCGCGCGGCTAAGCGCGCTGGTATAGGCGACATCGAATTCGATGTGGGCGATCTTTTGAGCGGCGGAGCGCGCCTCTTGGCGGCCAGCTTCCGTCAAGGGAACGTCGATCCACCCGGTGAAGCGGTTCTCCAGATTCCAAAGCGACTGGCCGTGGCGGATCAGAACGAGCTTGCTCATCGGGGCCATAGATTACCGGCGATCGGCTGTCATCCTGAGCCGAAACCGCGCAGCGTGATGACGGCGAAGGATCTGCCAGCGGCGCTCCTCGTCGAAAGAACAGCACGCCGCTACGGTCAGGTTCTTCGGCGGCGCACGCTTGCCTCAGAATGACAGATCAACTAACGAAACTTGTAGGCGCCCGTGATGCGCACCGGAGTGCCCGGTTCGATCCAGTTGTAGAATTCCTCGGCGATGTTGCGGCGCTCCATGAGGGGGAGGCGGATGCAGCCGTGCGAGCCGGGCGCGCTGGAGAAGCTGGCGGAGCCGTGGATGAAGATGTTGCCGGTGATGTGGACGCTGAACGGCATGGGCGAGCCGTAGAGGGTGGAAATGTGCATCGGCTCCTTCTTGCCGGCTTTGAAGTCGCCATTCGGGGTCTGCTTAGCCTCGCGGCCGGTGCTGACCGGCCAGTCGTAAACCAGGCACGCCCCTTGCCACGCCTTCAGCCGTTGCGCTTTGAGATCGATGCTCACTCGCTTTGCACCGATTCGCACGGTCAACGCGGGCGCGCCCATGCGCTTTAGCTCAGCCAAGGAAATTAGTATCGTGCCGTCTGAAAACTTGGGAAGCAACGGATCGAGGGTTGTGCCGTTGATGGTCAGCAACTCGACCAAGCTGTCGTAGGAGGTCGACCAGCCAAGCAGGTTCGCCGCCTCTCGGGCCGGGACGTAAACCGCGCCTGGCTGCGATGCGAACGTGACCGCATCAAGCGTTTTTACTAAAACCAGGCAAGCGGCGACGTACATTCGCCTTCAAGTTTGCCCCACCATGCCGACAATCGGATATGGGGATTTACGCCTAATGCCGATCGTCAAGCAGAGCCCGAGCGAGCTCGCCATTCATGGCGGCGGCCCGGCGGCGTTTGACCGGAAGCTGCCCACGTTTAGCCCGCATGTGGGCGACGGCGAACTATTTGCCTCACTCGCTGAGCGGATGTTCTTGCAGTCGGAAACGCCGGGCACCCTTGTCGAAGAGTGGGAAGCGGCGCTTTGCGCGCACCTCGGCCGGCGCAATGTGATCGCCTTTTCTTCGCGCTCGGCCGCTTTCGGGGCTGTACTTTTCGCGCTCAACGTGGAGAAGGTAGCGCTTCCGGCGTTTGGCCACTCCGCCTTTTGTATCCCCGAGCACGTGGGTTCCCAGCACTTCGATGTTCACCCCGACAGCTTCGCGGCGTCCGGCGTGGGAGACGCGGAAACCCTCTTTGCGCTGCAAGCATTCGGCCGCCCGCACAAGACAAGGGCCGAGTCGGCGGTTCTTTATGCCCACCAGAGTCTCGGCGGCGATGTTCAGCCGGCGCGCATCACAGTCTACGAGCTGGGCCGGGACGAACTGGTGCACGCCACCGACGCAGCCGTCGCGGTGACCGACGACGACCTGCTCGCCTATGTTGTGCGGCGCGCGCGCGCCCAGAAAGATCAGGGGCTTGACCTGAAAATGTCCGACGCCGCCGCCGCGATGGCGCTTGCGAATCTCGGCTCGCTGGGCCGTTTCGTGCAAGGCAACCGCCTACGCTACGAGCTATACGCGGAGTATCTGGAGGCGGTGCAGGGGATCAAGCTCATATCGCCCGGTGCCAACTACCAATCCGTCGTGATCGAAGTATCCCCCGGCGAAACCGGTATCAGCCGTGACGGACTGCACGATGTGTTGACCGCCGAGAACGTCGGGACCGCCAAGCCGTTCGAAGGAGAGCGGCCGCTCACGATCGCCCCGGTCGCGGCACGCCTGCAATCGCGGCTGCTTCAGCTTCCGATCGGCCCCGGAGCGACCGAAGAGGCGATCGAGGCGATATGCAAGCTCATCGAGCTTGCCATCGTCCGCAGCCTCGAATCGCCCGATCCGGTCCGTCTTGCCGCCTAGTGCTTCTTGACGAGGACGCCGTCCTTCTCGAACTTCGCCCCGTCGAAGCCAGCGCGATCGGCCGCCGCCTTCATCTCGCCGGGAATCTTATCGGCGTAAACCGTCATGCCATTGCCAAGCTTGGTCATCATCGCGCCATCCTTCTTGCGCATGGCAGGGATGACGCCGCGCGTGAGGGCGGCGATCTTGTGCAGGATCTGGGACATCTTTCGGCGCACCGGCTCGGCATCCGTCGGTGCCTGGACGGCGTCGTATTTGAGCCCGATCTTCTCGTTGGCATCGGCAAAGTGCTGATAGATCGGGATCATCAGGGCGACCTTCTTGAACTTATCCCGAGTCTGCGCCACCGGCTGGAGCTGCGCTGTTAGCGCGTTGTTCACGACAAGCTGCTCGCTGATGAGCTGCTTTAGCTTGCTGTTGAACTGGTCCAGCGTGAGTCGCTTGCCCTGGGCACCGGCGAGAGTTAGACAGAATGCGGCCAAGACCGCGCAGAGAACCGCTCGTTGTTTCACGCCCAACATCCTACCGGCTGTTGCAATTAAAGTGTGCCGCGAACCGCCTGTTCACGCTCTATTGCTTCAAAAAGAGCTTTGAAGTTGCCCTTGCCGAAGCTCTGGGCGCCCTTGCGGTGGATGATCTCGTAGAACAGTGTTGGACGATCGGTGACCGGCTTCGAGAAGATTTGAAGCAGATACCCTTCGTCGTCCCTGTCCACCAGAATGCCTAGCTCGGCCAGTTCCTCAATGTCCTCGTCGATCGTTCCCACCCGGTCCGGCAGCGCGTCGTAATAGGCCTGCGGCACCTTGAGGAACTCCAAGCCCCGCGCCTGCAGGCGTGAGACGGTGGTGATAATGTCGTCGGTGCGCATCGCCACGTGTTGGCAACCGGGGCCGCCGAAAAACTCGAGAAACTCGTCGATCTGGCTCTTCTTCTTGCCCGCTGCCGGCTCGTTGATCGGGAATTTGACGCGGCCATTCGCCATCACCTTCGACATCAGGGCGGTGAACTCCGTCGAAATGTCCTTATCATCGAAAGAGAGCATGTTGCGGAATCCGAGGACGTCCTCGTACCACTTCACCCACACGTTCATCTTGCCGAGCTCAACATTCCCAACGCAGTGATCGATCTCGATGAGCCCGAGAGGCTCGCCCGGCTCGTTCTCCGCGCGCATGCCGGGCCACCAGTGGCCCTTGTACTTGTCGCGGTTCAGGAAGGTGTGCCAAGTGTCGCCGTAGATGTGGATGCTGGCAAAGCGGACCTCGCCCTCATCATCTCGCAGCGAGAACGGCTCGCGGGCGGGGATAGCGCCTCGTGAGACGGCGGTCTTGTACGCCCAGTCGACGTCGTCGACCTCGAACGCGATGTCCTGCACGAAGTCGCCGTGCTTGCAGATCAGCGACGCCATCGGG
>JBBREM010000055.1:0-16264 GCA_038202925.1 Fimbriimonadales bacterium | reverse complement strand
ATCTCGTCGCCCGCTCCAAATTAAGCGGATTTCTCTATTGGAGGTTCCCCAATCAACTCCGGGTGCGCATCGAGCAGGTTCTTGATCGCGGCCCGGATATCCGGTACGAGCCCGTGGTGCGCTTCGCCTGCCGGCTCGAAAACATTTTCGACGGCTTGCAGTCCGCTTAGCTCTCCCGAGGCGACGCGCTGGACCCACTGTTGCGGCTGATTCACCTGAACCGAGCAGCCGTTGATCTCCAGAAAGGCGGCGCACGATAGGAACGCCGTGCTCTCGTTGCCCGCGCTGAAGGGTTGCATCTTTAGAAATCCCTCGACGAATCGGCCCGCCTGTGGTAGCAGCGTCGTGCTGTCGCCGTAGGCGTACTGGTAGAACACCGCTTCCTCCAACCTGGCATAGTCGAACTGCTCGACTTTCTTGGTGATCTGCAGGTTGATCCAGAGCACGTCCTGGATGGTGAGGTAGTGGAGGGATGCCATGGGCCGCCCGAATCGTACCCGGCATTTTGAACCTAACCCGGCGTCGAAAGTCGAACCTACATATATGGCTGCCAGCCCCGCAATCGTTGAGGCCGCTGAAGACGCGGGGTTGCGCTATGTGACCGACTCGTTGCCGGGGATCACGCGGCGCAAGGCGGGCGCGGGCTGGTCCTATCGGCACGCGGACGAATCGCCGGTCAAGGATCCGCGGGAGATCGATCGGATCAAGATGCTGGCCATCCCGCCCGCCTACGAGAGGGTCTGGATCTGCTGTGACCCCAACGGCCACTTGCAAGCAACCGGCGTCGACGCTCGTGGCCGGAAGCAATACGTCTACCACCCGCGATTCCGCGAGTCTCAGGATGAGCACAAGTTTCAGCGCATGCTTACCTTCGGCCAGATTCTTCCTTCGATCCGTAAACGGATCCAACACGATTTGAATCACCAAGGGCTGCCGAAGGTGAAGATTTTGGCGGTCGTCGTCTACCTGCTCGAGAAAAGCCTCATTAGAGTCGGGAACGAGGAGTATGCGAAGCAGAACAAGTCGTTCGGCCTCACGACCATGAGGAATCGCCATGTAACGGTCGAAGGATCGAGTGTCGAGTTCAACTTCCTTGGCAAGAGCAAGATCAAGCACCGGATCGAGATTCACGATCGGCGTTTGGCCCGGATGATCAAACGCCTGCAAGACTTGCCAGGCCAGGAGCTGTTTCAGTACTTGGATGAGGATGGCGCGCCGTGCTCGATCTCGTCTGCCGACGTGAACGCCTATCTTAACGAGATCACCGGCGAGCACCTTACTGCGAAAGACTTTCGCACGTGGTGGGGCACTCTGCTCGCCCTCATCGAGCTCGGAAATCAGGAGCCGCCAGCTACGGCCGCCGGAGCGAAGCGAGCGATCACCCAGGTGATGGCGCTAGTGTCGAAGCAGCTCGGGAACACGCCTTCGATCTGCAGAAAATGTTACGTCCACCCTGTGGTCGTGACGGCCTTTCAGGAGGGGGCGCTTTCCGAGTTTCTTGCGGCAAATTCTAAAGTCTCGACCGAGAGTGTAGACGAGCTAATCGTCTGCGCGGAATCTACGTTGCTCAAACTACTAATACGGCACGAGAGGGATGCGAATCGGGCTAGGCGGCCTAGGTAATCTTGGCCCATGCCCGTCCGAGTTGGAATTAATGGTTTTGGCCGCATTGGCCGCTTGTCGCTGCGCACGATTCTGGCGCGCTATCCAAAGGAAGTCGAGGTTGTCGCGGTGAACGATCTCACCGACACGAAGACCAACGCCCACCTGTTCAAATACGATTCGACTTACGGGCCATTTCATGGCGGCGAAGTCGGCAGCGACGAGCAGAACATCCACGTCAACGGCAAGGCAATCCGCTCGTTTGCGGAGCGCGACCCGGGCGCGATTCCCTGGGACACGGTGGGCGTCGACATTGTGTTGGAGTGCACCGGCCTGTTCACCGACGCAACCAAGGCGGTGGCTCATCGAAACCACGGGGTCAAGAAGGTCATCATTTCCGCGCCGGCGAAGAATGAGGACGTCACGATCGTGCTCGGCGTGAACGACGGCATGTACGATCCGGCGAAGCATCACGTGATCTCGAACGCGAGCTGCACGACGAACGGTTTGGCGCCGGTTGCGAAGGTGATGCACGAGCGGTTTGGTGTCGAGAAGGGCCTGCTCACGACCGTGCATTCCTTCACCAACAGCCAGAAGACTCAGGACACCGCATCAAAGGACTTGCGCGATGCGCGAGCGGCCTCGCAGAACATCGTGCCATCCTCGACGGGCGCGGCGAAGGCCGTGGGTCTGGTCATTCCCGAGCTAAAGGGCAAGTTCACCGGCATGGCATTTCGCGTGCCTACGCCTACCGTCTCCGTGGTCGACTTCACCGCGCTGCTATCGCGAGACGCCTCGGTTGAGGAGATCAACGCGGCGATGAAGGAATACGCGGACGGGAAGATGAAAGGGATTCTCGCGTACTCTGACGAGCCGCTGGTCAGTAGCGACCTCAAGGGGAATGAGTACAGCTCGATCTTTTCTGCCGTCGACACCGTCGGCCTCGGCAATCTGGTGAAGGTAATCGCCTGGTATGACAACGAGTGGGGTTACTCGTGCCGCATCGCCGACATCTGCAAGTTCGTCGCGGACAAGGGACTCTAGGGAAATTTGGAATTTGGAATTTGTAATTTGGAATTTGGAATCGGTAAGTGGGATGTGCAGTTTCAAATTCTCATTCTAAATTCAAAATTCCAAATTCTAAATTGAAACAGCCCCTCACGATGTGGGGGGCTTTGTTCCGAGTCTTGACGGTTAAGGGGAGAGCAACCGTTTCAAACCTGATACTTGTAGGACCGTGGTTTGCGACTGTCGGGGGACGAGTTCTTGCGCCTTCTTGCGCAAGTTTTGTCATTCCGAGGGATGGCCTTGTGGGCGGGCCGCGGAATCTACCTTTAGCTGCCGACTGCTTATGAACATGGGGCTTCAGTGTTAGATCCCTCGGCTTCGCTCGGGATGACAGATTCGGGAACAGCGGCTGACGCCGCTGTGCCGGCAAGATCCCGGCGCTCCGAGCTAGCCGCTCCAGGCAAAAATAAAAGACCCTCCGTAAACGGAGGGTCATGAGTGCTGAGTTATCTGCGGCCAAGGGGAGAGCAAAACCGCGTCAAACCTGACATCTATTGTGACTCCATGTTTACTGACAAGGTGGGATGATTCCTTGTCACTTCCTGCGCAAAAACGCGAGGGGTGCATTCCGGTTTAAAGAGCGCAGGAGGGCCGGTTATGCGGCGGAACCCCCTCACCCCAGCGAGCAAGATCGCAGGCCTCTCCCCCGGAGGGGAGAGGGATTGGGACTAGATCACTCCCTGGGCGCGGAGCTGCGGGTAGTGGCAGCTCTTGAACTTCTTCCCGCTGCCGCAGGGGCATGGGTCGTTGCGCCCCACCCGCTTCCAATCGATCTTGTCGATGTCGGCCGCAGTGGCCAGGGGGGCCGTGGCCATTGAAGCAGCTTCGGCCTCCAATGCCTCCTGATCCATCCGCATCATCTGCGGAGCCGAAACCTGCGGCCCCTGCTGTGTCTGAATTTGGGCGAGGAAGATATGGCGCACCGCCTGCTCGCGGATATTCCGCAAGGTGGTCTGGAAGGTGTCGTACGTTTCCCGCTTGTACGCAACGAGCGGATCGACCTGCCCGTAGCCGCGCAGGCCGATGCCCTCGCGAATGTATTCGACGGTCTGCAAGTGCTCCATCCATTTGTCGTTGACCGAGTGCAGCAGAACCTGCTGCTCGATCATCTTCATCATGTCCTCGCCAACCAGGGCGATCTTGGCTTCGTAAGCCTCGAGCGCCTTCTGCTGGCAGAATGCGATGAGCTCCGGTCCGGGCTGATATTTCTCCAAGTCGGCCACGGTAGCGTAATCGACAAGCGGGAAGATCTCGTTCAAGTCCTCGAACAGCACCTGATGGTCGAAGACTTGCGATCCGTCTTCTTCGATCATCCACGCATCGTTGGCGTGCTCGGCGACCGAATCCTGAACCTGCTTCTTGAGGTCCTCGCGGCAGTCTTCTAACCCAAGCATGATCTCGCGGCGCCAGCCATAGATATGCTCGCGCTGCGCGTTTAGCACGTCGTCGTATTCGAGAACCTGCTTTCTGGCTTCAAAGAAGTGGTGCTCGATTCGCTCCTGCGTCTTCTGGATCATATTGCTGAGGAACTTGGCGTCGACCTGTTCCATCGGCGGCCAGACTTTCAGGACCGGATTCTCCAGCATCTTCGCGTTAAAGATCTTCCAGAGGGTGTCCTCCAAGGAGACAAAGAATCGACTCTCGCCGGGATCTCCCTGGCGTCCCGACCTTCCGCGAAGCTGGTTGTCGATGCGCCGCGATTCGTGGCGCTCGGTTCCAAGGATCAGCAGGCCACCCAGAGCGCGCACTTCTTCGGCTCGCTCACGGCGCTCGGTGTCGTCGAGCGGCAACGGAGGCGCGGCTCGCTCCTTTCCTCCGCGGCGGTAGGTTGCGTAGGTCTCCGCGTATTCGTCGACGCCATCGGCGGCAACTTCGGCCTTGCCACGAGCCTGCTTGACGATGTCATCTTCGACGCGTCCACCCAGGAGGATGTCGACGCCACGCCCGGCCATGTTGGTGGCGATGGTGACGCCGCCCTTGCGGCCCGCTTCGGCGATGATCGCTGCTTCCTGCTCGTGGAACTTCGCATTCAGAATGTTGTGGGGAATGCCGTGCTTGAGCGCCTCTTCGAGGTACTGGCGGTTCTCCTCGCCAAGCTTAAACTCGCCAATCGCCCATTCGGCCCAATCGCCTTTGAGGACGTCTCCGTTCAAGTCGATCTTGGCAAGAAGCGTCGAGAGGTTGGGACGGGTCAGCTCCGAGAGATCGGTCTCGTAGGCTTTCTTGGCGTCGTCCCTCGACTCGCCCTTGATGTCCTTTTTGACCTCGACGCGGTCGCGCAGGCGCTGCGTAATGAGCAGCTTCTGCAGCATCTCGGACGTGAGCCTCGCCGAGACCATTTCTGACATTTCAACGGAGCGCGTGCCGACGAGGACCGGCTGCTGCTTCGTGTAGAGCCGCAATATCTCCCACGCGATGCCGCGGAACTTGGCTTCGAGACTCTTGTAAATGACGTCTGCCTGGTCGGCGCGGACCATGTCGCGGTGAGTCGGCACGGTCAAGACGTCGAGGCCGTAAATTTTGCGGAACTCGTCCTCTTCGGTCTTCGCGGTGCCCGTCATGCCGGCGAGCTTGTTGTAGAGGCGGAAGAGGTTCTGGAAGGTGATAGTGGCGATCGTCTGCGACTCTCGCTGAACGGTCACGGCTTCCTTCGCCTCGAGAGCCTGGTGCAGGCCATCGGAGTAGCGGCGGCCATACATCGGCCGGCCAGTATTCTCATCGATGATGATGACCTCGCCCTTCTGGACCATGTAATCCACATCCTTGTCGAAGAGCGCGTACGCCTTGACGGATGCATTCACGTGGTGGAACAGCTTGGGGTCGCTCGCGATGTTGTCGATGCTCAGGAGCCGCTCGACCTCGTCCATTCCTTCCTCGCTGAGCGAGGCGGAATGGTTCTTCTTATCGGCGGTCCAGTGAACCTCGGGGTCGAGCTGCTTGGTGATCTTGTCGATCTCTTTGTAGACCGAGACATCCTCCATCGAAGGGCCGGAAATGATGTGCGGCGTCCGGGCTTCGTCGATGAGGATCGAGTCCACCTCGTCGACGATGGCGAAGTTCAGCTCTCGCATCACGAGGGCTTCTTCGCTGAAGGCCATGTTGTCGCGCAGGTAGTCGAACCCGAACTCGTGGTTGGTCCCGTAGGTGATGTCGCAGCCGTATGATTCGCGCCGGCTGGACTCGACGAGGTTCACGTAGCGGGGGTCCTCATGCTGGGCACCCGGGGTGTAGATGTAGCTTCCGCCCAGTTCGTCGCTCTCCGGCGACTGGCCCTGAATGATGCCGACGCTCATTCCGAGGAAGTGATAGATCGGACCCATCCAGACGGCGTCGCGCCGAGCGAGGTAATCGTTGACGGTGACGAGGTGGACGCCGCGACCGCTCAAGGCATTTAGATAGAGGGGCGCGACGGCGACGAGGGTCTTTCCCTCGCCCGTCTTCATCTCCGCGATGCGGCCCTGATGGAGCACGGAACCGCCGACGACCTGCACATCGAAGTGGCGCATGCCGAGCGTGCGCTTGCTGACTTCGCGCACGATGGCGAAGGCCTCGGGCATAAGCTGGTCTAGCGTCTCGCCGTTTTCTAGCCGCGCCTTCAATTCGGGCGTCTTGGCTTTAAGTTGCTCGTCGGTGAGGCCGGCGATTTGCTCTTCGATTTCGTTAACGGCCACGACGAGGGGCGCGATCAGGTCGACGTCGCGCTTGCTGGTGTCGAATATTTTTCTAAGGAAATTCATTTGGATTGTGGATTGGGGATTTTGGATTGCCGGGGGCAATTCAGCATCGGCGAGAGACTGTCGATCTGCGACGATTCGCAATCGGCAATCAGCAATCGACAATCAGAAGGGACCGTCGCGCGAGCGCTGCGACGCAGCGAAGCCTTCCCGCAACCGCCCAAGGCTAGGCGGGATGGGTATGGGCGCGGAAGTCTCGGCGGGGATTACCACGCGTTCAACCGGCGGATCCGTCTCGGCAAAGGCGAGCAACTGTACAAGCGCTCGGGACAACTGCCGATCGGTTGAAACCGCAAGTAAGGAAGCAAGGACTGCTTCGTCTGCGCGATTGACCTTTCGCTCGGGCATGTGCCGCTGGATCGCGGTCAGTGCTGCCTGCAAATGCCCATCATGGGCCATCCGCTCAATGTTCGCGGGGCCTTGCAGGAGGAGCAATATCAGTGCGGGCAGCAGGGGCAGCATGTGCTGTTACGTCATTATAGACGTTTGCCGGGACGGCTTCACTCCTTGTCGCGCGGCCCGACTGATCGCAGTCCACTTCTACGCGATGGAACAATTGCCGGCACAGGACTGTCGCAGCAGGCATGAAGCGCACTGTTTACGTTATTTGCGTCCTGTGGCTTCTCGTCGTGCGATCGACTTACGCTCAGGATTTTGGCACGAATCTCGAGACCCCTGTGCTCGAGGCGCAGTGGAACGGCGGCGTTACGTGCACCGATTCATGGTGGTACTGCCACGACTCAACTGGCGCCGTCATTTCGACCGGAGGCGGCACGTATCCAAAGCCCGACTGGGTGAGGACCCGCACCTATAATGAGTCGGCAGCGGTCCAGGCTAGCGGGGGTTCGATGAAAATCTCTCTAACGTGGTCCAATCCCAATGGTGTGGACCTGCCCTGCACGCTGAGTGTGACCGACCCGTTCTTCAGACGGATGAGTTCGACGCAACCGGATCAGGCGATCACGGCGGTGCTATCCACGACGTCCATCACCCTGCCCGCCAACGGCAGCGGCAGCTTCGACATCACGTTCTCCGGATGCCCGAACGTCGTTTGCTGGGGGCAAGCCTGGTGCACACTGCACATGAGGTATGTCGATACTGGCAACATCGTGGACGCGGGCGGCACGGCCGACTGGGTCGACATCTATTTTACAGACTCTGCCCCTGCAGGTCAGCAGCTAGTCCCATGGATCGACTTGCTTGCCAAAACGTGCACGTGGGCAGACGGTCTTGCGGGCCAACCGGCCGTGTCGCACGCGATCACCCTTGGGATGTTCAATAGCGCGAGTTGGGTGTACGATCCATATTTGGACCCGCCCAATTATTATATAGAGGGAACGCGAACTTATCGTCTAAAAAAGGCTCTCAGCGGTCTTGGCCCTCCACAAATGGATTGCCGCGACGTCTCCGGATTCCTGAGCCTGGCCATGCAATCCCAAGGAGCCAATGCGGGTTGTACAAGGTTGTGGAACGCTGCTGATGCCTATCCTCGAAGCGTTATTCTAGGATTCCGCACGAACCCAGTGGATCCGATTGGCGGCGGTGGCTACCAGCGTTTCGATTTTTCGTTCCATCAAGTCGCGTCTTCAGGCTTGAATGTCTGGGACGGTGCCGCCGCCCAATCCGTCAACCTTTCCGGGGCAGCCTATGCGAAGCCGCCGATGAATTGGCCACAGCTCGGGTACTGGCAAACACCCTCAGGGCAAACAACGCCCGCATTCTATGGCTTAGTGTTCGGACTTGGCTATTCTACAACCCCAGCGCCGGTTGTGCCCGCGAGCGCCACCTACGATGTAGCTGGTTACCCGCAGTTCACCAATAGTTAAGGAGCTCAAAATTGCTTTACCTATACGCACTTGCTGCCATTGGATGCACGCCCTCAGACCGGCCCAATTGGGTGCCTGAGGTGCTGCGAGACGAGTCGCGCTTTGAGATTCGCTACGACGATCTAGATGGATTCAGCGTGAGGCGCTTGGCCGACAACGCGACGATCTTCATCGACGTAAACACCAGCGAACCCAAGTATTCGGAACGGCCGATGATAGGCTCAGTATTGCGCGAGCTTCCGCGGACACCCCCCTCCGGTTTGCCGATTGGGAGACAGTTCAAGCAGGTCGACGGCTTAGGTTTTATGAAGCTGAGCTGCATCGCACCGTACGAGCTATGCGAGGTCAGCTTCTACGCGCCGCGGATGCCAAAAGGCAGTCCCGCGCCGTTCCGGCCGGACGACTATCGAGAAGACGCACCGTTCGCAGAGGAGCTACTACGATTCTCGCTCGCTAGCTACGCGAGCCGCCGGCTGAAAACACCGGGCAAAGCGCCCACTATGCTCAGCGTTGCCGATTGGGCGAAGGGCCGCGGCGCTACGTTGGAGTGGAAAGGGAAAACGACAGCTCACCTGAAGGCGACGGGGCACGAATACGTCTTCCTTCTCGCGTCCGATCAGTACAAAGTAGATGGCGTGTGGCACGCCATGGAGGATATGGCGATGCTCAAAAATGGGCGGATGCTTGTGCCTGCCAACGCACTTCCGCGGCCGTAGCAAACTGCACGGGAACGGAAAATCGTGCATTTCCGTATAGGTCGCGTGCGTCTCTTCGGTTTCGTTGCATTTCTTTTTCTGGCGGGCTCTGCCCTGGCCCAAACCAGGCCCATCCCGGCTTTTCGCGTGGCGAAGGCACCGGTGGTGGATGGGATCATCGGGGAGGACGAATGGAAAGACGTCCCGTTTGTGGAGGGCCTCAAAGATGAGGCGACGGGGGCGGATTACGCCGACTCTGGCCGCTTTTGGCTCTCTTACGACGACAAGTTCGTCTACTTTGCCGCGCGGCTGAAGGATAGCGACCCGCGCAACATCCGCGCCACCGAGTATCGCACCAATACCGGCATGTCGGGTGACGACTGGGTGCGGCTGGAACTGGACCTTTCCGGCTCGCTCAGCGCATTCAATTCATTTCAGATGAATCCGCTGGGCGCGACGAACATTCAGATAGCGGGAGGACGTGCCTCGAAGCGCGAATGGCTGGGCGCGATGATCGCCAAGGGCCGGATTACCGAGAGCGGCTGGGAGTGCGAAGCGCAAATTCCCTGGCAGGCGATGAGCATCCCTCGCGCCGGGGTCCGCGATCTGCGCGTGAATTTCACGCGCTACGTCGCGCGCACTCAGCGGACGTTCACCAATGTGTTCACGGGCAACGGCCAGAACGCGCTGACGCCGACTTGGGCGAAGGTCATTCTGCCCAAGCAGGCCGTTGACCGCTCGATCAAGCTCTTGCCCTATGCGTATGTGGGTTACGACAAGACAAGCAAGGACATCGTCAACGGCGGGCTTGATCTCAAGACGGCGCTATCGGAGCAGATCAATCTCGTGGGATCGATCAATCCCGACTTCCGGAACATCGAGAACCAGATTCTGTCGATCGACTTCAGCCGCTTCGAGCGGCTCGCCGGTGAGACGCGCCCATTTTTTCAGGAGGGAAGGCAGTACAGCGGCTCGGCGCTTTTCGCCAGCCAGCGCATTCCCTCCTTCGATGTCGGCATCAACAGCTACGGGCGTATTTCAAACACGACTAGCTTTGGCTTTCTCAACACGGTCGATTTCGGCCATCGGGACAACATGGTCTTCAACGTGACCCATGATCCCGATCCGACCACCTCGATACGCGCAGCCATCACCAACTTCGAGACGCCGGGCATCAGCAACCAAGCGTATCTCGTGCGCTACTCCAAGCAGTTTGGGCCGTATGGGCTCCAGCTAAGAGATTTGGGCAGCAAGGATACAAAGTTTGGGTTCGGGCGACATCAAGACGCGAGCGTCAGCTATTCAAAGGGCGAATGGAACGTGTTCAGCCGCTACAGCCGGGTGGAGAGGGAATTCAGGCCCCGTCTCGGATTCTTCCCGGAGGTGGATTACAAGGGGCCGTTCATCGAAGTCGATTACCAAAAGAGTTTTGATAAGGGGAGGCTGAACGACTGGGGATTCACCACCAATGCGCTGACCTACGACCGTGTCGCTGGCAAGTTTTATCGCAATGAATGGTCGGGCGAGGTGTTCACAACACTTCGGAGTGGCTTCTTCACCGTGCTATCGGCGGATCTGCAGGATTTTGAGGGCAGCAAGGACTCGCTCTATTCGGTGAATATGGGCTTCCCTCGTAGCAATCCCTTTACCAACATCAGCGGGCAGTTCGACACCGGTCGTCAGGCGGGCGCGGGATACCAAAGCTTCAGCCTCAACGGCGCCTATCGCCTTACCAAGAAGTTTCAACTCACGATGCGGCATCAAACGGTGAGCTATTTCGGCGTCAACGAACAGACCATCTTCAGCGCGAACTACGATCTGGGGAACGACCGCTCGATCAGCGGCCGCGCGGTGAAGCGGGGGAAAGACATGAACGCCTATCTCGCGTTCCGCCGCAGCGGCAACGAGGGCATCGAGTACTTCCTCATCTTGGGCGACCCGAACGCGCCGCGATTCCGCAGCAGCCTCATTCTTAAGGTGACGGTGCCGATGGAATTTGGCCGGCATGGCCTCTCGATGCCGTGGGCGCAAAGGCACGTGATCAGCGGACCAGCGAAGCCTTAAGTTCGCTGCGAACGGCTGCCGGTGAACAGATGCACGCCCCGGTTCGCGATCAGCGAACCCATGACGCCCATCACGATGAGCAGCAGGATCTTGAGGAGCACTGTCACTAATGCGTCGCCGGATTTCCCGAGATCGACGCCGCCTCCGGTGCTGACGACCACTGCTTTGGCGGGGGCGATGGAAAACATGTCGTAGGCGAGCTTAAACGTGAAGAGCAGCAACGCGACGCCGCCGAGAAAAATCACGACGCCGAGGGTCATGCCCACGCCGCTGCGTTCTGTCTGTTCCGGGGATGGGCTTTCCTTGCTCAACTCTTCTTTGCTTCCCGTTATTGAACGACGATCACGCCAAGAAGTTCGCCGGGAAGCATGAAGCATACCGTCACGACGGGATTCGAGCGGAAAGGGCAGCGCGTTACAGCCGCAAATACTTGTGCATCGCCTTCATCTTCTTCGGACCGATGCCTTTCACCGCCATCAACTCCTCGACCGAGCTGAATCCGCCGTGCTCCATGCGGTACTGGAGGATCTTCTGCGCGGTGGACGGCCCGACGCCGGGGAGCGTCTGAAGCTGGGATGATGAGCCGGTATTCAAGCTAACGGGACCAGACGGGTGCTTGCCGCCTGAGCGCGCGCTGCTCTTGGATGGCGCGCTCGCCGGTGGAGTCGCGAGGTAGGCGTCATTGGAGCCGGACTTGTAAGTCTCCGCCACGGCGGCAACCTCTTCCGGCTTGCCCTTTCGCGGGAGCTTGATCTGGCTTCCGTCGATCAGCTTGGCCGCGAGATTGATTGACTCGGTGTCTGAATCTGACGTTGTGCCGCCGGCAGCTTTGATCGCGTCATCGACCCGCGCGGTCGAGGGCAGATGCACGATGCCGGGTGCCTTGACCGCGCCCACAACATGGACGACGACCTCCGTTGGCGCGGCCTTGTCCGATGCCGTTTGCTGCGGCGGGACGTTCTGAAAAACGATCGGCACGGGCTGCTTCCGCCCCTTCACAATCGCATAAGTAGCAGCCGCTACTACGAACAATCCGAGGGCTGTCAGCGCCAGCCGTTCAACGTGTGTCTTGTCCTGAAACCAAGCCTTCATGCTCAATAAGTGCGTGGCGCCATCCGCGCACGCTCACCCTGCATCCTAACACGCGGAGCGCAAAAAGGAAACGCTCTAGGATCAGGGCGCCGATATGGATCGTCCCTTCGCGTCCCGGCTCAAGACCGGGGACACGGGCTCGTTCGGCGTCGGTCATCGTGCTCAGCCAACCTGCAGCCTTGCTAACCTCTTCGTAGTCTAGCCATGCGCCGTGCACTTTCGCAGCGTCCCATCGCAGGAGCTTGTCGCGGATCGTCACGAGGTTTGTGCCGGAGGCACCGAGGACGACGACTTCGCCCGCCTGATTCGGCAAATAGCACAAGCCGATCAGATCGTCGATCTCGCGAACGGCCCGAAGCAGCGCTCTGAAATCGGGCGACTCGCCGCTAAGGGTGTCGCTGCGCAAGCCGAGCGTGCCGACGGGATAACTGCGCCGAAGCAGTACCTCCCAGCCCGAAGCGCCGCGCTCGGCGGTCACAATCTCCGTGCTATGCCCGCCCGGATCGACGATGCTGACCCGGCCCTGGCCGGCGAAGAGTGGGTCTTCGGCCACGGCGAGAAATCCGAGCTGCGCTTCCAACTCGCCGGACAGGACGAACACGGGCGTGCCTTGCGCCTTCGCTCTGTGCAGAAAGTCGGGCGTGTTCGAGGCGATCCGCGCGGCCATAGTAGCAGCAGCTACTACTGACGTGGTTCCTGCATCGCGCGCCCCCCCGTAAGCTCGCGCAATGCCGGCAAGAGTGCGCTTCATCGGCTCCTCACCTAGAAGACCGGTCGATTTAGTGCCCTCACCAAGCCCGGTGACTTCGGTGGTTTCAATGACCGATTTCCAGGCACCATCGACGAATTCCTCCACCGTTAGCAGCACGGAGTTGGAGCCCACATCAATCGCCGCTCTGCGCACGGTGCCGACCTTACCGCATGGCACAATCGGTTGTGCCCAAGCTGCTCGGCATCGATGTCGGAACTACCGCCTGCAAGGCGGTGCTCATCGACGAAACGGGACGCGTGCTGAAGCAGGCCTCCGCCGAATATCCGTTGCATGTTCCGAGAGCGCTGTGGGCCGAGCAAAATCCCATCGATTGGTGGCATGGGGTCCAGAAGTGCCTCGGCGAGATCGTTGAACAGCCCAATGCGATTGGGCTTACCGGCCAGATGCACGGGGCCGTGTTCCTCGACCATGGCGATAACGTCATCCGTCCGGCAATCCTGTGGAACGACCAGCGCACTCGCCACGAATGCGATGAGATTGAAGGGCAGATCGGCGCGGAGAGTCTTCGAAAAATCACGCTCAACCCGATGTTGCCCGGCTTTCAGTTGCCCAAACTGATCTGGTTGCGCAATTACGAGACGAGCCGTTACCAACAGGTTCGGTCGATGCTTCTTCCCAAAGACTACATTCGCCTCAAGCTTTCTGGGGCTAAGGCGACCGACGTGAGCGATGCCAGCGGGACGGGATGCTTTTCGGTAGGCAACCGCGCCTGGTCGCACGAGATCCTGTCGGGGCTCGAAGTGTCGCCCGATCTCTTGCCGCCGGTGTTTGAGTCGAGCGAGGTCACCGCGACGACCGATGAGGGCATCCCGATCGTCGCGGGAGCCGGCGATCAGGCTGCGGCGGCGGTTGGGACGGGCGCGGTTAAGCCCGGTGTTGTCAGCATGAGCCTCGGAACCAGCGGCGTCGTGTTCACGAGCCTTGATCAGCCGCGAGAGGATCCGAGCGGCGGAGCGCATGTCTTTTGCCATGCCAATCGCGCCTGGCACGCAATGGGCGTGATGCTCAGTTGTGGCGGCGCGATTCGCTGGTTCCGCGACACGCTCGCGCCGGACCTCACCTACGACGAACTGGCCGAAGAGGCGAGCAGCGTCGATTCGGAAGGACTTACGTTCCTCCCGTACCTCGCCGGAGAGCGCTCGCCGATTAACGATTCGGATGCTCGCGGGGCCTGGGTCGGGCTCACATTAGCGCATGGCCGCGCTCACATGGCGCGAGCGGTCTTCGAGGGAGTCACGTTCGGGCTGAAGCACAACTTGGATCACCTCCGGACAATGGGGGTTGCCCCCCGCGAGATCAGAGCCACCGGCGGCGGGGCCAAGAGCACGTTTTGGCTGCAGATGCTGGCCGATGTACTTGAGATCCCAGTGGTCACGATGGAAGTCGACGAAGGTCCGGCGTTTGGCGCGGCCATCCTCGCCGGCGTCGGCATCGGGGTTTGGCAAAGCGTTGAACAAGCCTGCGATCATGTCGTCAAAACGAGCCGAACCATCCACCCGTCAGGCGTATCTCCGGCGAGCAATTATCAGCGCTATCTGAACCTCTATCCGGCCCTCCACGACGCCCATTAGGCATAGGGGATGGGAGCCCGTCTGGAACGGTCGCCTTACGGGTAAATCTGGTAGCATTTAGCGAACCTGCGTTTGACGCAGTACCGAGAACAACCCCAACATGATGATCGACGAGACCCAGACGCTGACGGGTGAGCAAAACCCGGGCGAGGCGAAAACCGCCGAGCCAGCGTCCGACCACGCCCTGACGGCCGAGCCGTCCAACGACGAAGCTGCGACGGCGCCCGCCGAAGCCCTACCTCCAACCACCGCGATCGACCCGGAACCGCCGACAACGCCGGAGCCTGCCCCGCCGGTGCCCGCCGATCCGCAACCGGATACGCCCGGGACTCCCGTCGAACCAAGCGTTCCGACCCCGGCCGATCCGCAGCCGGCTCAACCGCCGCAACCCGCTCCCGCCGCTCCGCCCCAGCCACAGGGCAAAGCGCAAACCCGGGCGGACGATGCCGCGCTGTTCGAGTCGTACATGAATGCGATGGAAACTGGGGAGACGGACGACGCTTCCTTCAAGAAGCTGTCAAAGGGTGACCGCATCGAAGCGACGATCATCCAAGTTGACAACGATAAAGTTTTCGTAGACCTCGGCACCAAAGCCGAAGGCGTCGTTCCGCTCCACGAGCTCAGCGACGACAACCTGGAATCGGCCAAAGATCACTTCAAGGTCGGCGACAAGATCATGGTTGTCGTGCTGCGGCCGGAAGGCGGAGCCGAAGGCAATGCGCTGGTCTCCAAGAAGCGCGCCGACTTTGAAGAAGCGTGGGATCGCATCGAAGAGGCTTACAAGACGCAGGAAATGATCACGGCGCAAGTCGTCGACCGCGTCAAGGGCGGACTCGTCGTTGATATCGGCGTTCGCGGCTTCGTTCCGGCGACCCATGTCGGCAGCGGCAAACTCCGCAATATCGAGAAGTACGTTGGGAATCCGTTGCAACTCAAGGTGATCGAGATTGATCGCGAGCGCAAGAAGGTCGTTCTCTCGAACCGCCAGGCCGAGGAAGAGCGACGGGCGAGCGCCAAAGAAGAGATTTTCACGCGCGTCCACCCTGGAGATCGCCTCGAGGGCACGGTTCGCCGGCTGACCGAATACGGCGCTTTCGTCGATCTCGGTGGAGTCGATGGTCTGCTTCACATCTCTGAAATGAGCTGGATGCGCATCAACCATCCGAAGGAGATGTTCAAGGAAGGGCAGAAGATCGAAGTGATGGTGCTTCGACTCGATGCCGACGCGGGCAAGATCAGCCTTGGCCACCGCCAGGTGCTTCCTGACCCGTGGAACCTCATCAAGCAGAACTACCGCGTGGGCCAAACGATTAAGGTGAACATCAGCCGCATCGTGCAGAGCGGCGCGTTCATTAAGCTTCCCGAAGGGGCAGAGGCCTTTATGCCGGTGAGCGAAATGAGCTCGCGGCGTCTCAAGCGGCCCGAAGAGGCGGTTGAGGAAGCGCAGGAAGTCGAAGCTCAGATCATCGACCTACGGCCTGACGAGCGCCGGATGGTGCTCAGCATGCGGGCAATCGGCGGCGGCGCGCAATTTGGCGGCCGCGAGGGCGGCGGCATGGGCGCGCCACCTTCGTTCGACGACGAAATGCGCGGCGACAAGCGTGGCAAGCCCGGTGCCAAGAAGGGGGCCAAGAAGGGCGTGCGCGGCGGACGCGAGTATGAGGACGACTTCGAGGAAGTGGCGGCAGGACGCCGTGGCTTTGCCACTGGTGGCGCGACCATCGGCGAGCGCCTTGGAATGCTCAAGGGCTTCCTCGGGCGAGAGGATGAAGATGAGGAAGGCGTCGAAGCTAAGGCGGAAGGCGACGTCGAGGTAGAAGCAGGAGCGGAGGCGGTATCG
>JBBREM010000054.1:0-16270 GCA_038202925.1 Fimbriimonadales bacterium | reverse complement strand
GGAGCCGGAGGGGAGAAGCAAAAATTTACCGCCAACGTGCCCGATCTCACCGGCGCTGCAGCCCCTGAGTTCGAGAAGTTTCTGCGCGAGCATCAAGTCAACTACAGCCGCATGACTCCGCCGGCGGTATCGACCGCGCTGAGCATCTTGAGCGTCATCGCCTTCCCGTTGATGCTGATCGCTCTGATCTACTTCCTCGTCCTGCGCCCCGCGCAGATGGGCGGGAACCAGGCGATGAACTTCGGCAGGTCGAAGGCCAAGCGGGTCGGCGAAACGAATCCAAAGGTCACGTTCGATGACGTTGCCGGAATCGAGGAAGCTAAGCAAGAGTTGTTCGAGATTGTCGACTTCCTCAAGAACACGAAGAAGTATGCGGCCCTCGGCGCAAAGATTCCGAAAGGCATCCTGCTCACAGGCCCTCCGGGAGTGGGCAAAACGCACCTGGCCCGGGCAATCGCCGGCGAAGCGGGCGTACCGTTCTTCCATATTTCAGGTTCGGACTTTGTGGAGATGTTCGTCGGCGTGGGCGCGGCCCGCGTGCGCGATCTCTTTGAGACCGCCAAGGCGCATCGCCCCTCTCTGATCTTCGTCGACGAAATCGATGCCGTGGGCCGTCAGCGCGGCGCAGGGCTCGGCGGAGGCCACGACGAGCGCGAACAGACGCTCAACCAGATGCTCGTCGAGATGGACGGATTCGATCCGAACAGCGGCGTCATCCTCATCGCGGCCACCAACCGGCCCGACGTGCTCGACCCGGCGCTGCTGCGGCCTGGCCGATTCGATCGCCAAATCGTGATCGACGTGCCGGATGCGAACGGCCGTCACGCGATCCTAAAGATTCACGCCAAGGGCAAGCCGTTTGAAAGCGATGTCGATCTCGAAGTGCTCGGCAAGCGGACACCAGGCTTTACCGGCGCCGATCTCGCTAACATGCTCAACGAGGCTGCGCTTCTCGCCGCTCGCCGCGGGCACGTGAAAATTCAGCAAGCCGATCTCGAAGAGGCCCTCGACCGCATCATGGCGGGTCCGCAACGCAAAAGCCGGATCATCGATCCGAAGGAAAGGGAAGTGCTGGCTTATCACGAGGGCGGCCACGCGCTCGTGGGCGAGCTCTTGGAGCACTGCGACCCCGTTCACAAGGTGACGATTCTCCCCCGGGGCATGTCGCTTGGCTCCACGATGACCGTGCCGGAGACCGACAAATATCTCGTCAGCGAGCAGCAGCTTCACGATATGATCGCCATGACCCTCGGAGGCCGCGTAGCGGAGGAAGTCGTGTACGGCGAAGTTTATACCGGCGCCGTAAGCGATCTCGAGCGGGTGACGCGGATTGCCCGCGCGATGGTTTGCGAATACGGCATGAGCGAGAAGCTCGGCACGCTGGCCCTCGGCCGGCGAAGCCATAACCCGTTCCTTGGCCGCGATTACAACGATGAGCGCAACTACTCCGAAGAGGTCGCCCGCCTGATCGACGAGGAAGTGCGGGCCATCGTCGACCGTGCCCATCAGCGCGCGATCGAATTGATGAGCGCCAACCGGGACAAGTTGGATGCGGTGGTCGCCGCTCTCCTGGAGCGCGAAACCCTAACTCGCGAGGAGTTCCTCAAAGTCATCAATGGCGAGTCCCTCGAGCCGTTCGTGGCCGTGCCCTCGGATACGCCAGAGGGCGGCGCGAAGCAAGAGGCCGCGCCCAAGGCCGAAAAGGCGAAGCCTCAAATGGCGCCACCCAGGTTTGAACCTGGACCCGCTTAAAATAGTGAAAGCCCCACCAGGGGCTTTTTCTTTGCGGTGGCAGGTGATCTCTCGGGAGTTCCGATGCATATCACCCCATGCTATACTCTGAATCCAGTTATCCCCCTATGGACGTCGATCCGGATTACGAGCGAGGGTTTGAGCTGCGCTGCGAAGGGCGTTATGGCGAGGCCAAGACGGCCTTCCAAGCCGTTCTTGCGCGGCAACCTGAGCATATCGATGCCCGCCATCAAATGGGGCTCATCCAGGGCTTTGAGGGCGATTTTGACGCCTCACTTGCCACGCTCGAGACGCTCTCCGCCGAGAGCCCGGGCAACCTGGACGTTCGATACGATCTCGCGATGACGCAGATGATGCTGGGCATGTACGAGGAAGGGTGCGTTCACCTGAAGTACATCCTATCGATCGACCCGACCCACGAGAAGGCCATTCAACAGTCGGCGTACTGCTAAGTTATTCGGCGGTGATTTCCACGCGGATGCCAATCTCCGCGATGATCCGGCCCACGCTGCGGCAGTCTTCTTCCTCTCCGTGATGCACGACCGAGCGGCCCAGATTGTCGATCTCCCACGTTTCGAGATAAGCCTCGTCGAAGTGGCATCCCGTGGCGGCCATGAGGATGGTGATCACCTCTTGCCAGGTGTTGAATTCGTTGTTGTAAACGGTGACGATCCAACCCTCGCCGCCAGACCCCGTGTCGAGCTGCTCAACTTCCGGGCGCTCGATGATCGCCGGCAAACTATTGAAAGTCCCCGCACAATCCAAAATCACTCGGCCCATTCGGGAGCGACCTCCGTTTTGACGCCGACGCTGTCGATGATCGCCGCTGCCTTGTCGCATTCGTCGCGCGCCGCAAAGTGTACGGGCGCTTTGCCGAGGTGATGCGCTTCCCAAGCCTCGATCATCGCTTCCTGGGTGTCGCAGCCGGTGGCGCGCACGAGAACGGCGATCACGATGTCGATCGGCGTGACGTCATTGTTGTAGATCACCACCATCCACCGTGCCGACCCCGTTTCTGGGCCGGCGACTTCAGGTTCGAGAACGATTTGGCTCAACTTTTCTATTTTACGACGGCTTAGGCTTTTCTGGTCGGCCTTAGAAAAATCGGTCTGAACGCTTTGCCTGTGGCATGACACTCTTTCGTAAGCTGAGTTGCTTAACAGCAGAAGGTTACGATGACTAACACAAGAGGATTTCGGGTGGTTGGCGCACTGGTCTGCGCTGCCGCTTTGATCGTTGGCTGCTCCAAGCAGGATGAGCTGGCCAAGAGCACCCCTGACCAAAATGACCAGACCGCAAGCGTCGCGAAGGCGGGGCCGGACTATCAGGCGCCGCTGCACACGGCGGCGCGCACCTCGGGCGCGCAGCGCAACGTGATTCGCGACGCCTCGATCACCGTGATGGTCGAGAATCTAGAGAACGCCGAGCGCAAACTCAAGTCCGAGATAGGCGCCGTCGGTGGGTACGTTGCCAGCGAATCCGGGCAGGATCTCGCTAGCGAAGACCCGGTCCTTCATCTCACACTCAAGGTTCGCGAGAGCTCGTTTGAAACGATTCTAGGGAGCATCGAGAGCCTGGGCCGCCGGACCGCTAAGTCGATCTCGGCGACCGACATCACCGAGCAGATGCTCGATGTCGAAGCGCGTCTCCAATCGTTGAAGAATCAGGAAGAAGAGTTGAAGGAGGCCGACGCGCGGAGCCTAAATGCCGGCTTCCAGTCGATCCGGGGCCAGAGGCAAGCGTTGCAGGCGCAGAAGGAGGCGCTGCAAAGTCAATCTTCGATGTCGACGATCGAGCTCACCCTTCAGCAAAAGGCAAACGTGGATCTCTCCGCGACGGCGCACTCGACCTGGGGCAATGACACCTGGAACTCCGCAATGTCGTCCGCGATGGGCGCATTCAGATTGATCGGCGCGCTGGCGATTTGGCTGCTTGTTTACTGTCCGATTTGGCTGCTGCTAGGTGCCCTCGGCGTGTGGCTAAATCGGCGGTATCGCAGGCCGGCGACGCAGTAGACGCATCCGGCGGGCTGTTAGCTTAGCTGCAGTTCGCCGGGTATGTCCTCCTTGTGGCTGCCATGTTCGTAAGCGTACGCGAAGGTCAGCTCGACGCCATAAAAGAAGATCTGCGACGAGTAGTAGAACCAGATGAGGATGACGACCAGCGCACCGGCCGGTCCATATGCCGCGCCAACCTTCGCGAAGCCGAAATAGAGAGTCAGCACAAATTTCGCCGCCGTGAAGCCAATAGCCGTGCTGACCGCAGGTATCCACACATCCCGCCATGCGACCATGCCCTTGGGCAAGCTGCGGAAGGTGACGGCGAAGACGAGCGTGAGAAAGCCGATCGAGGTGGCAACGCTGATCAGCGGCCAAAACGCATAGCCGCCGGTGTGCCCGCGAATATAGGCGATCACTGACTCAATCGCGATCCACATCAGGATGAGGATGATGAAGACAAGAGCCATCAGCACCGCGAGGGTCTTCGCGAGCACGAAGCTCTTAATCAGATTGCCGCCGGGAGGCGGTTTGACGTTCCAAATCGAGTTCACCGAATCGGTGAGCTGCCCGAATAGCCCTGAGGCGCCCAGCAAGGCGAGAGCGAGGGAAATCAGAGTAGCGGCGACGCCAGCCCCTGGCTTTGTGGCTTGCTGTAATACGGTCGTGACTAGCTGCGCCGCACCTGTACCGAGTTGCCTTCCGGCCAGGTGCACCAACTCGTCGGTCATCCCGCGCGAACCAATCACCAACCCCGCCGCCGCCACGCAGAAGACGACGAGCGGTGCCAGCGACAGCATCGTGTAGAACGCAAATGCCGCCGCCAGCCGTGGAGCGCGGTGCTCGTTCCATTGTTGGAAGGCCTTCTGCAGGAGTTCGCGAAGTTGAGGCGTCGTCACGATGATTTGATTGTCGCGTGCGGACTCAGGGTTCTACCTGTCCACAATGATTTGGTGCCGTCGGACCTTCTCAAGCTGAATAGCTGCGGGCTGTACTGCCCGCATGGCGACTTCTATATCGACCCGTGGAAGCCGGTGGATCGCGCTGTCATCACCCACGCCCACTCCGACCATGCGCGTTGGGGGATGAAGCGGTATTTGTGCAGCAAGGAAGGGGAGCGCGTGCTTCGGCTGCGAGTCGGGCCGGAGATGAAGATCGACACGATCGAGTACGGCGAGGCGATCCATATCAACGGGGTTCGCGTTTCGCTTCACCCTGCCGGCCATGTACTCGGCTCGGCCCAGGTGCGCATCGAGCATCGTGGGCAGGTGGCGGTGGTCAGCGGTGACTACAAGACCGAGCCGGATAAGACCTGCACACCCTTCGAACTGGTCAAATGCCATCTCTTCGTCACCGAGTGCACCTTCGGCCTACCGATTTACCGCTGGCGGCCGGAGTCCGAGATTATGGGGGAGATCCACGCGTGGTGGGGGTCGAACCAGGAACAAGGTAAGGCCTCGCTCCTGATCGGCTACGCGCTCGGGAAGGCGCAACGGGCGCTGGCTCGCCTCGATCCTGAGTTTGGGCCGATCTTTCTGCATGGCGCGGTGCGGCGCGTTACCGACGCGTACCGCGAAACCGGCATCGAGCTGCCCGCGACCCAGCATGTGTGGGAAGTGGGGAAGGGGTTCGACTGGTCGAAGGCGATCATCATCGCGCCTCCCAGCGCGAACGGGACTCCGTGGCTGCGCAGGTTTGGCGATCACTCCACCGGCTTCATGAGCGGCTGGATGGCAATCCGAGGCGCGCGGCGTCGTCGGGCGGTAGACCGTGGATTCGTCTTGAGCGATCACGTGGACTGGCCCGCACTCCTGCAGACTGTAGAAGCCACTGGGGCTGAGCGCGTATGGGCGACACACGGCTATTCAACCGTGCTCGTCCAGTACCTGCAGGAGCGCGGACTGAATGCCAAGGTTCTACCCACGCGATGGGAGGGCGAGCAAGACGAGGGAGGCGCGCAAGATGCAGTCGAGGAAGCGGCGGCGGAGCGGACCACCGCCCCCAGGAAGCCATAGTGGCGGATTAAGCTATTGTTGCGACATAAAAGCTCAACATGCACGGATTTACCTTTACAAACCACGTGGTGTTCTGTAAAGTATTGCGAGAGCTGGAAATGATTAGGGTTTGCGAATCAAGGTGTCCGAAATGTGGCCAGGCGATCCGAGAGGACCGCGCACACATCCGTTGCGAGCGATGCGGCATCGTGGAAGCCCGCCGCCAGGGAATCGCGAACGTGATTGAGACCTCAAGGGCAAAAGAAGCTGTCGAGCGACTGAGTCTCGCCACCACGAATTCGGCAACCGCCCGATAACTGCCTAGACGAGGATGTAATATCCCGTCCATGACGGTAACGCTCCGCAAGTGGCGGGCGATTTTCAATATCTACTTCCAGGACGGGCTCGCCTACCGCGCGTCCGGCCTAATTTGGATTCTCACCGACCTCGTCACGGCGGTGACGATGCCGCTAGTTTGGGCGAAGGCGAGCAGCGGGGGCGGCACGATCGCCGGGTTCAGCACCAGCGACTTCGTGCTCTACTACCTCTGCCTGCTGCTGATCGGCAGCTTCGTGACGAGCCACATCATGTGGGAAGTCGCCATGGAGATCAAGGAGGGCCAGTTCTCGACGATGCTCGTGCGGCCGGTATCCTTCTATCAGTTCACGTTCCTGCGCAACCTCAGTTGGCGCATCATCCGCACCACCCTGTTCTTCCCGTTCTTCCTCGTGCTGCTGTGGGCTTACCGCGACTACCTGGGAAACGCGCACGTGTTTCTGGGATGGCAGTTCTGGTGCTCGCTGGTGCTTGGGCATTTGGTCAGCTTCAGCACGGTGATGATGATGGCGATGTTCGCCCTCTTCACCCAGGAAGCGATGGCGATTTTCGAGCTGTACTACGTGCCGATGCTCTTCCTATCCGGCCAGCTCTTTCCGATCGCGGTGATGCCCGAATGGGCCCGCGTGCTAGGAAGGATTTTTCCGTTCTACTACACCACAGGCGCGCCGACCGAAGTTCTCATCGGAAGAATAACGGGCCCGGCCGTCTACGCCGTGCTCGGCGCGCAGGTCGCCTGGATCGTCGTGGCCTATCTACTTTCGCGGGTACTGTGGGCGAAGGGGCTCAAGCATTACACGGGCGTGGGGATGTAGGAGGGAGAGGAAAGCCCTTAGGGAGCTTTCCTCTTTCCTCTCTTTAGACCTTTCCTCAGGAGCGCAGCGACTAGCCGCCGCCTCCGCCAAATCCGCCCTTCTCGTTAGGATCGGCCTTGAATTCCTTGCCGCCCATCGTCTTCAGCTTCGCCTTCTGACCGTCGGTGAGCACCTTGGCGACTTCTGTATCCATCACCGTCGAGTTCTTCTTCATCGCTTCCTGAAGCTCTTCGCGAGTGATCTCCTGGTCGCGCATCTTCTGGAACAGCGCCTGATTGGCCTCTTGCTGTTTGGCCTGAAGACCCTTTAGCTTCGCGACTTGCGCGTCGGAAAGACCGATCTCCTTCTGGATCGCCGGGATCATTGCCGAACGGCTGCCGGAGATCTGGATGTTGATCTCTTTCAGTCGAGCCACCTGCTCCTTAGTGACGATTGCCCCGACTTCCTTCTGCATGTTCTCCATGTACTTTTGCATCGCTGCCATAGCAGCTTCGCGGTCGCCATTGGAGTTTTGGAAGATGTCGCGCATGTCGCTTTGGGCTTTGTCGCGCAATGCCGCGAGCTTGGTCTTCTGGTCGTCGCTAAGGCCGAGGTCGGCTTGGACATCCTTGCGCTGAAGCAGCATCGTACCGCTTGCATCCCCGCCCATCCGCATCATGCCGCCTTGGCCCCGCTGGGCCAGAACCGACGATGCGATAAGCACTGCGACCGCAATGACAATGAGACTTTTCAATGATTTCATAGTGTTTTCCCTCTCCTATCTCCGGCCAGACGGTGGCGGCACTTTCTTGGCCGGATCAGGCGTCATGGGCGGTATCTGTTTCTTTAAGGTGTCTTGGGCAGGCTTGGAAAGCTCGCCCGTGGTCTTGTCACGAAGCGTCCTCGCGTCGTCCGGGTTGCGAACGACTCTCGGCGTGAGGAGCACCATCAGCTCGGTCTTATGCGTCTCGTGCGAGGTCGACTTGAAGAGATTGCCAAGGAGCGGAATATCGCCCAACAGCGGGATCTTCTTCACGCTCGAGCTGACGCTCGAGCGGATCATGCCGCCGAGAATGATCGTGTCGCCATCCTGAACGCTCACCGTCGTGTTGGCCTGTCGCTGATTGACGATCGGCGCATTGAACGAGGTGTAGCCCTGAAAGTCGTTGGCCGCCTGAGTCACGTCCATCGTCACCGTTCCGTTCGCGCTGATATGCGGCGTGACGGTGAGGATTATGCCGACATCGAGGAAGGCGTATGTGAAGGTCAGGTTGCCGTTCGTGTCCGTTCGCGAACTGGTCACGTAGGGCAGACTCTGGCTGATGTTGATCTCCGCCGTCGAGTTGTTCGACGTGAAGATTCGAGGCGTCGCCAGAACTCGGAAGTGGTCGTCGGTGGCAAGCGCATTGACGAGCGCCGTCACCTTTCCTCCGCCGAGGGTGTAGCTGAAGCCCGAACCGGAACTTCCTGCCGTGGGAAGGCCGAAGTTAGTCTGTCCGGTGCCGGTCGTCCCCGATTGGCCAAAGGCCTTGGGCTGTCCGAACTTCCATTCGACCCCGAGCTTGGTCGCGGAATCGATATCCGCCTCCACGACGAGGGCTTCGATCATAACCTGCTCAGGGATCTTGTCGAGCTGCTCCAGAATGCTCTGAATCATCGCTGCATTCTCGGGCGTGGTCACGACGATGATGCTGTTCGTGTTCGGGTCGGAAATGACCGTCACCTGGTTCTGCAAGTCGCGAATGTTGACGATGCGCCCCTGCGCATCGCGAGCGGTTTGAGATGCCCCGGTGGTCTGCCCACGATTTTGGTTCTGTCCGCCGAAGAATTGGAAGCCGCCGCCCTGCGTGACTCCGACCATCGTCATCAACTCGCCGTTGTCGGCGGCGGGATTCTCAAGCGCCAACTGAAGGTTCTTGCCGTCGTCGGTAGGATTGGCGTTTAGCTGCCCGCCGGTGGCGCCGCCTCCGCCATTACCGGTGGGGAGCCTGAAGGGGTTCTGCGTATTGTTATTTTGATTAGTCCCACGATTAGCGGTGTTCGTATTGGTCCGGGCACCGTTCAGGCCGGTGCGCGTGCCGAACGCCTGTTGGAGCAGACCGGCGATCTGATCCGACCGGGCGTTGCTTAGCGGAAACACGAACGTCGTGCTCTCCGATTTAACTTCGGTATCCAGCTCGGTAATGACCTTGCCGACCAAAACCTGGTTCTCTGGGGTCGCAGTTACGACGAGCGAGTTGGTTCGAGTATCGGCGACGACGGTGCCGAACGCCGCCTGGGCGCTGCCAAGCCGTGCGGCTTGCTGGAAACGCTGATCGATGGGCACGTTTTGCCCGCTGATGCCGCCACGCCCCTTAGGCGCGTTCGCCGTCAGCACGTTCTGCACGGTGGGAGCGAGCTCCGCCGCACTGGCGAACGTTAGCTTGTAAACCCTCGCGCTCTGAGGGTCGGTACTCTCCTTGTCGAGCTTGCGGATGAGATCCTGAACCTGATCTTGCATGTTGCTAGGAGCATTAACGATCACCGAGTTGCTGAAATCGTCGGACGAGGCCCGGACGTTTGGCGTACTGTTGCCGCCGCCACCGCGTCCGCCTCGGCCGCCCTGGCCACCAAACCCGCCTTGGTTTCCGCCCTGATTACCAAAACGGCCGCCTTGGCCACCTTGGCCGCCTTGCCCACCTTGTCCGCCGAACAGCATCTGCAAGGGATTTTGGGTCTGCTGTCCACTCGTCGAGAAGACATCATTGATGACCCGCGCAACCTGGCTGGCGTTCGCGTACTGGATGTAATAGACCTTAAGGTCAGGCGTTTGCTGGCCCTGGCCGCTCATCATCTGTTGGAGCATCGCGGGATCGAATTGCCGCCCGCCACCCTGCTGCTGCTTGCCACGCACGACCAGAAGGTTGCCCTCCTTGGTCATGTTGAAACCCTTCAGCGACAACGTGGTGGACAGGATCTGAAACGCATCGCTCAGCGTAACTGGCTTGGCGCTCGTCACTGTGAGCATCCCGGTCAGCGAAGGATCCTTAACGATCGTGACGCCGGCCGTCTTGCTGAAGAAGCTCACGATCATATCGATGCTCGCGTTGCGGAAATCCAGCTTCACGCGCGTCTTGGGATTCAACTTGAAATCCTCCCACGGCTTGCTGTTGGTCTGGCCGCCACCAAAGTCGAACTGACCCATCGCGAGGACGGGGAGCACGAGCAGGCTGAGCAGCAGCGCCTTGATTCTAGTTCTGGTTTCCATTGTTCTGTACTTGAGCGCTACGGTCTGGCCGCACGCTTAGGTTGTTGAGCTGTCCGATCGAGCCTCGGAGAGGTGGGTTGTTGACCGTGGCCGGCGCGAAGCCTGCGGTGGGCGCAGCCGTCGGGACGGAATCCTCAGTCGGGAGATGCAAAGTCGCTTGGTCACCACTTGGGAGGGCGAGCACGAGGGTCTCTTCGGTGATCTGGATTACTTGAACGCCCTTCCAGGTGTCTCCCACTCGGAGAAACACGCCTTCACCGGTCGAGCGGTTTTCGAGCAGCGCCTGAAGCACGCCGTCCACTTCCACGCTTCCGGTGTAAGTCCAATTCGCTTCCCCGCCGGCGAATTGATTGGGGACGCCGCCGGTATTAGGACTGCCCGCGCCGCCCGTGCCCGACATTTTCTTGACGAGCGGAACGAACGCATTCTTGATGGGCGCTGAGATTGGATCGAAATGCGCCTTGCGGTCCTCGTCTGTATAGACGATGACCCCCGGCTTCGACGAAATCTTTTTCACCGTACTTGGCTTGCGGACGACGGTCCTCGCCGTGGGGAGGAGCATCGGGCCCAGCACCGCCCAAGCAGCGATGGCGAGCACCACAACCAACGCGTACTGCATGGGCTTACTTAGACTTTTGAGCATTTGTTCCTCCCGCAGAAGCGATCCCCGCCCTTAGATACGCCACAACGTTCACCGTACCTGTCACATGATCGGTGGCGGCGTCCGCGGAGTTCACCTGCACAAGGCTTACCGCTAGCTTTGAATTGCTTGTTTCTAAATCTTTGACGAATTTCATGGTGTTAGGGAACGAGCCATCTACCGACGCGGTGAACGGCACCTGCGTCAGCCCTTCCGCATCGACCGGCTTTTGCGGTCTGAACGCGACGAGCTTCAGGCTCCGCAGCTTGGCGAGCTTGGTCACCTGAGCGAGGGCATTAGGTCCCACTTGCTCGGGAGTTCCGGTCCAGAGAGCGGGATCGATTGCCTTCTGGAGCGCTTCGTTATTGGCCTTTGCTTGGGCAATCTGCTTCGTTAGCTGCATCTCGTTCTTATGCTTGCCATTAGCGATGCCGGCCTCGTCGGGCGGCTTGACGAAAACCATCCAGGCCAGAGTCCCGGCAAGCATAAAGAGGGCCAGGATCGTGATTACGCTGGCGATCATGTCGTCCCGTGTGCGGAAGCTGATCATTTCTTAGCCACCACTCCCTTTTTGGTTAAGTCGATCAGCGGAAGATTGCCGATCGGAAAAGCGGAAATGGAGAACTGGACGACCGGGGCCGCTTCGATCGCCGTGTTGTTAGCGAAAACGAGCTGAACATCGCGGAAGCGCGGATCGCTCACCAGCGCCTGCTGATAGTTGGCGACGGCTTCGCCTCGGGTGGCGGTGCCGCGAAGGCTGAGGGCTTTGCCGCGCTCCAGCGACATGCCGGTCAGCCAAACGTCTACCGGCGTGCCGTTGACGGCGGTGGTAATGGTGTCCGAAACAAACTGCGCCGGATGGAATCCGCGATCGAGGGTGGTCTTCAGATTCGTGAGCGTGTTGCTCTTGTTAAGCTCCTCTTCCCGGATCGCGCGAAGCTTGCGGAGTTTCGTTTCCCATTTGCCGATGGCCCTGCTTGCGATGGCCTGCCTGTCCGACATCTTCATCGACACGCCGACAAGCATGAGAGCGGCGGCGGCGAACAAGAGGAACGCCATCCTGATGCGTGCCCGCTGCTGAGCCGTTTCGGCGAACAACAACTGTTCCTGGGTGACGATCTGCAAAGGGATGCGGTCCCCGGCGTGGCCCGCTAAAGCCTCTAGCGCCCACAGTGGAGTGCTGATTTCCGCTTCGGCAAGTGCAATGCCTCCCGCGGCGATCGTGGGGCAGCAGGGAAGGAGGGCGGCGGCAAACGTGCGGCTCACTTCGCCCTCGATGCCGAGCGATGTGGCGGGCATCGGCGCGATGCGGCTATAGCGCAGCTCGCCGTTGTTCACGATGTCGACAGCGAGGCCTTCGGCGGTGCGGTGAACGAGTGCGCCATCCGGTTGGCCGATGTCGCGCGCAAGCATCGCCGAACCCACTGCCACCGGCACGACCTTGGTGACCCGCAGTCCAGCCGCGCGGGCTTGCTCATGGAGCGAATTCAAGTCGGCGGAGCGCATAGCGACCAGCACGGCGAGCCGACCCTCCGCATTCACGTCCTCGGTGAGAAGAAAATCGTAAGCCAGCTCGCTTGCCGACATCGGGAAGATCTGGCCAATCTGGATATCCAAGATGCGGCGGACCTCGGGCTTGCCCGCATTCGGAACCCGGTAGGCGCGGATGAAGATGCTTCTGCGCGAAACCGCGATCAGCACATCGCGGGTGTTGATCCGACTTGCGGCCTCAAGGAGCGACCCCACGGTGATGAGCTCATGATTCTCGTTCACCCACGAAACATGGGTCGGTGACCATTCGAGCACCGCGCCGTTTTGCAAAGGTTTGCGGCTCACGACTTGGCCGCCTCCTTCAGGACGGTGTCGGTCGTCGTCGTCGCGTTCCAACCCCATCGAGTGCTCATATCGGCATAGGGAAGCTGAGTGATTCGGGCGATCCTCGCGGAGCCGTTCTCAAGCACGATCGTGGCCTCAATCGACACATGCGTCTGGCCGGACGTGCCCATCACCCGTATGAGGAAACTATGGGAGTTCGTGGCGAAGAGGTCCATCGTCAAGGCGGCAACCTGCAATGTATAGCCCGGCACGTCGAAAAGATCGCCAAGCTGCTGGAAGCCGGTGGTTTGCCGGGTGACCATCGCGGTCGCCACGTCGGGCGGGAGGCTCGGCACCGTCGCGAGCGTGATGTCGCTGGCGGTGTTCACGTCGATCTTTCCGGTTCGCGTCGCGCCCGTCGTCACGCCGTAAGCATTGATGACTCGCCGCGCCGTCGCTGTGCTTCCGAGCACGGGCAGGAGCGCCGCATAGGTGGTGGGCCGAGCGACCTGGATGCGGGTGATCTGCGCCTGGGTCAGTCCGAGTGCCTGAAGCTGTTGGGGCTGCGCGGTGCTGATGTTCGGCAGCGTCTGCCCGCCGGATCCAACGTTTCCAGAAGTTGAATCGACGGTGACCAGGTCGTACAGCACAGGAGCCGTCCCATCGGGCCGTTGCGGCAAGGTTGTGGTGTTGACGGTGTTGGTTTGCTGTTCGAAGATGGCCTGCGGAGTGAAGCCTTTCACCAGCAACAGCTCGTCGATCGTCGTTAGCGGGCGCAGCTTGGCGTTGTAGGGCGTCGGCAGCTGCTGGTAATACTCGTCCTTGCCGCCCTCAGCCCGTGGCGTAGTTCCGGCTTCGCGCCAGTCTAGGAGCGAGTCGATCTGTTCGCTCGTGAGCGGCATCGTTTCGAGCTGCGCCTGGGTCGCGGTGTTGAGGTTGACGAGGCTTGCGGCATCTATGATCTGCGCGCGGAACGTGCCGTCCCCCACCACAAAGTTCTCGTCGCCGTTCGTGCCCAGCGTGAACCAATCATCGGACTGCAAGGTTGCGGACGTAGACTGCGCGGCAAGGGTTGCCAATGCCCGTTGAATCCCCGATTCACCGGCGAGCCGGGCGCGCCGCTCCCAAATGCGGTTCGAAGCCGATCGCACCATGATCTGCTGGGTCGAAGCCGCTGCCGCCAGGATGGCGAGAAGCGCGGTCAAGACGCCAAGCGAGAGGATAAGCGAAAGTCCGCGCTGCGTTCTCATGGCGTGGCCACCGCCACGGGGTTGGCCTGGGTCACGTCGCTGTCGGGCAACTGGACGATGAAAACGCGCTGCGCATCCTGCGAATCACCCGTTAGCTTGTAGGAAACGCGAACGGCCGAGGGAATGCGCCGCCCTTCGGTCGCGGTCGTATCCCACGTCGCCTGCCAGCCCGTGCCATTGTAAAACTCGAACTGGATCTGCTGGACGTCGGCGCTCAGCACCTGCTCAAATCCGCCCTGCGTTCGGTCACCATCGCTCGGCCTCTGCTCGCGGATAAAGAGCCCGGTCTGGCTTGCCGCAGGCTGGCCAACAGCGGTCGTGGAAAGCTGAACTTCAGCCACGCCGCCTTGGGGCCCGAATCGCTGGTTCACTGCGGTGAAGTCGTCCGTCGTGTCGGTCAGAACTACTCCGTTGACAGGCTGGCTAGTCGTCGAAAAGGTAAGGCTGTCCGCACCAACATCATTGTTCGTCGTGCCGGTTGATTCGCCGACGAAGTAAAGCTGGGTATCAGCCGCGGCGGCAGTGATGTAGGCGCCGCGAAGCAGTTGGGTCAGCCGCCCTTCGAAGTCGACGCGTTTGCCGTTTTGATCCCAGGCCTGCGCGGCAGACTTGTCGAAGCCGATCGCCGCTATGAATGCGCTCGCCGCCGCTGCAACCACGAATACGGTCATCGTCATCGCGACTAGCAATTCGAGCAGGGTCAAACCGCGCCGCATCATGGTGTTGCCCCCGTCGTGGTCGGCGGAATGAAGACGACGCCGTCCAAAACGACTTTCGGCTCGCCGGCACCGCCCGATAAGGGCGAGACGGTGACGGTCAGCGCCGAGAGATTCTCTACTCCTGTGGGTTCGACGCTCGCCGTCCACTGGAAGCGGTCCTGTCCATGATCGGAGAAGTCGCCGTTAAGGGAAGCGGATTGCAAGGACTCGGTTGCCACAAGCTCGTCGTATTTGTCGAGGGCAAGCTGCTGCATGGCTTCGGTATCGATCACTCGGTGCTGGCCGTTCATCAGGGAGCCATAGGCGCCAAGAACCGAGACCACCCCGACCGCCACAAGAACGGCGGAGACGATCGCTTCGACCACCGTAAAGCCTCTAGCTCCTCTGTTCAAGATCTCCTGCCTGCCACTTCTCGTCCTGTGCTTGGGGTAGGGGCCCGTCGATAAATCGATAATTGCCGTTCTGGTTGACCAGGATCGAAAACCCTGTAAATTCAATGCCGCCCCCGTTGGAATGCCCGTTGGGCGCGAAAGTCAGCTTGAAATCCCCCGCCGTCGCATCCTTTCCCTCGAGCTGGTAGCGCTGCGGCTCCAAGTCGGTCGTCAGCTGCACGTTTTTCAATGTCTGCGTTGTCCCGTCGTCCTGCACCTGCTCGATTCGCAACTGCCGAGACGATTCGTCGTACGACACCTGCGTCATTCGTGCAGAGCTGATCGCCCGCTCCCGAGCGTCTGCGGCCACCGTACGAATTGCGGAAATCAACGAGCGCCGGTCGCTCGAGGCCTTCATGCTGACAAGCGAGGGCGTGACGACCGCGGCAATCATTGACAGCACCACAACAACGACCAACATTTCCACCAGCGTAAAACCACGCCTATTGGGTAGGTTGCGGATTTTCATCTTGGTTGCTGATATCGGCTGCATTTCCAGTCCCACCTTCAGCACTGTCCGATCCATACGACTTCACCAGGTACTGACTGTCGCCCTGGTTTTCGTAGATGTATTCGTTCCCCCATGGGTCGGGCGGGGCGCTTTTTTGCATATATGGGCCGTTCCAGTTAGTCACGTCACTGGGCCGCGTCCGCAATGCGTTGAAACCTTCCTCGGTGCTCGGCAGCCGCCCAGTATCGAGTTTGAAAGTTTGGATTTGCGCGCTTAGGCTCGCGACGTCTGTCGCGGCCTTCGCCCGCTTCGCGTCATCGGTATGGCCAAGAAGGCTCGGCACGACAAGGGCAGCGAGGATAGCTAGGATTAGGATAACCACCAGCAGCTCGATGAGCGTGAAGCCTTTGCGATTCAATCTGTTTTTCGTCAGCATGGTTCTGCGCGTATGTCTATTTATCCCTATCGATCTTAAAAGGGTGTGAAATCGGGACTGGTCCCATGAAAGGTTTATGAAACCGGCACTTCTACTCGCGCCGCTCTTTTCTACGATTTAGCGCGGTCGGAATAGCACCCCAGGCGAATCTTTATCGCCTGCGCCGGCGGTGACGCCGATGCGGGCTGGATTCCTCGGCGGCCGCCTGGGCCACAATCTGATCGGCGGGTATCGGCGCGAGATCGCCAAAGTTGGTTGTCCCGCGCTCGCCCTTGATGACGATCGCATGGGGCACGGGCCGAGACGCATGTTCGGCATTGCTGTGGCCGGAGGCGAGAATGAGGTTGTCATAGACCAGCGAGGTTGAGAATCCCGAATCGAGCAAGACGGCCTCATAGGCTCCAGCCG
>JBBREM010000053.1:0-16424 GCA_038202925.1 Fimbriimonadales bacterium | reverse complement strand
GTAGGTTCCGACCTTCACCTGGGGGCCCGGAATGAGCTCTTCCAGCTTTCCCATCTGATCCTGGGCAAGCGCCTTGGTGGGAAAGAGATAAAACATGCGCGCCGCCGGCTCGGTCAGGCTCCATTGAAGCGCTGGCAGGTTGTAGCAGAGCGTCTTTCCGCTATTAGTACCGGTGACTACTACGACATCCTTGCCTCTCATGGCGGCGTCGTAAGCCTGCGCCTGGTGGGAGTAAAGCTTCTCCAGTCCCATCTTTTCCAGCCGATCGCGAAGCTGGGTGTGCATAGGCGAGGCGATCTCGCCGTAACGAGCCTCGCTCGGCTCGAGAACTTCCATATGCGCGATCTGCGCGGCGAGCAACTCGTTCGACAGAAAGGCGCTGAGAAGAGGGTCGCTATTCGCTGGCGGCTTCGTCATTGGCCTTGGCAGCCTTCTTCTTGCGCTGCGTGAACTTGACCGCGTACACGCTGATGATGAAGAGCACGCACATCGGCAGGGCCATCATCATCATCGTGAAGGCATCGTTGCTCGGCGTTAGAATCGCGCTGATCACAAAAATCGACAGGGCCGACTGCCGCCAATACTTGACCAGCGTCTCGGTCGAGAGCAGACCGATCGCTCCCAGCGAGTAAACCACCAATGGGAGTTGGAACGCGAGGCCGAATGCCAGAAGCATTTTCAGCACGAAGAAGACCATCAGCCCCGGCTCTTGAAACAGCGACGTGCCCGGAAAGTCTTCCACGTAGCTGGTGAACCACCTCAAAGCATTCGGCGTGACCCACCAGGCAAAGCCGGCCCCAAGCGCGAAGAGGAGCACCGAGAAGGGCGCGATAAGCTTAAACGGCTTCTTTTCCGTCGCGCGCAACGCGGGCGAGACGAAACCCCACACCTGAAGCAGCGCAAAGGGAAAGACGATGATGAGGCCAAGCATGAACGAGAGCTTCAGCTTCAGCATGAACGGCGCCGTCGCGTTGTTGAAGGGCTCGCGATACTCGATGTGCTTGGCGGTGAGGATGGGCACCACGTTCTGGTGGACCATGTCGTTCAACACCTTGTACATCCACGGCTGAACGAAGTACCAAGCGAAGATCCAGCCTGCCACGAGCAGCCCTACGATGCGGATGAGCCGGGTGCGAAGCTCCTCGAGGTGCTCGACCAACGTAGCACGAAACTCTTCGGGGTCTCCCGAAGAGTTCCGTTGAGGCAGTTTGAAAAGTGCGGCCATGATAACCGCGCCTAGCTTACTTCTCTAGGATGAAGGTCTGTCGATAGCGCTGCCGGATGTATTGAACTCGCGAGCCGCCGCCGGGCGCGCCCGTTCGTCCCGGCCCCTGGCTCAATCCGCCACCCGCCGGCTTGGTTCCGAGCCCACCGCGCGACCCCTGCCGAATCGGAGTCGGCGAACCGGGGTTGTTAAGGCCATCATCGGCGCGACCGCCGCCGCCAGGGCCCAGTTTGCCACCGCCGGCAGCACCTCGGTTGGGTGCTCCGGGCTGTCCGCCGGGCGCTCCGCCTGGGTTAGTCGGACCGGCCACGGTCACTTTTTGATCGATTGTCATCGTTCGAATGCGCTTGAGTATCTGCTTCGTGTCGAGCGCGAACCAGATTAGCTCCTCGAGCTCGACCTTGTCGTCGCCAAACGCGCGCCCCTGCCCCTCGAGGCTCTGGCCGTCGAAGCTTCGCGTTCCCGCAGCGATCGAGTTTCGAATCTTCGCGCATGGATGCCCCATTTCCCACTCTGCAGCAATAAACTCGCCGCGGGCTTGGTAGCTTTGGGTCACTCGGTTCAATGTGTAGCGCACGTTAGGGTCCATGGCCGCCGCGATATCTTGAATTTGGTATCTCGTCTGCCAGGAAGAACCGGGCTTCACGGCGCGCTCGGGCAGCACGGGCAATGGCCAAGCGCCAAACACGTCGGTTCCACCGGCGGCGGCGCCACCGCTCGAAAAGCCGAAATATGGTGGGACGGAACCGAAGACAGGGATGCCGGTCTTGGTTACCCGCATGTACACAGGCTGCATTTGCGCAGAAAAGACTTGGCGCGGCTCGGGCTCACCGAGCAGGGCCACGATCGCGTAGTCCTTGCCCTTGTCGGGCAATAGCTGGGTGCGCAGCAGAGCATCGCCGTTGCCGTATTTGCTGTCGACGGCGTACATGATCCGCTCACGCAGATCGCCGGCGGGGATCTCCGCGGCGCGTCCACCTAAACTGTTGTCGATTCCGGTAATTGCCGAGATGGAGACGGCTTCTTCGACGCCGTACACATACTCGCGACCCTCTTGGAAGCCGTACCGGAGCTTGATCCCATCGGCGGAAACGGGAATGTTTGCCTGGTTGCCAACGGTAACCGTGACCGACGAGCGATCGACGATGCGCGGCTGATCCTGATAGTCGACATATTTGACCAGTTCCAGCTTCAGCTCGCCATCGGCGATCTTACGCGCCTTGGTGTCGAGCGTGTAGACGCGGTAGTTGCCCACGATGGGAGGAACCACGGCTTCGATGAACTTGCCACCGAGGAAAACGCCCACGTATGACCCTTGGTCGATGCTGTTCTTCGGGATCATCACCCGAATCTTCTCGCGCACCTTCGAGCCATCGGCGGGACGCACGATGGTAAACGAGCTCTGGGCCATTACTGAGCCCGCGAGCAACAATCCGATAACCGCTCCGATCATTCGATTCATTCAGAGTCTCCGCCAGTCGCTTTAAGCAGGACGCTCGCGCGCTGGGCCAACGTTCATTATGACGCCCGGATGCAACCGCACGTCACACGGTATGACGGCCCGGCTCGATCGCCTGAACCTTCCCTTTCCATCGTAGCTCCGCCGGTACCGGCGTGTCGATGGTGATCGTGTCGTTTTCATAGCACACCCGCAAGTTTCCGTCCGGGTGGGCGATGTTCGCTTCAAATCGCTTCAGGCTTCCGGGCTTGGGCGCGATGCGGGCTTTCTTCCATGCCGGGGCGATGCTGGTGACGCCGGCCACGATCTGGAAAAAGCCAAGGATCGGATGGGCGCTCCAGGCGTGGCAGTCGGATCTTGTCGGTTCCGGGTTCTCGGCGAACGTGGTCAACCCGTCCTCGATCTGCTCCTTCCAGGGCTGAAGCTCATGCATGTAATCGAAGGTAGGGGCAAGGCGTGCCTTGCCCTCAGAACGCCCGGTCTCGGGCATGGCACGCCTTGCCCCTACATCCCCCGCTGCCATTGCAAGGTGCTTGTAGTAGGAGAAGTAGTAGGTGCACTTCGCCGCGTTGGCGGCGGCAAGGGCTTCGCTTGGCCATGCAGAAGGGTCCCCTCCAATCGTTTCTTGCAATATGCGAAGTAATGTTTCGCTGTGCTCCCCTGGCTCGTGACCCGGCTTTAGCACTGACAAGCCGTCAACCAGTTGGGCTGCCCTTTCAAGCTGTCTCTTTAATAGCAAGGTCGGCTTGATACTCCAAGGCACCTCTCCTTCCAGCAATGCAAGTCCCACGTGGCTCGCGAGCATTGCTAGAACAAAGTTTGGTGCCGAACGGATGCCGCCCGGGGGCACCCCTGCCCGCCATGTCGGAACCCAGTCGCAGAACTCCCAAAACTCTCCTTCCGATCCCCAAAGGTATTGATATCCAAGCACAACTTGCCAAGCCGTGCGACCTGATTCCAGGCCCCCTCCCGCCGAGTCATAAAGCCATTGGTCGTACAGCATCATCACCCACCAGAGGCTGAACGGCGGAATGACTTGGGTTTGGCGGCTGGGATAGCGGCTCTGGGTGAGGCCGTTCTCCATGATCGACCAGCCGAGGGTCTCCACCGCGTTGCGCGGCAGCGCCCGGTCGCGGCCGAGATAGTAGGAGATCAGCGCCTGGATGCGGGTGTCGCCGACGTACTGGAGCTGCTCGTAGTAGGGGCAGTCGAAGTAAGTCTCGCCAGCGCACCGCTCTGCGGTGCGGATGCTCACGTCCCAAATTTTCTCCACCCACGGATCGTCGGCGGTGAAGCCAGACTCCACCTGATAGGGGTAACCCGTTTCGATCGCGTCGAGGGAGTGGAGGGAGATCGAGCCCCCCTCCTCAAAGTGGTTCGTCTTTGAGGAGGGGGGGTGGGGGGTGGAGCTTCGGCCTGCTTGGGGGGCCGCATGATCTCCCTCCCCCCGGCGCCCTCCCTCAGAAACAAACCATTCTGAGGGAGGGGGGGACGCCTCCAGCAGCACATACCGATACGTACGCCACCAGAGCGGCTCGTAAACAGTCGGCTCCGCCGACAGAATCAGCCGGTCCTGGTATCCGTGGAAATCCTTCCCCGCCACCTCGTCGCGATTGCCCTTGTTGCCCCCTTTCTCCCACAGCGCTTCCGCGTAGGTGATGCGCACTTCCGAGCCCATCGGCCCAGAAAGCACGAGGCGCGGGTAGGCGCAGAGCAACTCCTCGTAGTCGAGGAGCAGCTTCGAGCCAGCCGGCATCTCGGACGGGAGGTGGGCACCTCCGACAAACGGCGAGTCGCTCAAATCCCCATTAAAGCCCCGTCTCACGACTGGCTTTGTCGCCCGTTGCGCATTCCGCATCGGCGGGAGCGTGCGCGGGATCAGCATCCACGGCGTCCCGCCGCCGGAGGCCCCGCGCTCCTCAGCCTGGCAAATCACATGCGGCTTAATCCAGCTCAAGGACGCCAAGTCGAGCGGCCCGATAATCTCCCCGGGCCCGACGTCAATGTAATACTCACCGACCCCGTTGTGCATCATGTCGAAGTCCCAAGTTTCGACCCTCGCGACTTCCCACACGCCGGGTGTCGATAGCTCTTCCCCATCGACCACGAATGCCGTTCGCACGGTGTGCTGCGCCATCGGCGCCCAGTGGCCGAAATTCCACACTAAGGCGACGATCTCACTGTCGCCCTCGCGCAGGTGCGCGGCCAGGTCCAGCTCGTCGTAAAACCAGTGCCGCTCATCACCGCGCTGGGGACCGAAGGCGGCCATCTCGCCGTTAATGAAGAGCTTGTATCGGTTGTCCGCCGAGATGCGAACAGGCAACGACTTGGGCACAGCCGCGACCTTCAGGGAGGCGCGAAATGCGAACACGCCAAGCTGGTCTTTCGGACTCGCATCCGGCCCAACCCATTTTCCCTGCCACTCCCGCATTTCCGGATTCTAGCTGGGAGCGCCGGCATCCTGCCGGAGGAACGTCTCATTCAGTGGCGGGGACATTCCTGTCCCCGAAGCCGGCGTCCTGCCGGCTGAAAGGCTGAAGCTTCGCTTCAGCACTCCGAATGGGAAGGGATTCTTACAAGCTCTCCAATATCCGTATGTAAGTCTCGTACCGATCGCGAGAAACCTCGCCCGACTCCACCGCTTCCTTGACCGCGCAACCCGGCTCGTGGGTGTGGGAGCAGTCGCGGAACTTGCATCCCGTTACCGCCGCGAACTCCGGGAAGTACCACGGCAGCTCTTCCGCCGTCAGCTGCCACAGCCCGAACGAGCGGATGCCGGGGGTATCGATGATGCGGGTGCCTCCGCCCAGATCGAGCAAGGTCGAACGCGTCGTCGTGTGCGTGCCGCGCCCGTAGCCCTCGCTCACCGTGCCGACGGCAAGGCCAAGCTCCGGCTTCATCGCATTGAGCAGCGACGACTTGCCGACGCCGCTGTGCCCGACGAACGCAGCGAGCTTCCCTTCCAGCGCGATCCGCAGTTCGTCCAAGCCATTGCGAGCACTGGCCGAGCAGCGAACGATGGGTACTCCCAGCCGCTCGTACGGCGCGAGTTGCTTGAGCTCTTCAACTAGTGCCCCTTCGTCAAGCAAGTCCGTCTTGTTCACGCAGATCACCGGTTCCGCGCCACCCCGACGGATCGCGATCAGATAGCGGTCGATGAGCCGCGGATGGAGGGGCGGCGAGACGACCGAGACCACCACCGCCACGACGTCCACGTTCGCCACAATCACGCGTTCCTGGTTGGCGTTGCCGGGATCGGGGCGAGATAGTTTGGTTCGGCGCGGCCTCACGGTCGCGATCAGCGCGGTTTCCGCGCCTCGCATCGTGACCTCAACCTCGTCGCCGACCGCAATCTCCGACTGCTGACGCTCGGCAAGCTCCTTGCTGAGCAGGCACGTCAGCGTCTTGCCGTCCAAAACGACCTCGGCGGAACGCGGGCCGATCGCGACCACGGTCCCCACCCGGAGGGCGGTTTCGATCGTTCCGACGGACGGCGCATCGTCTTGAGACAGCACCTTGAGCACCCACTCCAGCAAGGCCGGGCGAGGCTTTCGGAAGTCGATTCGGTCATCATCCTCAAGCTCCAGTTGGGCGTGGCGAGGCCGGGTGTTGGTCTTGGCCTGGGCGAGCTTGCGCATCTGCGCGGCTCGCTTGTACAGCCGGTTGCGTTCGTTGGAGTCGAGACTGGACAGCCTCTTCTCAAGCGTCTTCTTTTCTTCGTTCGTCATTTTTCTGCGTGCATCAAGGCGGCGACAAGGGCCGCGAACGGGGGCAGGACTCTGCCGCGTTGGAAGATTGGGTGCACGCAAGGCCTCAGGCTAGGTGGGCTAACTGCCACAGGAGGCGTACGCGCAGGTTGTTGCAATCACTGACATATGGTTCATTTCGCCTCCTAGAAAAGTAGTCGCAGCACGGCTGCAGGGTTATTGTATCAGATTCGTGATTCGTGCAACGTGATTCGTGATTCGTGATCTCTAGTCTCAGATCTCAGATCTCAGATCTCAGATCTCAGATCCCTGATCTCTGATCTCTGATCACCGACTACAAATATCCGCGAGGGTTTACGGGGCGGCCGTTGATGCGCACCTCGAAGTGCAGATGTGGCCCGGTCGATAGCCCGGTATTGCCGACGTTGGCGATGTACTGCCCGCGCGACACCCGCTGCCCGTCACCCACGGCGATGCGGGAGCAGTGAGCGTAGACGGTCGAGATGCCGCCGCCGTGGTCGACGATCACCACGTTGCCGTACCCGCGCATGTAGGAGGAGTGGATCACCACGCCGGCCGCCACGGCTCGTATTCGCGTCCCGACCGGAGCGCCGAAGTCGCAGCCAGCGTGCATCCGTGTGATGTGCAGGATCGGGTGGAATCGCATCCCGAAGCCGCTGGTGATTCGGCCATTCACGGGATAGATGAACCGTCCGCCGCTGTACTTCGGCTCCGGCTCGAACTTCTGCCCTGGCCGATGCGGCTTGCGTCGGCGGCGCATGTAGGATTGGATCTCGGAAGTGATCGAGCGCTCGTCCGACTCGAATTGAGACAGCATCTCCTGAAGCTCGCCTTGCTTCGCCTGCAGCTCCTTCAAGTAGGTGCCTTTCTTTACCCGGGCTCCCTTGAGCGAGCTTTGCTGCTGCTTCTGCGTATCGAGCAGGCTCGATACGCGGTGGACCAGCATGTCCGCCTGCT
This sequence comes from Fimbriimonadales bacterium, assembly GCA_038202925.1. Classification (GTDB taxonomy): domain Bacteria; phylum Armatimonadota; class Fimbriimonadia; order Fimbriimonadales; family Fimbriimonadaceae; genus JAEVZK01. The sequence continues at coordinate 9,055 of JBBREM010000053.1, read as the reverse complement.
CTTTCTTCGTTTTCACTCGCACGCGAGCGGCGACATACTCGGTGAACACCCGCCGGTCCTGGGCGGCGATGCGCTCCATGACGAACTCGCGCGAGGCGATCTCGCCCACATCGGCGGTGCCCACCAGCACGGACAGCAACGAGGAATCGCCCTGCATGTACATGCGCTTGATGCGCTTCCGGACCTGGGCTTTGCTCGCGGCCAATTGTTTGGTCGCATCCTGAAGCTCGCTAGAGACCACTTGCTGCTGCGATTTGCTCTCGCCGAGCTGGGTCGTTGTGTCCTCGAGCTTGGTCTCGATGCCCGTCAGCTCGGCATCGACGCGATCGATGTCGGCGAGCACGGTTTTCGTCGCCCGCTTTGTTGTCCGAAGCTCTTGCCGAAGCGCGGCCTTCTTTTGACGGAGTCGATTGAGGTCCTGCCTAAGCTGGCCGACGTTCTTTTTCGGGTGCTTACGCGACTGCGGCGTCCCGACCGCCGGCATCAGCATCAGCATGAGGCAGCCAAGCAACGCGAGCCGCTTCATCGATACTTCAACGGCGCCCTCACCGCGAGGATCGAGCACAGAATGCCGTACGTCGCTCCGGCGGTGCATAGCATGCCGATTACTTCGGAGTAGGGAAAGGCTGAGGCAATGTAGCCCGCGTCGATCCTGGTTTGCACAAGCCAATTGAAGGCCGCGTAGACGGCAACCACCAACCCGCTGGCGACGATCGCTCCGATAACGCCCTGCAGCATGCCTTCGATCAGAAACGGAATATAGACGGTTCCGCGAGAAGCGCCGACGAGTTGCATAATCCGAATCTCTAGCCGGCGTGAGAGCACGGTCAAACGAATCGCATTGTAGATCAGCATTCCCGCGGTGACGAACAGGATGCCGCCCACGATGATGCCCACCCCGCGCAGAATCGTCAGCAGGCCTTCGACGAAATTCTGCTCATCCTTCATGTATCGCACTCCGTTCTCCGGCGCAACCACCGGAAGCTGCTCGATCGAAGTAACCACACGTTCCGACTTGCCGAGATCGCTGAGGACGACCTTGAGTGCATCAGGCAGTGGGTTGTCGACGCCTTCCGTCAAGCCCGATCGATGCTCGATCTTCCATTTCTCCCAGGCCATGCCCTTCGGGACCAGATGGACGGTGGAGACGCCGTCCATCGCGCGGATTTGCTTGGCCGTGTCGCTGATTTGGCGCTTGGTCGCCCCATCGCGCATGTAGACGAGCATCTTGAACTTGCCGGGGATGGTCTGCGCGTACTTGTCCACGCGATAATAGGCGTAGCCCATGCCGCCGAACAGAAACAGCGCTACCGCGACAGTGCTGACGGCCGCGAGTGTCATCAGCCGGTTGCGGCTGAGCGCGACGAGCGCCTCGCTGATCACGAATTCAATGCGATTAAGCATTCTCTTCCTCGCTGGGCACCGTTTCGAGCAGCGGCATCTCCGGCCAATCGTCGTTTGGTAGATTCATGGGAAGCACGTCTTGCAAATTCGACGTTGCCGCCATATCAGCGACGATCTGCCCCTGATTGAGCGAGACCACCCGTTCGCCCATTCGGGTCACAACCATCATGTCGTGGCTGGCGACGACTACCGTGGTACCGTTGCGGTTCAGTTCCTTCAGGAGGTCCATGATCTCCCACGATTGCTCGGGATCGAGGTTGCCCGTCGGCTCGTCGGCGAGAAGCAAGGGAGGATCGTTAACCAGGGCGCGGCCAATCGCCACGCGCTGCTGCTCGCCCCCGCTCAACTCGTGCGGAAAGGCGTCGGCGCGGTGGGCGATGTGAACTTGCTGAAGAATCTCAGGCACTCGGCGGCGCACCTCCTTCTTCGAGTTCCCAACGGCGCGCATGGCATAAGCGACATTCTCATACACGCGCTTGCGGGGGAGCAGGGCGAAATCTTGCGGGACGATGCCCATCTCGCGACGGATCGCCGGCACCTCGCGAGCCTTCACATGCCCGATCTCTCGGCCATTGAGCAGGACTCCCCCGCTCGTGGGCTGAACTTCCTTTGTGGCCAGTTTGAGCAGCGTCGATTTTCCCGCGCCCGACGGGCCGGTGAGGAACACGAATTCTCCGCTCTGGACGACCAATGTGACTTCACCTAGCCCGTACACCAAATCGGTGTATTTGACCTCAACGTTCTCAAATGATAGGTGGGGGGATTGCATGCGGCCCTAGGCTGTCCATGCTATCTCAGCTTCGGCTTGGGAAGTTTCCTGCGCGGGGTCTCATGCCCGATGTAGCGCAAAAAGCTGGGCTCTCAAGCGGATACGCACCGGTTTTCCCACACGTTGTCAACAGCGCGATATGCTACAACCTCCGCGGGCGATGACGAAAAACCGCTTCCAGCGCACCCGCGAAGACCACCGGCGCGAGCGAGCCGAAGACTACGTCGAGATGATCGACGGGCTCATCCGCGAGTGCGGCGAAGCGCGAGCCGTCGATCTCGCCGAGCGGCTCGGGGTCAGCCACGTTACAGTTTCGAAGACCGTGCAGCGTCTGCAGCGAGATGGCTTTGTGACGGCGCAGCCGTATCGAAGCATCTTCTTGACCGAGAAGGGCGCGGAGCTCGCGGCGGCCTCGCGGCGGCGCCACGATCTGGTCGTCGCCTTTCTCCGCCGCCTCGGTGTCAGCGAGGACGCCGCCAACACTGATGCGGAGGGCATCGAACATCACGTGAGCGAGGAAACACTGCTGGCGATGCGCCGCTACGTGGATTCCAAACGCTCTTGATCCGGCAGGCAAATCAGATCCTCCGGCTTCGCCCGGGTCGGGACAGGAACGTCCCCGCCACTGAGTCGACCGATTACTTCTTTCGCGCGACGATGTGAAAGACGTGCCAGTGCTTGGGCTCGCCCTGGAGGGTCTGGCCGTCTCGTTCGGCTTCTTCGAGGTAAAGCACGTCAAAGCCAGAGAGCATCTGCTCGACTTCCTCCCGGGTATGCACGCTGTACCCGCGAGACGCCCAGTCGTCGCTTACGCCCAAAAGCTGCCCTGCGAACAATCCGCCCGGCCTCAGCGCGCGAATGACGCCAGGCAAGACCTCCTGAAGCTCTGCAGATATCAGAAAGAACAGGCTGAAGAAGGCGACGGCCACATCGAGGGATTCGGAATCAAGCGCCAGATCTCGAAACTGGACCTTTAGAAGGTTTACATCAGCTCCCTCGGGCAGTCGCGCTCGCGTTTGGGCAAGCGCCTCGGGCTCCTGATCGACGGCGATCACCTGGAACCCCCTCTCGACGAGATGGACGGTACCCAGCCCAATCCCGCAACCCAAATCGATCGCCACGCCGCCGGGCGGCAGGTGAGGATCGATTTCCTTCCATAGCGGATGCAGGGGCTTGTCTCGCGACGCTTCGAAATAGCCCGCCCAGTCGACGCTCATTGAGCGTATTATCGCTTGGGATGCTCACGCGGCGCGAATTTCTGATCTTCCTGGCTGCTGCCGGGATGCGGTTGCCTGGCTTTGCCGAGGACCCACCGACCTTCATCGGCCGCGCGACCTTCGCTCGGCTGATGCGCGAATCGAAGGCCTGGGCTAAGGTGGGAATCGGTGAGCTCACGGCGCGCGTGGGGCTGTCGCTGGCCGATACGCCCTACGTGGGCGGGACGCTCGAACTGGACGGCCCCGAGGTGTGCTCAGCCAATCTCGAGGGCCTTGATTGCGTAACCCTCTACGAAACGTCCCTTTGCTTCGCGCGCATGCTGAAGCACGGAGGTTCGAATCCCGACGACCTGCTTCGCGAGATCACATTTACGCGCTACCGCGGCGGCAAATTGAACGGATATCTGTCAAGACTGCACTACACGAGCGACTGGATTGCCGATAACGTCGCCAAAGGGGTCGTTCGCGATTTGACGCCGTCGCTCCCGGGGGCAGTCCGAATGAATAAGCCGTTCGACTTCATGAGCACGCACCCAAGTCTTTATCGTCAGTTGAAGGCAGATTCTTCGTTGATTGGCCCGATAGCCGAGTTCGAAGGAAAGATCACGGCGAGGCAGCCCTACTATGTGCCCAACGATGCGGTCGCGGGCATCGAGCCCCTTCTGATGTCCGGCGACATCGTGGGCATCGCGACGAAAGCGGCGGGCCTGGATTGCTCCCACACCGGCCTGATTTATGTGGAGAACGGTATCCCCCGTTTCCTGAATGCCTCGTCGGTTCATAAGAAGGTGGTCCTCGGTGAGCGGCTCAGCGATTACGCCAAGAAATACACGAAGAACCTCGGCGTGATGATCGCGCGGCCGCTTTAGTGCGCTCACTTGTAGTCGCACTCCGACTCTTTGAGGCACCTAGAGAACGCGGGGACCCGCTATTGCGCTATGGCCCGCAATAGCCGCCACTACGGAAGCGGCATTGTGGAGTACAATCGAATAACTTCCCCGGAAGGCTGGCACTCCCCAACCTAAGAAAATTAGGTCCAGGACAACAAGCAAAATGGTCTATCGTCCGATCCGTTACGAGCAGATGATGAGGGCCGCCGAGGCCTACGACGTTCGCGCCCGCCGCATGTTTAGTGGCATGGGCGTTTACACCGGCGAAAAGATGTTCGCGTTCCTCATGGGCGAAGACATCGGTCTCAAACTTGCTCCGGAAGACTTGGAGGAAGCGATGCTGCTCCCCGGCGCGGAGCCCCTGCGCCCTGAGCCGGACGCCGAGCCCATGCGCGAGTACGTGAAGATGCCGCGCGACGTGCTTGACAATTTCGACAATTTCATGACGTGGGTCGATCGCAGTGCGAACTACGCGCGCCGCAAATGCGCTCACTAACTTTGTGAGCACGGAGAAGGGGAGGCTGTCGCCGTGGATGATCGTCGGCAGCCTCTTTTTTGTTCGAGCCTGCGTGTGCGATTCTATTTCTAATGCCTACACTCGACACGCCCATCGGCCCCATCTCCTACGCGCTCGACCCTAGTGGCGCCCTGCACAAGATGTGGTTTGGCGGCGGCGATGCTTCGGCGGGCGCGGCAGAACTCGATGCGCAGTTGGCCGACTTCTTCTCCCGCGGACGAACGTCGTTCGACTATCCGCTCGACCCACAGGGCACGCCTTTTCAGAAGGCCGTATGGGCGGAGCTGCTCAAGATTCCCTGCGGCGAGACGCGCAGCTACCAGCACATCGCGAACGCGGTCGGACAACCCAATGCCACACGCGCGGTGGGCGCGGCGAACGGGCAGAACCCAATCGCCATCATCATCCCATGCCACCGTGTCATCGGCTCGAACGGCAAGCTCACCGGCTACGGAGGTGGGCTCGATATGAAGGCGAAGCTGCTCGCATTTGAGAGCGGTTCGGCCTCACTCTTCGAGTGAGGCTGGCCCGCGCGATGCGGGGCTTTGGGGCGTAGCTCACACGCCAGATGCAGTGCGCGCCTTCGTCGGCGATCAGCATCGAACCGTCCGGCAACTGCGCCAACCCAACCGGGCGGCCGTAGACTTGCGGCTTCGTCGGCGCGGGCACCCAGCCGGTGATGAAGTCATCGTAGCCTGGTGTTAGCTTCCCGTTACTAAAGCGCACGCGGACTATCTTGTAACCGCTCTTCGAGTGCCGATTGGTCGATCCCCGCATGGCTACGAACGCATCGCCTCGGTAGTCGGCAGGAAACATGTTGCCCGTATAGAACAACAGCCCCAGCGGGGTCGAGTGGGCAGTGAAGAGAAGGTCCGGAACGGGATGAGGCGCCGACCTGCGCGAGGGATATTGCGGATCGCGGTGGTTCCCGATGTAGGTGTAGGGCCATCCGTAATTCTGCCCCGGCTTGATGCGGGTGAGGAAGTCAGGCACCAGGTCATCGCCCATGTAGTCCCGCTCCACGCATGTAGCCCAGAGCTGATGCGTCTCCGGTTGCAGGGCGAGCCCGACCGGATTGCGAATCCCGGCGGCAATCAGCTCCTTGCCCGTCCCGTCGTCGTTGTATCGCCAGATCGCGGCGCGGGGCAGCGGATCGGGGCCTTTATTCGTTTCGGAGCCGATTGTCAGATACATCTTGTTTCCGTCAAAGAGGATGTTGCGCGTCCAGTGCTGCCGGTAGCCGCGGCTCGGTATGCCCCTGATGATTGTTTCCCCACCGGAAACCCTGGCCTGGCCAACTTCATAGGCAAAACGCACGACGCTCGTCGTGTTGGCAACATAGAAATACCCTCTGTGGATCGCCATGCCGAACGGCAGGTCGAGCCCCTGAGCGAATACCGTCTGCGAATCGGCAGCCCCCGTGCCGTTGGTGTCTCGCAGCAGGATGATCTTGCCCTGGTAGCACTCCGTGCAGAACACGTCGCCGTTCGAGGCAACGAGGAACCACCGCGGACTATGCAAACCGGCGGCGAACAGATTGATATGAAAGCCAGGCGGCGCTTTAAGCGGCCGACCCAATGGCCGGGACACGATCGTGGGCACCTTGAGGTAGTTCGGCTTGCCCGGCCGGGCGAGGTGGTTCGGATCGACGTAGGTATGTCCGCCTTGAACGGCGGCGAGCATCGCGAGGGCGCTAAGCAGCGGCATGGCATGTATCTCACCACAATCGCAAGTCATACTGCCGGACATGCGGCGATTAGCCTTCCTTCTTCTTGCGATAGGCTTGGCCGGCTGCAACTCGAACAGCCCCATGGCGCGAGCCGCCGGGCACTGGGAGGGCAGCTTCTACGCTGATACCGGCGCGGAGATGTTTCGCGGCTACCTCCAACTTTACGTGACAGGGGAGAAGTTCGAGCTTCACATGACCGCGCCGGACGAGTCGTTCACCGCCAAAGGCGGATGGAAGGCGAGCGGTACCCACGTGCAAATCTCGCCCAACGCGTACGATTTTCAGATGCCGACCACCGATGAGCAAAAGTCGCTCAAGACCACGCTCATATCGGCGGATGCGGTCAGGAAGTGCCTGCAGCACGGCGTCGTCTTCGAGATTGCGCCGGACCGGCGGGCCCTGACGGGGTTGAAAATGTCGCTGGACGGACGGCTCGGCGCCTTCCGCTTCACCCGGCCTATTCCCAAATGAGGGCGGGGACAACTATAATGGCAGGCGATGCGATTACTGATTGCCTTCTCCTTGGCCCTTTCAGCGCTGCTCCTTGCCGGCTGTGGGAAGGGTGCCGACACCAACATGGCAGGCGGCACGACCGGCTCCAGCACGGCGGATGAGAGCAAACTCGTCGGCAAGTACATGGCCGAGTTCACGCTTCCGCCCGACAAGAAGGATGATCCGATGGCGAAGATGGCAGAGTCCTTTGTCAAAGGGATGATGATCGAGCTGAAGGCCGATAAGACCTACACGATGACCGCGATGGGTATCCCGATCGAGGGCAAGTGGTCGGCAAGCGGAGATAAGGTGTCGCTCACCGTCGAGAAAATGATGGGGATGAGTAAGGCCGACGCGCAAAAGATGAATGCCAAGAATCCGAACGCCGTCCAGGGCCAGAAAGCCGCCGACGCCTCCGATAAGCCGCAGGAATATATCGTCAGCGACGACGGCAACACCCTCACCCCTGCCGACCAAAAGGATGCTTCTAAGGGCACGATGACCTTCAAGAAGGCGAGCTAACGCTCTCGGGATTGCAGATGCCCTCCTTCTCAATTGGAAGGAGGGCCTTATAATTGGTGCAGGATGTCCGATTCACTCGGCAGCATGACCTGGCCCATGGGCGCGAGGGGAGCCGTTTCTCTCTCGTACGACGGCGGGTTGCCCGAGCATCTGCATCTCGCCGAGCCGCTTCTGCGCAGGCTCGGCCTCACCGCGACCTTCTTTCTCAGCGCGACATTCTTCCTGGAGAACCCTGAGGCGTGGTCGTCGCTCGCTACGCGGGGCCACGAGATTGGCAACCACAGCCTGTACGGCGTGACCGGACCGCGCGGCGAACTTCCCAACTGGACCCTTGAGATGGTGGACACCGATCTCCAAATGACCGAGGCGCTCTTGCGCGATTACGTTCCAGGACCGGAGGACCGCAGCTTTGCCTATCCCGGCGACCGCCCGAAAACCGCCGAGGGTTCTTATGAGGATGTCGTGGATCAGCAGTTCCAGTGGGCGCGCACCCGCCATGAGGGGTTCAATCACCCGGTGTTCTGCGATCCCAAGTCGCTGCGATGCGTCAAGTCGTTCGGCCTGTCAGGCGCGGGCCTCGTGCAGAAGGTTGAGGAAGGCGCTGAACTGGGGGCGTGGATGATCTTCGTTTTCGAGGGATTGGGCTCAGGGCGCGAATCTTGCGGGGAGATCGATCATGAGATTTTGCTGCGCCATCTTAGCCACCGCAAGGACAAGCTCTTGATCGCGCCGGTGCGCGACGTTGCCGAGTACATCGTCTCGATGCGGCAGCAAGTGACGGTGCGGCCCGTTGTCTAGGCTCTTCATCATCGCGCTTGTTGCAATCGTCCTCGCGTTCGTCGGCATCCAAGTGGGATTGATGATGAGATCGGAGCCCGTTTCGATCATCCAAGTCAACCAGCCGACGCCCGAGCTGCAGCGCGCGATCGACAAGGCTCGCGCCGCGCTCCCCGACTTCGTGGTTCGCCTGCAAACGCCAAAGGCGACGGACAAGGCGTTTGCCATCCAAACTCGCGTCATCGGCGTGAACGGCCAAGCCGAGCACATCTGGATTAACAACCTGAAGTTTAAGGACGGCCGCTTTAGCGGCACCCTAGCTGAGCAACCCCTGCTCCTTCCTGGCAAGAGGAAGGGGATGCCGATCAATGTGCGCGAGCGTGATATCAGCGACTGGGCGATCTTGCACGCCGACGGGACGAAGGAAGGCAACTTCGCCGAGGCGACGCTGGCTGGCCGACGCTAAATAGCGGCAGGTACACTGCCCCTCCGAAAGATGAGAATTTATACTTCCGAGAGCGTCAGCGAGGGCCATCCAGACAAGCTCGCCGATCAAATCTCCGACGCGCTGCTCGATGCATTTTTGGCGCAGGACAAGCGCGCCCGCGTGGCCATTGAGACCCTCCTGACCCGCGGCCTGGCGGTCGTGGCCAGCGAGGTCACCGTCGAAGCCTATGTCGACGTCGCCGATCTGGTCCGCAAGACGATCACGGATGTCGGCTACACCGACACCGGACT
>JBBREM010000052.1:0-16610 GCA_038202925.1 Fimbriimonadales bacterium | reverse complement strand
CAAGCAGATTCCCGGCATCGGCTTGTTCTTCAGCGTCGGCTTCCCGTCAGACAAGACGCAGGGCATCCAACACAGCGCGCTCGTGCAGTACAGCTTTAAGTTCTAGCGATATCGGCGCGGTTGACCCTGTCGCCAAGCGCTCTATTGATACGAATGGTCTGGCCTTCCTGCAGGCGCTGCCACGGGCGAACGCACATGGTGTGATAGTCGCCTCTTACGTCGACCGTCACCCGCTTGCCGTCATGCTCGAGCACGAGCGATTCGTGGACCAGTTCCCCGAGCTTCCCGGCAAATCGCGCCTCGCGATGGATTTCCACGATTGTGTAGTCCGAAGGAGCCAGCACCACAAGCGCAAGGATTGTAAGCATCGACTTCAGTGTAGTCAACGTTCTTGCCGATCTGGTCCAACTGACCCAAACCCGGCATCCTTGCCGATGAGCTCTAGTGCAGCTCCGGCAGTTCGTATCGCTCGTCGGGAACCATCTCGATCCCGCGCTCGGTCACGACTCCACATTCGCTGCCCGAGGGCGCGTCAACCAGGTCTACCATCGATCCGTCGAAGCGCAGGAGCGGATGATAGAAGTGCGCCGCCTCCTTCGCTTCCGCGGTTATGTAGTGCGCGATGAGCGAGCGGCGGAAACGGTCTTTGGAGTCATTCGGGCCGCTGCCGTGGATCAGGTTCCCGTGGAAGAACAGGACATCTCCGGCCTTCATGATCGCGGGCCTCGGCGTGTAGCCTTCCGGCACGGGGACGGTTGCTCCGGTGAAGCTCTTTGTCGTATCTGCCGGGATGTGGCACAGAAGCGGCAGCTTGTGCGAGCCTGGGACGACGTCCATGCAGCCGTTACCTTCATCGCAGTCGTCCACCGCCAGCCAGGCCGCCACGCAAGTGCCGGGATCGGCGCGTAGGTAGGTCTGATCCTGGTGCAGGGCCTGTCCGCGGGCGCCCGGAGGCTTGAAATAGAACATCGTTTGCGCCGCATGGGGCTCTTCTCCCAACAGCTCGATGAGCACCGTCTGCAGACGGCGATCGAGTAGAAAATCCAAGCTCACCGGGTCCCGTCGATGGGGATGGATAATGCGCGGATACTGGGCGAGCGGATCGGCTCCCGTCAGATCGACCTTGTCGAAGTCCTCTTTGCGATCGGACGCGTTCCACTCCATGAAGTGCTCGCGCATTCTCGCGACTTCCTCAGCGGTAAAGACGCCGGGCACGATCACAAAGCCATCCCGCTCCCAGGCGGATCGCCGTTCGCTCATACCCTTAACGTAGCACGGTCCGGAGTCGAATGGCGACACTTCCTCAGTGGAAAACTGCCAGGGTGCCTCCTCTCCAAGGCCGAGCTAGCGGCGTTCATTAACTGGCTTGAACCACAGAAGGCGCAGATGAGCGCATAAGTGTTGAATCCACTTCTGCGATCTCAGTGGCATCAGTGATTTCATTTCCTCAAGGCATTCGCGTGGCGGAGCGCGCCGGTAGTCGCGAGCACAAGCTTTGACGACGCATATCGTCATCACAAAGTGGCTCCGGCTTCAAGCCGGAGAGTGCCTCCGGCACCCTACCGGATGACCGGCTGGAAGCAGATGACACTCTCCGCCAAGATGGCGGAGCCACGGTTAGTGTCGGGCTACGAGGCGGGCCGCAAGGGTTCCGGAACGGATGGAGATTCGGTGGCTTCCGCCAGTTCTCGCTTGCCTTCCTCGAGTCCCTTCTTAAGCTCTCCCATTCCCTTGCCGATGCCCTTCATCATCTCGGGGATCTTGCTGCCGCCGAAGAGCAGCAGCACGACCGCGAGAATGATGATGACGTGTGTTGGTTGAAATGCACCCATAAGTGTTTATTTCAATCGGCCGATCTTCCCGGTGAGACCCTTGGGGAAGAAGGCACCGCCATCGGGATTGGGGCCTCTGACGATCCTGCTCACGTCCATCGGCAGGCGTCCAACCGCGAGTCCGTTCTTATCAGTGGGGAAGAAGTTCATCATGGTTGGGGGTTGGTCGTGACGGTCCAGTCTCGGCACTTCAAACCCGCCGGCGATGACATGAGCGCGCAAGCATCCGCCATGATACGCTTCGGTTGTGAGGATGCCGGCAGCCGCGTCCCGAATGAACTGGCTGTTAATCAGAGCAGCGGCACCGCGGTACGCGCTGGCTCCAACGTCTTCGAAGGCGCGGGCGAGCGTAAGGAACTCCTGCTCGCTGGCAAAGCCAATTCCGAGCGCGTCGAGATTGATCTCAGGCTTTGAGATCACCTTATCTTCCAACGCGCCTCGCAGAAAGCGCACGTGGTTCAGCTCATCATTAGCGAGTTCGTGCGCCAAGTCCGCGAGAGCCGGCGTCGAAAAATCAACTTTCTTGCCACCACGCGTGTCGCGCCCTTTCTCGTCGTTCATACCGACGGTGTCCCGCCAGTCGAGATACTTGCCGGTCGTAACAACCGAGTAGAACTCGGCCTCGAGATATTCAAGATTGAGCGCGAAAATGAGAATGTCCTGATCGTTGGGCAAGATATCCAGCGCAACAGGCTTTGCTGCGTCCTTGGACAAAAATCCGGCCGCCGAGGCGGGCATCATGGACGTCGCGGCCAACGCGGCGACAGTGCCGCCCAGCACAGTGCAAAGCCTTCGGCGAGACACGTTATCTGTGTCGAGCCCAGTGGTAATTTCATCAAACATTAGTTTATGTAGACCTCCTAACGAATGTGCGACATGGCTGTATTGCGCGTTGTTCGCGCACTAAATGCTGATGGGAATCTGCATGACCGTCAAAAATCCGACATGAGAGGCAGACTAATCATCCTGGAACTGTCGTGCGGCACGAGCGCGAGTGAAAGGATCCGACACTGGGACCCCTGTTTGTTTGCCTCGAGCGACTACGGATAGATCCTTTCAGTTCGCAGGCTCACTTCCAGGATGACAATTTGTGAGTCGTCATCCTGAAACTGCGCGAGGAAAAGCGCGAGTGAAAGGAGCCCTACCCTTGGCCCCTTGATTGTTTGCCTCGGCCGACTACGGATAGATCCTTTCAGTTCGCAAGCTCACTTACAGGATGACAAGTTGTATGCGGACGCCAAGAGGCGACGCGTAGGCAACGCGGGATAGCCCGCTTGGAAGGATTAGGCCGGATATGCGGGCGCAATCGCGTGGGCGCTGCCGCACCAATACTCAATATCTCCGGCCGGCGTCTTCAACGGATATAGCCGCAGCTCATGCCAGTAAGCCGTTTGGTCATTAGCGCGGATCAAGCGGACCAAGGACGAATAGGCCTCTCCTGATTCTCGAGCCTTGTTCCACCGAATCCCGCTCGTGACGAGATCTTCGGGCAGCATGAGCGCTCGGCAGCCGTGTTTGGCGATTTCTGAGCTGCGCATGCCGCCATATTCGGTAAACCAGTCGTTCCAAAACTCGAATTGGCCATTCGGCGTAACCGTCCAGACGCCGAAAGGCAAACTTTTCAGGAGTACGCGTTGAAGATCGTATTCACTTCGCAACGTGTCGTACTGCTCGCGCATCACCTTGGCGATGATCTCCGACCTACTACGCGAATCCGTTTTCTTGCGCATCCGGTCCCAATAGGTCCGGAGGGTTCCGGTTGCAAGCCCCGTCGCATGCGCTATCTCCTTGTCTGCGAGGCCGTCTGCGGCAAGACGCATTATTTTTTCTTGCTGCTGAGACAGCTTCTCGATTTCGTGCATGACCGTTATCCGACTGACAGGAATCTGGCTGAGTTTCCCAGCCTTAGAAGTACCAAAACATCGGGCTTCGCGATTCGTTCCACATGCCTCGGCTTTGTTGTGTGTTGGGTGGCCTGGTTTCACGCAAAGGCGCGGAGATCGCAAAAGGATGACCGGTGTTTGGCCCCATGACTTCTGCGTCCTTCGCCCCGGCGTTCTTTGCGTTATCGGCCCGTCGGGGCGAAACGTCATCCTGCGCGAGACCGCGCCCCAACGGGAAGGACCGCTGATTTATCTTCGTTGTTACCGGCTCTTGCAGGAGAAGTGCGCCTAGCTTACATGTCCGTTGAATTACGTACAAGGGGCACCTTGTGCGGGGCGCGAGGCGCTGCTATGGCAGTCCAAAGTGCGACTGTCGGTTCTTGCGCCATTTATGGATGATTTGGCTACTGCGCTAAACGCAGGAACAGGAGCGTATTTATGAAACTGCGTGGTATTGAACTAGACGAGCCTCAGACGGAACAGAGTGTTTCTCGGCGCGATATTCTGCATAAGGCGGCCGTCGGCTCGATCCTTCTCGCAGCGGGCGCCGTGCTTCCGGGCTGCGGCGGGAGCGGTGGCGGCAGCGGTGGCCCGTCCGATGCCGATATCCTCAACTTCGCGCTCAACCTCGAATATTTGGAAGCCGAATTCTATACCTACGCGACGACGGGTAATGATATTCAGGCGCAAGGCGTCGGTGTAGATGGCACGGGTACGCCCGGTGCCACGACAGGCGGCACTGCGACAACATTTACCGACGCGAACATCCAAACGATTTCCAACGAGATCGCAGGTGACGAGCGCGACCACGTTACGTTCTTGCGCACGACGCTGGGCGCAGCAAAGGTCGCGAAGCCGGCGATAAACCTGGCTGCGCTGGGCAGCTTCAGCACGCAGTCGAACTTCCTCGCATTGGCCCGCGCGTTCGAGGACGTAGGCGTCAGCGCCTATGGTGGAGCGGCAAGGTTCATCCAAAATAAGGATCTGCTCGAAGCGGCAGCGCGAATTCTGGCCGCCGAAGCGCTTCACACCGGCAACATTCGGTTGTTGGTTGCGCAGCAGGCTGTCGCGACGTCGCCGGTCGACGGCATGGACATCGTTCCGCCTCCATCGGGAACGAAGTATTTCTCGCTCACGACCAACTCGTTGTCCATCATCCGGACCACTCGCCAAGTGCTGGACATCGTTTATGGAAATACGGGTGCCTCCGGCGGGTTCTTCCCCAACGGCATGAACGGCGCCATCACTTCCTAACCTGCCCTCAAGCCGAGCCCCCTTGTCTCTTTCTCGGGGGCCGGCTCCTTTTGAACGCCATGTTGAAATTTCTTCATCGAGACCGGACATCCGTCTCCATCTTCGCCACCGCCGCGCTGATTTGTTCAGTCGCGCTGTCGACATCTGCGGGCGCTCCACGCTCCGCATCGAGCCGCTTCCTTGGGCTCAAGAAGGGCGACGCTGCCTCAGGCAAGCAAGTGTTTCGCTTTGAGACCTTCGGCAATGAACGATTTTGGACCGACGCCGCGCGTATGCCGCAGGGCATGAAAGCGGCGCGGATAACGCCGCTTGATGCGCTCAAGGTGGGCCTGAGCGTCGACTCCGACATGCTCGACGCAGCGACTCGGGAGGAGATTGTTCGCGAGCTGGCGACGGATCTTTCCCCGACGAACGCGCCGATGCTCAACGATCCGGCGGTAACGGAAAAGCTTGTCGGGGCAAATGCCGTCATTGGCGTCGTCGCGCGACGTGGCAAGGTTGGAATCACCTGCACGATCTGTCACGCGATGACGGACGGTTCCGTGGTCTCGCTGCCTAATGGCGGGGGCATCGGACGCCGACGGGATGGCTTGACGCAGCACAATCTCAACGTCGGCAAGTTGCTCGCCGTATGCGGCAACTCGCGCGCCTTCTTCCCCATCTTGCAAATCGAACGAAACGGAAAGTCGATCGGTCGGGCTCCGGTCGGGCTCACGAAAAACTCGACCGAGGCCGAGGTCGACGCATACCTGAGCAATCCCAAATACTATCCAGTCGGGACGTTTGACGACACGCCCGACGGAATCGGAAACTCCGTGCACATCACGCCGCTGTTTCGCCAGGACCTTGCCGCACCCTTTGGGAGTTCTGGCCAGAATGCGACGGTCGACGATTTTAGCAACACGGTCTACACCGTCCTATTCGACCAGACCACGTTGGTCACTCCTGGTGGCCGCGCTTTCTTGAAGGTTCTCGGAGGCGCTGCCGGCGTTCAACTGTCGAAGGACTATGCCGAGGTTCTGCGCGACACCGGAGTGCGCGGCTATCCGTACGTGAACGCGGCCCACGCCGGCCCGGCCGGTAGGGCCAGGACGCCGGTCGGACTTCGGGTCGACAATCAGAAGCTGCTCGACATGAACGCCTATTTGGCCAGCCTTCCGGCTCCGCGCGGGACCGGCGGGGACCGGGGCTCGATCGCCCGTGGACGCCAGTTCTTCATGGCGAACTGCACAAGTTGCCACGGCGCGGATCAGAGCAAGGCGGTTGCACCGATCCTCGTGCCGATGAAGCGTATTTTCCCTGGATATAGCCCGATGATCCTTGCCCGGCGTATGCCTCCGCTGAGCCCGATCCAAAATTCGCCCGGCACCTTCGATGATAAAATGATCGTGGTCGACGCGAGCCCGGCGGGCAAGATCCGCGGCAATGCGCTGCCCCTCCTCCTCGACTTGGGGCGCAGTCCGATCTTCCTGCACGATGCTTCCGTGCACAGCCTGAATGGGCTTCTCGATCCGAGCCGAGGCCGCTCCGCGCCGCATCCTTTCTATGTCGGGAATCTCGGCCGCAGGGGCGATGTGGTGAATTACCTCAGGAGTTTGGATACGAGATAAGGTGGCTGCCGGACTAGGATTCGAACCTAGACATGCGGCACCAAAAACCGCTGTCCTGCCATTAGACGATCCGGCAACTTGAGGCCTAATTATACTTGGTGGCCCTGCTGCATACTCTGGACATGGCTGAGCTTGCCTATGGATCCCGGGTTGCTAGTCTCGCCTCCGCGTTGAAGGAGGCGGGGCTGGACGCGTTATTTGGGTGGTCGCCCGTTACGATGGGTTACCTGCACGGATTCAAAGAAGGGGCTCACGAGCGGTTTCTGACGCTGGCGATCCATGCCGACGGCCGTGTTCGCCTTATCTGCCCGGCACTCTCTGAATCGCAGGCTCGAAGAGCGGGCATCGAGGACATTCACAGCTGGCGAGACGGGGAAGATCCGCTTCCTCTCTTCGAGCGGCTTGGCGACGATTGGAATCTCAGATCCGGCATCCTCGGCGTCGACGACGAATTGCCGGCGCAGATGCTCTTGAAGATGCAAGGCGTGCTTCCGGCGGCGTTGTTCAAGGCGGGTGGCCCGGTTGTCTCATCGCTGATGCAGATCAAGGACGAGCAGGAGCTGGCTCAGCTACGCAAGGCGGGCAAGATCGCGGACGATGCTTATGATGCGGCGCTGGCGCGGATCAAGCCCGGGATGACCGAAATGCAGGTGGATGGCCTGCTGCGCGAAGAGATGCGCGCGCAGGGCGGGAAGCCAACCTTTTGCATCGTAGCTGCTGGGGCGGCCGGGGCCGAGCCGCACCATGTCAGCGACCATACGCCGCTGAAGCAGGGCGATGTGGTCCTGCTGGATTTCGGCTGCGAGGTCGAGGGCTACCAGAGCGACATCACGCGGGTTCTCTGCCTCGGCGCGGCTTCAGCCGATGCGATGCAAGCCTACGACGTCGTGTTTCGTGCGCATTATGCTGGGCGCAAGGCGATACAGCCGGGGGTGACTGCGGAGTCGATCGACGCGGCGGCTCGAAAGGTGATCGAGGATGCGGGCTTTGGGGAGTTCTTCGTGCACCGCACTGGGCACGGCTTGGGCCTGCGCGGCCATGAGGATCCCTACATCGTCGCGGGCAACGACGAGGAGCTGAAAGCGGGACAGGTATTCAGCGTCGAGCCCGGGATATATTTCCCGGGCTCGTTCGGCGTGAGGATCGAGAACATCGTCACCGTCACGGGGGACGGGCACGAGTCGCTGAATCGGGAGCCAAGCCCGACTCTTCTCGAGCTTTAGACCGTTGCTTTCTTCTTCCGTCGGCGGGCTGCCATTGCGGCGACACCGCCACCCATGACGAGCATCGTCATCGGCTCCGGAACCGGCGGGCAGCTGCGGGGCTCACGACGGGTGTGGATGAAGAAGCCGATGCCTCCGGCCAGACCCAGTAGGAGCGGCAGCGACGAATCGCGATGGCGCGGATAGTCGGGCGTCGGCACGTTGTCTACGCCGGGCGCCTCGGGCGTCGGCTGGCCGGGGCTCGGTACCGGGTTCGCGTCGATCTCGGTCGGGCGCTCGCCTTCCGGTGTGCCGGTAGGCGTTAGCACGGGATTCGGAATCGCCGGCTTCTTCGGTCCCAATAAGAGGGGGTTGCCGCATACCAGCATCAGCGCTGGCGTGCCGTCGGCTTCGATGAGCACGGGCTCGCCCCTTTTCAGGAGGCGAAGATGCGCGTGAAAATCTCCGGTGGTATGGGGCACACCATAAACGTTGTACACGCCGTCCTTTTCAAGTTTGCTAACACGTAAACTTGACAGGTAGTCGAGTACCTCTGCATCGTTCATGGCGAAGTGGCGTCGATAGCGGTCCATAACATCATGGTTCGTGCGGACCTGTTGAACCAAGTCCGCGACGCTGTTTACCCGCGTCGCGATGTACGAATTACGCGGCGGTTGCTGCGCAATGGCGGCGTTTGCTGCGAGAAGCAGCAGCATCGCCGGAATAAATGCTCTCAATAAGATCCTCATTTGTTGTCCTCAGACTTAAACGTCTAGGGCGAAATTTGCCCCGCTAACGCTTTGGTCAATAACGGGGCCAATCCGTTGTTTTATACAACAAATGGATCGATATTTTCGGTAAGTGAGCGATTTGCTCGTTGAATTAACTGGATAGCATCGGAGGCTGCGGCCTGTTCGGCTTCCTTTTTACTACGGCCAGAACCTTCTCCCATAACCTCGTCGTCGAATAAAACCTGTACAAAAAACCGGCGTTCATGGGCTACCCCTGTTTCTTTTACTATTTTATAGAACGGGGTCTTTCTCCATAGTGCCTGCGCGACCTCTTGAAGTTTAGATTTATGGTCGTGCGGATTGACGTCGCCTGTTGAAACTACCTTGATGTACGGGTGGAGCTGTTCCAGGACAAACCATCGCGCCTCCTCCATCCCCGATTCCAGATAGATCCCGCCGATGATGGCTTCGAGGACATCGGCGAGAATCGAGGGCCGCGTCCGCCCGCCCGTCTGCTCCTCGCTGATGCTTAGCTCCAAAAACTCTTCGAGGCCGAGCTTCGACGCCGCTTCGGCAAGTGGGCCTTCCTGAACGACGCTTGACTTGGCCTTGCTCAGCATCCCCTGATCCCAGTCGGGATGGTGCTCGTAGAGGTATTGCGCGATGATGAGCCCTAGCACCGAGTCGCCGAAAAACTCAAGGCGCTCATAGCTATCGGCCACGGAATTCGGGGCTGCCGACCGGTGCCGCATCGCCAGCTTGAAGACTTCTTCGCTACGAAGCGGAATCGGCTTGGGGATCATGCGCGGAGCTTCTCCAATGCCTCGGCGATGCGCTGGATCCCATTCTGGAGATTCTCGCGGCTCGCCGCGTAGCTGAGGCGGACGTGGCCGAGCCCCTCGAACACCGAGCCCGGCACCGTCGCCACCCGCGCCTCTTCGAGCAGATACTCCGCCATCGCACAATCATCAGAGATTCGCCCGCCGAGGTAAGCGCTCAGGTCGGGCATTACGTAAAAGGCACCGCCCGGCGTTGGCGCCGTGACATTGGGGATTGCCCGAAGCTGCCGCAGAACCAGGTCCCGCCTTGTCTCGTATTCGGCGCGCATCGATTCAACCACGCCGGGTTCAAGCGCTAAGGCTGCGACGGCTGCTTTTTGGGCAATCGAATTCGCGTTGCTCGTCACTTGATCCTGGAAGTTCGACATCGCCTTCGCAACCGGCAACGGTGCCGCCGCATATCCGATCCGCCAGCCGGTCATCGCGAACGTCTTGCTGCAGCCGTTGACGGTGACGGTTCGGTCCGCAATCTCCGTGCCGAGCGAAGCGATGCTAACGTGGGTCTCCCCATAGATCAGCTTTTCGTAAATCTCATCGCTGATCACCCACAGATCGTGCCGAATGGCGAGCACGGCGATCTCCTTGATCGTCTGCCTCGAAAAGACCGCGCCGGTGGGGTTGCAGGGACTGTTGAGGATGATCGCCCGCGTTCTGCCCGTAATGGCTTCACGCAGCTGATCCATCTGCGGAACGAACCCGTCTGCAGCGAGCGTACGCACGACGGCCGGGATGGCTCCGGCCAAACGGACCTGCTCGGCGTAGGTCATCCAGTACGGCGCGATGAGGATGACCTCATCGCCTTCGTTTAGGAGCACGTTGAGCGCGTTGAAGACGCTCTGCTTTGCCCCCGAGCTGACGATCACCTGCTCTGGCAGGACGTTGACCTGGTTCTCTCGTTTCAGCTTCTCGCTGATGGCGGCGCGCAGCTCCGGGATGCCGGGGGTCGGCGTGTATTTGGTGAATCCGCTCTGAATGGCGGCGATGCCGGCTTGGCACACCGCTTCGGGGGTGGGAAAGTCAGGTTCTCCGGCGGCGAGGGAGATGACGTCCACTCCCGCCGCGCGCATCGCCTGGGCCTTGGCGGCGATACCCAGAGTCGGAGAAGGCGGCAACTGCCCGGCGCGCATGCTGAGGCTAATCGATTTCACCTGCCTGAGTATACAGGCGCAACGTTATAATGGCTCTCGTGGCCGCGTCTCCATCCCCGAAAGCGGCTCGCTTGACCTTCTTCCTGCTCGGAGCATTCGTTCTCCTCACGCTGATCCTGCACATTGGCTACGGGTCAACCTCGTTTGTGAGCCCCCTTGGCGTGCTCCGCGAGCTTGTCGCGGGTCCCGGCACGGGCAGCCGTGAAAACGACGCTGTCTGGGAGATTAGATTGTCTAGGGGCATAGGATGCGTCCTGATCGGAGCGATCTTGGGGGCCGTTGGCTCGGCATTCCAAGCGCTCTTTCGCAATCCCCTTGCCGAGCCTTACATCGTAGGTGTCTCGTCGGGCGCCGCCGTTGGCGGAGTCGTGGCATTTCTTGCAGGTTTTGGAAGCGCTCTGGGCGGCCTCGGCCAGGCAGCCACGGGCTTTATCTTTGGCCTCGGCTCCCTCGGCCTTGTGTTCGCGCTAGCAGGGAGGAGAGGGGCGACGAACGTCACCACGCTGTTGTTGGCGGGCGTTGTCGTCGGAGCGTTCCTGAGTTCGGTGCTCAGCCTGGCGCTACTCGCTGGCGGCAAAGACACAAACATCCTTCTTCGCTGGCTTCTTGGCAATACGTACAGCCTCGAGTGGCCGCAAGTGGCACTTCTTGCTATCGCGCTACTTCTTGGAGGATCGATCCTCGTGTTGCAAACGCGAGCGCTGAGCGCGTTCGCGATGGGCGAGTCGACGGCGCGCAGTCTGGGCGTCAACACGAGCCGCCTGAAGGCCGTGGTATTGATAACCGGGACGGGCATGACGGCGATCGCCGTTGCGGTTTCCGGCATTATTGGGTTTCTTGGCCTCGTAGCTCCCCACGTCGCTCGGTCGCTCGTGGGGACAGACTGGCGCCGCTCGCTGCCCGCATCGATGCTTACGGGCGCGGCGCTGTTGCTTGCGGCCGACGTTCTGTCTCAGCGGGTTATTCCCGCCGCGACCGGCCTATTTGGGCTGCAACCGGTTACCGATATGCCGGTGGGTATCGTGACCGCGCTCATCGGCGCGCCGTCGCTGCTTATCCTGCTACGGCGCGCCAACTAGGCGCTGAGCTGGACGCAGGCTTGGGGCTCGATGGAGACCGTCAGTTCGCGGCTAATCCCCATGTTGTCGAGCTCGGTAAGGAACGCCTTGCGCAATTCGGCCCGGTCGAGCATCTTGTGGAGATAGATGTAAAGCTCCTCCGCCTCACCCTTGGTCAGAACGAGTCCCACGTCCGTTAGGCTCTTCGTGCTCTCGTAGTCTGTAATCCTCATTTCGCTCTCCGCCCACCTTTACATCGGCAGACGCAGGCGTGGTTCCAGGGTTTAGTGAAGTCGGGACTATCACCGAAACTTCATCTTGCGGGGTGGTTGTGAGCGGGCAGCTCCGCGGGTAGCGGATCGCTCCATCTAGGCTAACGTTCGTCCTCCGCCATCCGATTACTCCACTTCGTGCGTCAAGACTGCTCGACTTCGGTCGAGTCGGGGACAGGAATGTCCCCGTCACGGGACAAAGCCCTGCTCAACCGGCGCGCTATTTGGCGAAGGGGTATTCGGCCCGTTTGCGCTCGAGCATCTGCTCGTAGCGGTTGATCTGGTTCTCGATCTCGTCGGGATGGTGTTTCGCGTAGGCCAGCGCTGAATCCAGAGTTTGCGTCGAGACACCGGCAAAGGCTTCCTGCAGCTTCTCGATCGAACCCAGCTTGCGATAGACCCGCACCACTTCCCACACCGGCAATCCGCCGTCGGCAAGCTTGGCGACGGCGCCCTCGGCGACTACCACGCAGCAGCGCTTCAGCGCCTTCTTGCGGTGGATCGTCAGGCGTGACTCGACTTCATCGAGCGCGATACCCAGCATTTGCGAGCACCGGTCCGGCGTGATCTCATCTTGATCGAGAGCTTCGATCGCGACCTCGGCGAGTAGATCGGGGTCGGCGTCCCAAAGTATGTTGAGCGCGCGTTCGACGCGTTCAGGTGAAGTTTCCGCGAGGCGCTCAAGTTGCACCAGCTGCCAAGGCTCGAGTGACGTCCACATACGAACTATCCTTAGTTACTTTGACGTTCAGGTTCGCGCTCCATTGCGAACAACCTATTGACGGACCATATCCTAGGGGGCCCCTCCTATAATGCCAGTCCCACTACCATTGCGTCAAATCGCGCAGATTTTGCCTCCTGGCTGAGTTGCCTCCAAGAAGCCGTTCTTCTCCAGGAAGTCCGTCAGCACGGCGTAATATCGCTCCGACTGCACCCAACGAAATTCCGAGTGTCCGCAGTCGTCGAACCAAACTAGCTCCCCATTGCCCTTCATCGCCGCCAGGTTGCGCTCCGCCTCCGCAGGGGTTGCGAGGGTGTCGCATCGCCCGTGGAGGAGCAAGACCGGGCATGCGATGCGCCTGAGCGCCTGAGCCACATCGACCTTGAACGGATTCACCCCCGTCAACGGCCCGGCGAGCAGGATCGTGGGGCCGAGAAGGAACGACAGCAGCCGTCCGCCGAGGAATCGCCACCAGCCGAACGAGGCGCTAACGAGGCGCGAGTAGCAGCTGTCTAAGACAAGTCCATCGACCGGTGTGCGGCTCGCGGCGAAGGCGGATGCGGCGGAGCCCATGCTGCTGCCGATAAGCAGAATCCGCGCGTCAGGGTGGCGACGCCGCGCCTCGGCGATCGCGGCCAAGACGTCGTCGGCCTCCTTCCAGCCAATCGTCGAGCGCCCTTCGCGCGTCCGGCCGTGAGCGCGGAACTCGATCAACAGCGATGAAATGCCTCGCTGCCAAAGCCAGCGTGCGAGAGGGGTCAGCTCGGATCGGTTCATCACGTAGCCGTGGCTGAGAATTGCGATGGTTTTCGCCGTGGGCGCTTCGACCCACCAGCATTTGAGCTGCACTCCATGAGTCGAATGCAGAATCAGATCCTCCTGCGGCGCGCCGAGAGCGCCCGGCGACATAAAGAGTGGCGTGCGAAAGGGGTGCATGCTGCACCAGGCGACCGCGAAAAGGATTGCTAGATACACGAGGATTGCGACGCCGAGCCAGATCACGAACTCTTCCTACCCCGGCGATTGGCGTTTTGGCCCTCCAGTCGCAGATAATAAAGACTCATGTACGCGCTCAACTTCTACACCGACCTCTACGGCGACGTTCTCAAGAACAGCCGCAAGACGGTAACGATCCGTTTGGGCGACAAATCCGACAAGTACAAGACGGGCATGATCGTGTGGATCACCGTCGGCCCGCGCTTTGGGCGTCGACAAAAGATGTACAGCGCAATCCTCGACCGCGTTGAGGTCAAGACGATCGCCGAACTCTCGCCGCGAGACATCGAGCGAGAGAACCCGGAGTTCCGCTCGCACGACGAAGTCATCGCCGTCCTCAGCCGCATCTACGGCGACTTTATTACCCCGGAGAACCGAGTCACCGTTATCTACTTCTCGCGGGTTGACGAATGAGTCCAATTTTGGAATTTAGAATTTAGAATTTAGAATTGGCAGAAATCGTAAATCGTAAATCGTCAATGAACAGGGGCTGTTATCCGGCATCCATCACGCCGTTCCTCCCCAGCGGAGAGATCGATCAGCCGGGTATGGCCCGTCTGCTTTCCTGGTTCGAGAGTCACGGCTGCGCGGGAGCCGTCCTTGGCGGCACCAATGGCGAAGGCCCATCGCTTAGCGCGGTGGAGAAGCGGGATCTTTTGCGCGCGATGATGCCGGTGCGCGGCAGTCTCGATTTGATTCTCGGCATCGCCACGTCCTCGCTCAGCGAAGCCGTCTGGTCGTGTCAACAGGCGGCGAAGGCCGGAGCGGCGGCCGCGCTTGTCATGGCCCCCAGCTACTTCCGGGAGGCGACGGAGGAAGGGATCGAAGCCTGGTTCCGAGAGCTTCTCGATAAGACGAACCTGCCGGTGCTCGTCTACAACTTCCCGCAACGTACGGGCATCACCTTCTCGGCCGATTTCTTACGACGGCTTTCGAGCCACGAGAATTTTGCCGGCGCGAAGGACAGCAGCGGCAACGAAGAAAATCTCGTGTCCTATGCGAAGGCGCTGCCCGGCAAGACTCTGTTTGTGGGGAATGAGACGTTGCTCGTAAAGGCGCTGGATGCGGGCTGGACGGGGACGATCAGCGGCGCGGCGAACGTGCTGCCGCAATGGCTTGCCCGCATCGTGCGCGAGTATCCCGAACGCGACACTGCCTTCAATTTCATCCTCCCCGCAATCGAAGCGATCCGCAAATCGCCGCAGCCCGCCACCCACAAGGCCTATCTGGCCTCGATCGGCGTGCTTGATTCCGCCGCGATGCGGCTTCCGCTGCTGCCCGTCGAGAACTGGCCGGACGAGCTTGCGGGCGTCGCCGCCATCTAACTCGGGTAAACACGTGACCCCGCAATCCCGTGACAGCGTCGTACGTGAGGGCCGGACCTGAAGGAAACGACATGGCACGCATGACAGTTCTTATTGCCGACGACGACCCCATCATCCGCCTCGATCTCAAGCAGATGCTTGAGAATCTGGAATACGATGTGGTCGCGGAGGCCGGCGACGGTCAGCAGGCCGTCGATCTCGCCCGAGAGACCAAGCCCGACATCTGTATCCTCGACGTCAAGATGCCAGTGATGGATGGCATCGAGGCCGTGGGCATCATCACCGACGAGGACCTTGCTCCGACGATCCTGCTCACCGCTTACAGCGACCGCGAACTGGTGGACCGCGCGAAGCACGCGGGGGTGTTTGCCTATCTCGTTAAGCCGTTCAAGCCCAGCGATCTCCCGCCGGCAATCGAGGTGGCGCGGAGCCGGTTCGAGCAAAACGCGCAGCTCACGAAGGAAGTGCAGTCGCTAACCGATCGACTCGAGGCCCGCAAGGCGATCGACCGGGCGAAGGGAATCCTCATGCAGGAGCATGCCATCGATGAAGCCGAGGCGTACCGGCGGATCCAGCTGCAATCGATGAACCTGCGCAAGTCGATGAAGGAAGTCGCCGACGCGATCGTCCTCGCCAAGACGACATAAGAAAAGGCGGCCTCCGAAGAGGCCGCCTTTGAAATGCGAGGCTTACTTGCCGGTTGTTGCGCCAGCCGTGGCGGCTGGGGGCGTCGCTGTGGCGTCCGCTGCCGGCTCATCCTTCTTGCAGCCCGAAACAATGACGAGAACCATGGCGGCTGTGATAAGCGCGCCGATCTTCCAACTATTCATTTTGTAACTCCAAGCCCCGGCCTGAAGCCGGTGCTACTCTTGCGTTTTATTAGGCGCCCGTAAGGGGAGCGGGTACCCGGCAACAATTGTAGATGGAAAGCCAGCCCACTGGTCCCTCGGACCTGCATGGTTCTTGCGGTTTTTCGCTTCGCGAGAGCACTTTAAGGTTGCCGTGCTATAACGAGCCATGGCGGAGCGGCTCTGGGCGCCTTGGCGCTTTGCGTACATCGAGAAGCCCGAAAGCGGTGCCAGCGGCTGTATCTTCATCGATCTTCCTGCCTCCTCGGAGGATCGCGCCAACCTTCTACTCTATCGAGGCAAGAGCGCCTTCGTAATGCTCAATGCTTTCCCCTATACCAACGGCCATCTTATGATCGCGCCTTACAAGCACACCGCGGATATGGCGCAGCTGAGCGATGAGGAGCTTTTGGAGAGCAATCAGCTTGTGGCCAGATGCGTTGGCTGGATCACCGCCGTATACAAGCCGGATGGATTCAACATCGGCATCAATCTTGGCTCTGCCGCCGGCGCTGGCATTCCCAGCCACATCCACTGGCACATCGTGCCGCGCTGGTCGGGCGACACGAATTTCATGACGACTGTCGGAGACGTTCGCGTGCTTCCCCAGAGCCTCGCCGACAGCTACGACCGCCTCAAAGAGGTTGCCGATCGTGACGCTTGATCAGTTGCGGCTGAGCTGTCTGAACTGCCGAGGGTGCGGGCTGCACGAAAAACGGACGACGGTCGTCTTCGGCGAAGGAGATCCGCGCTCGCCGTTAATGCTGATCGGCGAAGGGCCGGGCGACAACGAGGACAAGACGGGCCGACCCTTTGTCGGCAAGGCGGGGCAGCTTCTGGACAAAGCTCTCAAAGACGCGGGGATCTCGCGCGAGCAGGTGTACATCACGA
>JBBREM010000051.1:0-17504 GCA_038202925.1 Fimbriimonadales bacterium | reverse complement strand
TCCAGGGGCTTCTGCTTCAGGGCCGTCGCCGACCGGATCGAGCCAAGCGTGCTCACGCCATAGAATCCGACGAGCGCGCAGGCCGCCGCGGCGACCAGCCGGAGTCGGATGTGCTTCTTGATGTCGCGACGATCCAGCAGCCAATCCTGGAGAAGATTGGCGTCAAGGTTGATCTTTTTCGCGTTGGTGCTAGGCGCCTCGCGCCCAGGCAAAGTCATTGTTGACATCCTGTGTCTCCTCGATCTCCTCTGTGTCGAACTGCGATAAGGCGAGCCCAACCGCGATGGCGAACGTGTTCTCGCTATTGGAAGCCAGTTCGAAGGCTTCGTTGCTGACGTTGAACGTCATGTGGTTGAACGGCTCGAGCGGCTCGATCCGAACCTTGAGCTGCTGCTCAAGATAGGTGTCAAGCCCGTGCACATTCGAGAATCCGCCGCACAGCATCATGTGGTCCAAGATGCCGGCGTAGCTTCTCTCGGCGTGCAGCGAGCGAAAATAGCGCATTAAGCGGCTGATTTCTTTCAGTAGCGTGTCGAGCTCAGCCTTTACGCTCACCTTGATCGATTGACCCTCGTAGGGGAGGCTCAGAATGCCTTCGGCATCGAGGAATCCCTCCGGGTTGGCGATCATGCTATGGCCGAGCGTCTCGGAAACGCCGAGCTCTTCCGCCACTTTCCGCGCGATTCGTGACGAGCCGAAACGGACGCTGCGGATGAACTGCAGCTTCTGGTTCTGAACAACGTACATCTCGGTGGCCGATCCACCGATGTCGACGATCGTCATCGATGCGTCGCGCAGGAGTGGGCTGCGATGGCGAAGGCTGCGCTCGACGATGCGAAGCAGCGCCTGCGCCTGTAATTCGGCGGCGACCGGCTTCAATCCGGCGCGCTCGGCGGTGAAGGCCCGAGACGCGATGACCGGCATCGGCACGCTGATGACCAGCGATTCGCCGACACCGTCCTCATCCATCTCCTGCACCGGCGTCGTCGAGAGATAAGCATCCTCGATCGGATACGGCAGGTGCTTCTTGACTTTATAAGAAGCGGCAACTCGGTGCTCGTCGGGAGGAAGCTGCGGCAGGCTAACCCATCGCAGCGTCGCGGCCTGGGTAGGTATGGACAAGACGGCTTGGACCGAACTCGCGCCGGTATGGGCGAGGGTTTCTCGCAGAATCTTCGCAAGCTCCTTGCGGTCCTCGATGACGCCTTCAAGCACGCTGCCCGCAGGCAGCGTAACGCTCTTCACGAGATCGACCGTCATCGAATCGCCGGAACGCGAAAGCAGCACGAGCTTCATCTCGCGCGAGCCGATATCGACGCCGAGCGACTGTTCGAGAGGACCTTCCTTGCCGAAGAGATTCACGCGACCTCCTGGGTGTTGTCGTCTCCGCTGTCGTTCTTCGATGGGTACAGATCCTTAAGCATTCCCGCCGTGTGGAGCAGCTTCAGCGTTTCCACGACGAGCGGATCAAAGTGCTTGCCGGCGAACCGGCTCAGTTCGGAAATGATGTGCTCCATCGACATCGCGTCGCGATGCGGCCGCTTGCTGATCATCGCGTCGAACGCGTCGCTGACGCAGACGATGCGAAGTGACAGCGGCAGTTCGCCGCCGCGCAATCCGTCCGGATAGCCGGTGCCGTCGAGCTTCTCGTGGTGGTTGCGAATGATCATCATCACCGCTTCGGAGAGGCCCAGCTTCTGGCACAGCTCGTATCCCTTGACCGTGTGCTCCTTCAGCGTCTCAAATTCCGTTTCCGTGAGCTGGGTGTGCTTGTTAAGAATCGTGTCGGGCACGTACACCTTGCCGATGTCCAGCAGGATCGTGCCCAGCCGCAGCTCCTCGAGCGCTTCCTTGTCGAAGCCCAGCTTCTCGCCGACGCGCTGGCTCAACTCGCTGACTCTCAGCGAGTGGCCCTTGAAAAACTTGTCTCGCGCTTCGAGCGCGGTCGCCACCTTCGAGAGCGTATCGACGATGCTCTCCTGGCGCATGACGTCCATGCGGCTGTTTGAGAGCGCCATCGAGATCTGTGCGCCAAAGCCCTTGAGCAGCTCGATCTGTCGCTTTGTAAAAGGCTTGTTGCTGACAGAGCTGAGCAGGGTTAGGACGCCGAGAACCTTATCCTCCGCCGCCCGGCCGCGCCGCGGCGCGGTTCGCATCACCAGCGGCGTCGAGGCTCCTGCCTGCACGCCCTCGGTCACGCCATCGTAAAGCTGCTTCTCGCCATCGCTGTCGGCGATCGCCACGGTCTGGCCCATCTTCGCGACAAAGCCGCTCAGGCCGACGCCAAACTCCAGGCGGTCAGGAAAGTCGATCGGGCCGTCCGCGCTGAACGCCACTTCGGCGCGTAGCCACTTCTTCTCGTCCGCTTCCTCGACGAGCATTACATAGCCGCACGATGCGCCGGTCGTCTTGATCACCGCCCTCAGCGAAGTGAGCAAGCTGTCCTTGAGGTCGGTGCCGAGACCCAGCTCGATCGAAGCGGTGAGTACCGCCTTGAGCCGATCCTCGGGAGGAGGCAACACGACCTTGCGCCTTTTCTTTGGCGTGATCTGAAGAGGCGAGTGCTTAAACAGTCTGATCATGGCTGGTGGTGCCCTCTAAATCCCGGTTGCAAGGCAGCACGCCTGGGGAACACTGCGAATAGCAGCTGAAAACCCCGCAAACATGCTGAGTGCCGAGCAACACAGTAGATTTGTCGGGGTTTGAAACCCGAAACTCTAGGGTTTTGTTAGAGGCTGGGCATCGAATAGCTTATGAACTGCTCGAAATGAGGCAGCGACTCGCCGAACCGAACCCCGCATCAGGTGAGAGCAGCTATTCGGGAGGAGGTCCGGTGGCGCTTTCCGCATCGTCCCAAGCAGAGGCGATGGTCGACCAGGATTCGGTGGGCATCTCCGCCGGCTTAAGAAGCCGCGAGAGGCGGGCAATTACGGCCCGCAAACCGGCGACCGCTTGGCGGCAGCGCTCGCAATAGCGCAGGTGGAACGTCGCGTACTTGCGAAGGAATCCACGCAGGGTGCCGTCCGCTAAGCCTTGCACCATGCCTTTCATGTGCCAGCAGGGGCTGATTTCGGTTCTCATCATCGGACGATCCCCCTGGCCTTCGCGTAGTCGTACAGGTCTTCGAACAGCGCCGACCGGCCCCGCGCCAGGCGCGACCGAACGGTACCAACCGGGCATTCTAAAATCGTCGCGGCCTCGGCATAATCCAGTCCCTCGATGTCCACCAGGACGACACACATTCGCTGGTGCTCGGGAAGCTTAGCCAGCGATTCCTCGACCGGACCGTCGAGCAGGCTCTCCAAAATCGTCGCATCCGGCTCGTAGGAACTTGACGCCGCGAGGTCTTCGCGAACCTCCGCGCCGGACTCGAACTTTTTGCGCCGGCGGTTGTCGTTTAGAAATAGGTTTGTGAGAATCCGTACCAGCCAGGCCTTCGCGTTGGTCCCGTCCTTGAAGCCGCCATCCAAATATGATTTGTAGCCATTGACAAGTGCGTCCTGCACCAAATCCTGGGCAAGCGCCTCGTTGCCGCGACAGTAATGCTTCGCGATGCGCAGGAGCACTCCCTGTTGCTCGCGGGCAATGGACTCGAAGCGCTCGCGCTTCTGCGCGACGCTTATGGGCGCCATATTGGTCCAGCCAGCGGTCAATGCGATTTCCATGGGTCGCCTGCACAACAATCCGCACGCGACATACCGTTCCATTGTATTGCCTTCGAGGCATCAACCCCCTGTTCATCCTTGAACTGCGCGAGGAACTCCAGTGGCGGGGACATTCCAGTCCCCGACTCGGGCGCAGCCCGAGAAATGACATGGCTGGAGCTTCGGCCCAGCGAGGACAGCAGCCTGTAATCACCCCAGCGGCTGCTGACGGCGCAGAACTGTTGTGGTCCCTCTTCTCTCTTCTCTCTTCTCTCTAGTCTCTCCTCGATGACTCCGCGTTAAAATAAAGACATGGCAGCAACCATCCCGACGATCTCCACCGCCAACGGCGCCATCACCGACGAAGACCTCCAGCGATTTCAACACGAGTTTGACGGTGAGCCGCGCTACCGCCAGGCGATGAATGCGGTGGGCACGACCACCCTGAACAAGGTCTCCCTCAATCGCCGCCGCGTGAAGGAGCTAGACCACACCTTCAGCATCCACCTCCCGGAAAACAGCATCACCGCCCAGAAGGCGAGCGGCCGATGCTGGATGTTTGCCGCCCTCAACACCTTCCGCCCCTTCGCGATCAAGGCGCTGAACGTGGACGACAAGTTCGAGCTGAGCCAGAACTACACGCTCTTCTGGGACAAGCTCGAGAAGTCGAACTACTTCCTCGACAACATCCTGAAGACCTTTGACGAGCCCGTCGGCAGCCGACTCCTCGATTGGCTCCTCATGGCGCCGCTCGGCGATGGCGGGCAGTGGGATATGTTCGTCAATCTGATCAACAAATACGGCGTCGTGCCCAAGCAGGCGATGCCGGAAACCGAGAGCAGCTCGGCGACGATGGTGATGTCCTACCAGCTCACCGGCAAGCTGCGCGAATATGCCGCGCTCTTGCGCAAGGCGCACAAGAAAGGCGCGCCGATGGAAACGCTGGAGGAGAAGAAGCGGAGCTACATGGCCGAGGTTTACCGGATGCTCTGCATCCACCTCGGCGAGCCGCCCCGCGACTTCGAGTGGCAGTGGCGAGATAAGGACAAGACCTTCCACCGCGAGGGCAAGCTGACCCCGCAGGAGTTCTACCAGAAATACGTCGGCCTCAACCTCGACGACTACGTCTGCCTCATCCACGACCCACGGCCGGGCCATGACTTCAACACCGCCTTCACCGTCAAGTTCCTCGGCAACGTCACGGGAGGCCGCCCGACGGAATACCTAAACGTGGAGATCGACGTCATCAAAGCGGCTGCGATCAAGCAGATCGAGTCGGGAGAAAGCGTCTGGTTCGGATGCGATGTCGGTAAATACCTTGACCGCGACCTCGGCACAATGGACCTCGATATGTTCGACTTCGATCTCGTTTACGGCACCAAGCAAGGCATGAGCAAGGCCGAGCGACTGCAATACGGCCACTCGCTCATGACCCACGCCATGGTCTTCACCGGCGTCGATCTCGACGATAAATCGAAGCCGCGCAAGTGGAGGGTCGAGAACTCCTGGGGCGAGGAGCCGGGCAACAAGGGCTGGTTCCAAATGACGGACGCCTGGTTCGACGAGTTCATGTATGAAGTTGTCGTCCACAAGCGCTTCGTCGACCCGAAGATCCTCGAAGCGCTGAAGAAACCCGCCGTAGAGCTAGACCCCTGGGACCCTATGGGCAGCTTGGCGTAGGAGCGCGGGCGTTCCTTTCGGCGGCAGAAATCACGGTCCACACGCAGCGCGACATGCCGTCGCGGCTACACGCCTTCGGCGTAGGGCAACTCCAGAGGAATGGGACGCGCGAAGCGCGTGTAGCCGTCGCGGCATGCGACGCATTAAGGATTGGAGGACGGAGAGGGTTTCAATCCTCTAATCCCTCTACCCAAGTCCGCGCGCCCGAAAAAACTCCACGCACGCCCGGACATCCGCGAGTGGATCGTTGGGTGGGACGTCCATTTCGATCGCTCCAAACTCCACTCCGGCGCATTCCATGAGCACGGAATCCCAGTCGACGTCGCCCTCCCCCGCCAAGACGTGGGGATCGTCGCCCGCCCGTAGGTCCTTCAAATGCACGAGCTTGACTCGTTCACCCAGTTCGCGCAGCAACGCCGCTGGATCTTCGCCCGCGTAGCGCACCCATCCCACATCCACCTGAAACCAGACGAACGCAGGATTCGTCCTCGCCACCAATTGCCTAAACCCCCCGTCCGCGCCAAACTCGAAATCGTGGTTGTGATAAGCGAGCCGCAAACCGGATGAAGCAAGCTGCTCGCCGATCAGATTGAGCCGCGCTGCAAGCGCCGGCCAAACGCGATCCGCCTCCCCCACATACGGCACGATCACCCATCGGTTGCCAAACGCGACGTTCTCCGCGATCACTGCGTCAAGATCGGACTCTAGCGCATCCAGCATCGTGTGCGCACCGCTGACGATCAGGCCCGCCTCGCCCAGCTCAATCCGAAACTGGTCAGCCGTCGCCCCGGCGTAACCCGCCAGTTCCACGTATTCGAGGCCGAACGACCGGATCGCGCTGAGAGTTTCGATCCGGTTCGCTTCGAGCGCCTCGCGAACCGTGAAGAGTTGAAGCGACAGCCTCATTGGCCGGTCGTCCCGGTCGTCTCGCCGCCCGTACTTGTCGTTGTCGCGGCAGTGCCGGGGCCTGCATCCGGCGGTGTGGTCGAGCCGGTGCCCGCCGCCGCTCCCCACTCGGTGGAAAGCACGTGCCCGATCCAGGCGTCCGGGTCGTCCTGATGCTGCTGCTTCCAAGCCGGAGTCTGAGTCTCTTCGACCTTCGTGCGATACGCATCGGCCATATACGCGACCTTGCCTTCGGAAACCCCGCGTAGCGTCACGAAATTGTAGCTGGGGAAGGAGAGGAAGGCGTCGCGCGCGATCCGCGCCGCTAACGTTCGGTCATGGTCGCCGGTCATCGTGAAAGTGATCGTCAAGCTGTTTGACCGGGGGTCCTGGGCAACGGAGAGAATCGACGTGCCATCCGTCGCCTTTTCGCGAAACGTGCCCGTCAGGTTGAGATCTTCCGCCGCCAAGTCGCCGGAGCGGGTCGCCGGCGCGGCTTCTCCGCTGCCCTTGGGCTCCGATCCGGTGGTCTTGGGTTGCTCGACCGAGCCGTTCTCGGCGCGGATGACGTTGATTGGTTGGCTGGACTTCGCCTTGACGCTCGTGCCCATCATGTAGGCCACGATCGCGATCGCGATTCCGAGGATGGTGAAAACGCCGATCAGCAGGGGCAGCTTCGAACTCTGGCTCGGAATCCCAAGATTCGCCGTCGTCTCCTGAGCATCCTTCTTCTCAATCCGCTCCCGTGCGCCTCGCACCTTTCGCGCGATTGATGCCGAGTCAGGCAGGATCTCAAGCGCAAGCTCGAACCACTGGATGGCCTGATCGTAATCCTCACGCTCCGTCGCCAGATCGCCCAGCATCTCGTTCGCGCTCGGATTGTTGGGATACTTCCGGACGATCGTCAGCAATTGCTCTTCGGCCAGCTTGTAATCGCCGCGCATCCGCGAAAGATTTGCCGCCGCGAGTTCCGGGTAGATCGCCACCTCGGCTTCCGCCGTGGTCACGTTCTTCACCGGCGCGCCGCATTCGGGACAGATCGTCGCACCAAGCGGAATCGTCGCGAAGCACTTGTCGCAGGCGATCGCCTTAGCCGTGTCCGGTGCTGCCAAATCCGCCTTCTCCTCGTTCCGTGCTCTCTAATTCGTCCACAACAACCAGTTCCGCGCGCGTTACCGGGCAGATCACCATCTGCGCGATTCTTTCGCCCGCAGAGAAGGTGACGACATCTTGCCCGTGATTGATTAGAATAACACCGATTTCGCCGCGATAGTCTGAGTCGATCGTCCCTGGCGTGTTGACCAAGCTAATGCCATGCTTCAGCGCGAGGCCGCTGCGAGGCCGAACCTGCCCCTCGTATCCCTCGGGGATGGCCATCTTCAGCCCGGTCGGAATCAGCCGCCGCTCGTTCGGATACAGGGTAAAGCTCTGCGCGCACCGAATATCCATCCCCGCCGCATGGGGAGTCTGATAATCCGGCAGCACCGCCCCTTCGGACAGCGTGACCCGCACCTGAACGTGGTCGCTCATTGCAGGAGAGTTTAGCTTGTAGATAGGCTCGTCATCCTGAAAGTGAGCCTGCGAACTGAAAGGATCTTCGAGTGGCCGACTCTTGCAAACATGCGAACGCCCGCTAGTGGCAGATCGCAACCCCTTCCCCTAGCGGATGTTTGTGCTGGTGGGGGAAGGGGCAGGGGATGGGGGTTCCGACACGTTCGGCTCCAACTGCCCGTCCACCAATCGCACAATACGCGTCGCCTCCTCCAGCATCGAGGGATCATGCGTCACCATCACCAACGACCCGTCGCCACGCAGCCGGTTCAGCAGATGCACGACCTGAGCGCCGTTCTTGTGGTCCAGCGACGCCGTCGGCTCGTCGGCGAAGATCACCTTCGGCGAGCCGAGCAGCGCCCGCGCCACACAGACCCGCTGCCGCTCGCCGCCGCTTAGCTCGTGCGGTTGCCGGTGCGACTTCTCCACCAAATCGAGCTCGCCCAGCAAGGCGAGCCCCTCGTCATGAAGACTAGCCCCCGACTCGCGCGTTGGGCGGGGTGCCGCAATCATCACATTCTCCAGCGCCGACAAGTACCCGAGCAGATAGGGCTGCTGGAAGACGAACCCGAACTCCTGCAGCCGCAACCGAGCTCGCTGCTCGTCGCTCAT
Source organism: Fimbriimonadales bacterium (assembly GCA_038202925.1). Lineage (GTDB taxonomy): Bacteria > Armatimonadota > Fimbriimonadia > Fimbriimonadales > Fimbriimonadaceae > JAEVZK01. The sequence continues at coordinate 9,132 of JBBREM010000051.1, read as the reverse complement.
CGAGTTCAGGTTCCTGCCGTCATAGCAAATCGTCCCGCTCGTCGGGGTTTTCAGGCCGCTGAGTAGATAAAGTAGCGATGACTTGCCCGAGCCCGACGGCCCCAGGATGCCCAGGAACTCGCCTGGCCGCACCTCCAGACTCACATCCTTGCACGCAAACACCTCGCGACCATGATCGTGATAGACCAGCGAAGCGGAGTCGGCGACGATCAAACGAGCCTCCGCTCGACCACCCCGACCGGGTCGAAGTTGCGAAACCGCAGAAACACCGTAAGCGCCGCCACGATCATGATCGCAACCGGAATCGGCAGCGTGTACCGAAAGGCCACGGGATCATTGAGCAATAGTCCAAACCCGTTTGGATCCATCACCGCCCATTTAATGATCACTAGGAACCCGTAGCCCAGACTCACCCCGCCCAACCAGCCCATGACGACCACCGCGAACGACTCCTTGATCACGCGCTTCAAGAGCTGCTTCTTGGTGTAGCCCAACGCTTGCAGAAGCCCAAATTCGACCAGCCTCTGCGACTGATAGATGTTGATCAGCATCCCCATCATGAAGGTGATGACCACCACCAGAAGCGCGATCACGACGTTCAAAATTTGGTACAGCGTCTTGAACATCGTCCGCGTCTGCCGGTCGATCTCCTTGTACGCGAAGAGCTGGGCGCGCTCGCCTTTGAAATGCTTGTAAGCCCAATCGTCGAGCTTCGATTGATTGGCCCGGTTGTAGGCGAAGAAGAGCAAGTTGTCAATAGGCGGAAAGTAGTTCTCCGTCATGTAGTCGTAGTCGCCGATCATCGTCCACTTGTCGGTGTAGGCGATTCCAACGACCTTCACGGGATGGGGCGAGTAGGACTCCTGCAATTCTGGCTTGAGCACCACCGAGCCGAGTTTCAGGTGCAGGTTGCGGGCAATTGGCTCGCTGACGATGATTTCTGGCTTGCCCTGGCCCGGATACCTGCCTTCGAGGTGCGTAATCTGCAGCCTCTTCAGCCAGAACTCCGCGTCCGGCCGCTTCATCCCTAAGACCACGAACGGCCAGTTGCCCACCAGGCTCTTCACTTGGGTGCCAGCCGCCCGGAACATAACGACCCGCTCGATCGGCACCGGCGAGCCCGCCATCACCTCGTCATACAGCTTAGGCGTCAGGTCCGGATCGCCCCGGGGGCTGACCGCGAGGAAGTTGGAGGAGTATTGGTAGATCGTCTGGATCGAGTAAGTGATCGAGTTGACCATCGCCACGATGCCGGCGACGAGCATCACCGCGAGCATGATGACGCCGATCAGCGGGATCGTCTTGCCCGTGTTGCGCAGGAGGTATACGGCTGCCGCAAGCGGGCGTCGCGCGCCCCCTGCTTTCACATGCGGGATCGGTGCGGATTGTTCAGCCTGCATCAGAGTTTGCGGCGATACCTCAGAAACAGCTCATCCCCCACGCGGTGTTCCTCGATTAGGGCGTAATCCTGAATCTCGCCCCGCGCCAGAGGCTCGCCATCGGCATAGGTCGGCACGTCCTTGCCCAACTTGACCTTGGGCGCTACGGTCAGAAATAGCTCATCCACCAACCCCAGTTTGAGCAGTTGCGCGTTCAGCGTGCTGCCTCCCATCACAAGAAGCCTTTCGACGCCCATCCCTTTGAGCTGTCTGACGAGGTCGTTGAGGTCCACATCTCCCCGCCCCGCCCGAAGCACCTGGAGGGTTGCGCTCCGTCGCAACCGATCTTCATCCGCCTGGAGGGTTGCGCTCCGTCGCAACCGATCCTCATCCGACTGGAGGGTTGCGCTCCGTCGCAACCGATCCTCGTCCGCCTGGAGGGTTGCGCTCCGTCGCAACCGATCCTCGTCCGCCTGGAGGGTTGCGCTCCGTCGCAACCGATCCTCGTCCAGCTTCGCATCATCCGGAACCGCCACATAAGCATCGCCCGAGAAGAAGCAATGGTCTAGATCGAGGTTGCCCGACCGGGTGACGACAATCCGCTTCGCCGCGCCAGGATTCCAACTCTTCTTCGAAGCCCGAAGCGTCGTCGCGCCCACCATCACTGCATCCGCCGAAACCTCGATCCGCCGCATCAGCTCGTGGTCCACCTTCGAGCCCAGATCCACCACATGCTCGTCCCGCTCGCCGGTCAGTATCTTGCCGTCGATAGTCGCGACCATGTTGATGTAGGTGTAGGGCCGCCCGGAAGGCGAAGCCGGAAACACCAAGTCAGCATAGATCGTCCGCAAATCGTCTCTCGTCTCTCCCCTTTCGTCTCTCGCGACCGCCTCCGCAAGGACGGAATACGGCTGCTCCGCAAACCGCTCGCCCCCGATCCAAAACGTCGGCACGTTCCAAACGCCCGAGGCAAAGGCAGCCGCATCGTAATGAACGACCTGATCGCGGTACGCCCGGCACTCCAAAGCCTCCCTCAACTCATCCCCATCCCCCGCAAGCTCCAAGACCACGTCCAAGTCCCCGATCCGCTCGCCGCGCTCCCAGTAGGCTCGGAAGGCCGCTCCGATGAAGTGCTCAAGGCGCTCCGGCTCCTTTACTTTCAGGAAGGCCGCCGCCTCGTGCGGGTAGTGCGCGCGCATCCGCTTGGGCCGGCTTCCCATGGCCGGCGGCATTTCGATCCCATCCGCCCTCAATTGCAGCTCGAACCGGCTCGGAATTTTCGGCTTGCCCGGAGGCTCGGGAATCGCCGGACGTGGCTCGGGCCAAGGCAGTTCTTCCGGCCACAGTTCATAGGGCAGCCAATCGATCTCCACGCCAAACTCCGCTCGCAGCCGCTGAGCCTGCAAGAAGCCGATCCAGCATTGCGGGCAGGTGAAGTCGAAGGCAACCGGAATCACAACCCCCATAGGTTCCTCTACGATGACACCCTTCGGGAGTGGCGCGACATCAGGAGTGCGCGTCACATGCCGTTACGGCTACACGCCTTCGGCGTACGTGCGCAGCACGTGTAGCCGCGACGGCACGTCGCGCTTCCGTCATCGCAGTCGAAGGACCGCCGCACCGACGCCAATCCTAACTACCCAAAGCCACGCGAGAAGAAGTTCGCGCGCTCTCGTACCCGGCCATCGCCACCCGAGCCGCCTGAATCCCATCCCGCGCGGTCACCGGCGGCACCGTATCGTCCCGAACGCACGCAACGAACGCATCCAAGAGCGCCTGATCCAGGTTGCTCCCATACCCGCGCACTTTGTGAGAATCCTTGTACACATCTATCTCCTGGCCGAACATGTCGAGATCGATCACGCCCTTGTCGCCCACCACGTTCATCGTCACGTCGCCCCACGTCTTGTAGCCCTTCGGCCGCGACCAGCTCGAGTCGAGCGTGGCAAACAGCCCGCCCGGAAACTCGATGGTGAGCATCGCCGTATCTTCCCAAACCTGGCCGTAGATGTTCGAGCCCGTTTGCGCAACCACACTGACAGGCTCCTGCCCGATCAGCGCCCGCAGCAGGTCGGCCACGTGCACGGTATGGTCGATCATCGCCCCGCCCCCGCTCAGTTCCTTCTGCACGAACCAATCGAACGGGCAACTCCCGCGATTGGTCGCGCACACCGCCTTGAGCTTGCCAATATCCCCCGCCTGCACTCGCTCCTTCAAGCGCTGAAACGAAGGCGCGAAGCGGCAGGGGAAAGCCGTCATCACTTTCACCTTCCGCGCGATCTCTTCAAAGATGGCGGCATCCTCCTCGTTCGTCACGAGAGGCTTTTCGCAAAGGATGTGCTTGCCTTGATCGGCGGCCGCCTGGGCGAGGGGGGCGTGTTTGGTGTTCTCGCTCGCGATTGCCACCGCGTCTACCTGGTTGCAAAGCTCGTCCAAACCCAAAGCCTGAGGCACGCCGGCCTGCTCGGAAAACTTGGCAAGCCGCTCGGGATTGTCATCCCAAACTCCAACGATTTCAGCGTCTGGGTTCTTCTTGAGCGCCGCCACATAGCCCCAAACGTGCATGTGAGCAGCCGACAAAATCCCAACGCGAACGGGCATAGCGGCGAGTTTACTCGCCAAGTTCTAGTTGAAAAAGCCCGCTTAAGTCTGAAGCACGTAGGGGCAAGGCGTGCCTTGCCCGCGAGCCGTCATCCTGAGCGAAGATCCGAATTAACAGCGGTAGCGGGAACATTCCTGTCCCCGACTGAACCGTAGGTTCAGCCCTGCCCAGGCCTGCCGACACACGTGCGAAGCACCTTTAGGGGCAAGGCGTGCCTTGCCCGCGAGCCATCATCTGAGCGAAGAGGCGAGCGCTGCGAGCACTCGGAGTCGAAGGACCGCCGCAAAGCGAATGAGCGCCTAAGCGACCGCGTACATCTTCTGCAGGGCCTCGGAGACGGCGACCCAGCGTGGGTACGCATAAACTTGCTTGAGAGCCTCGGTGCGCAGCTTCTCGTACTCTTCTTTCTTAAGCTCGATCAGCTTGCTCGGCGCGAAGCTGTTGGAAGGCGTGTCCTTCCCCGTATTCTCGACCACCGCGATCAGCGGCGGCAGCTTGTGCTCGACGCACAGATAGTCGCGAATCCAACCCAGCGCCCGGCTAAAAAGCCTCGTTTCGCCCCGCACAAACTGGCTGAGCTCGTTGACGTTCGTCCTCCGCCCGGTGGTTGCGCATTCGACCAAATGGGGGAAGATTCGAATGGCGAGAGTGATGTGCGGAGGAAGAGCCATGTACTCTACTCTACTCCGATTACGCAATTCTTATTCGGATACTTCCCGATCCAGGTATGCCGGATGGTGGGACCGACTCAGATCGTCGTACACTGAATGCAGGATGAGCCCAGCCCTACTTCTCTGCTCCATCGCCCTCCTCCAAGCCCCGGAGCCGAGCGCGGAATCTTTCGCGAGATGGCGAGACTACATCCGCCCAAAGCCTGCCGAGTTGGCGTTTGAATCGTGCGATTGGAAACCGACATTCTGGGAGGCAGTGGTTGAGGCCCAACAGAAGGCAAAGCCCATTCTCTTATGGGCGATGAACGGCCACCCGATGGCCTGCACATGAAACAATGGTGTCATCGCCAGGCGGGACGTCTGGTCTAACCCCGAAATTCAGCAGCTACTCCACAGCTTCGTCGTCTCTGCCGACGAGGTGAATCGCCTCCAAAAGGGCAAAGATCCCGAGTGCCTCTTCGCCCAAAAAATCTTCGAGCAGGGCCATTACGCGGGCCGAACCCGACCGACCGACACCCGTCAAGGAACCTATGCGACCGCGCCTAGCGGAGTGATGTTGGCAAGCGTCAATACGAACGATCCGAAGCAGATGGCGGCCATGCTGCGCCGCGCTATATCCAAATGGAACGGCATGACCAGCGAGGAGCGAATGCTGCCGCAGGATCCCGGACAACTCAAAACCGCCGTCAATCGCCCCGAGAATCGCTATCCCGAGGATGGCCTCGTCCTGCGTGTGTTTTCGCGCGATCTCCCTCGAGACGATGCCCCAGCCGATTGGCGCAAGAACGCATGGAACCAGGACTTCGCCTGGTTCAAGAAAGACGAGGCCCGCGCATTCCTCCCGGAGCGCATCGCCAAAGGAATGAAGGCTGAAGTGCCGGCCCCGCTGGTTCACCGGCTCGCCCGTCTCAATTTCGTCGACAATGTGCGCGGGCAAACGAGTCCCTTTGGCGAGAAGGATGTGCAGACCGCTGCCCTTTTCACCGAAGTGCTCTCGTTGGCAAACGGCGTCGCGAATGTGAGGATCACCGGCGAAACCCGCACCGAACGCATCGGGAACTGGTCGATCGCCGGGTTCAAAGATATGAACGCGCCTTCAGCGCAGAAGTCGAGCATCAACCTCAAGCTCTTTGGCACTGCAAAGTACAAAAGCGCCGAAGGCAGGTTTATCAGCTTCGAGATGGTCGCGCTGGGCACCCGTATCGGAGCGACGCAATATAACGGACGCCAAGACGATCTCGGCCCGGCTCCGATTGGCTATTTCATCACGCAGACCGGGGCTACCGCGGCCGACCGAGTCGCGCCATCGAACTTTTGGGCTTACGGCTGGTAAAGGGCTACGCCTTCGGACACACGAATTTCAGCCCCGTCAGCTTCTCGTCGAACCGGCAAGTCTTAACATCGACCAGCCCCAGCCCCTTCCCGAGAGCAAACACTTGACCCTCGGTGATATCCTTGCGCCCCTTCGGATACACGATCCAAAGCATCGTCTTCTTTCCGATCCGGTGCTTGATCTTCTCCAACTCGCTCAGCTCTGGCGGCGACGGAGTGTGAACGACAATCGCGCCGTACTCCTCGCCCTCCTTCAGACACGTGTCGTGCTCCAATCCGCCTAGAAACGACCGATCCCCGAATCCAAGCACCGCCAGCTTCATCCCCGGCTTCAAGCCCAGCTTATCCAGGAGCGAGGGCGGGTTGAGAATCTTGTGGGCCCACTTTTCCGCATCGGCTCCAAGTTCAACCGTCGTCTCATCCAGATACAGCACGCCCTGATCCGCGCGCACCACGGTCAGATCCTTGTAGGGAATCGTGGCCTTGAGATCCCCGCGCAGGATCACGGCGTCGGTCTCGAGCAGAGCCTTAACCGACGCCGTGTTCCCCTGATGTCGCGCCACACAGACGACTTCGCGTCCCACGGGCGCATTATCCCACAGCCGCGCCTAGGCGGGGCAGGGCTCGTGATAGCGATTCAGCGCCGCCGCGTTCACCTGCTGCAGCTTCATGATCTGCCCGGCGTGGTAGGCGTTGTGAATGGCGATATCCAGAATGTAGCTCGCCGGCACCTCCTTCTTCCCCTCCATGCAAGTGCACAGTGCCTCGTCGCTGAGGCCGGCCACGACCGTTTCTAAGCGGGTGACCGCCGTCTCAAGCCGGCGCTTGAGCGCCTCCCATGCCGCTTCCGACTGATCCGTTAGCGCTGGCCAGTCTTCCTCCTCCCTTCCCGATCCCGCTCCTTCCAGATTGCGCAGCAGGCCCTCCGCGTAAGGCGTCGCGTGCGCGAGAACCTCCCAAATCGAAGCCGCATCACCCCCCGGTTTCCACTTCGCCTGCTCGTAGGTAGTCCCCCGAACGACGTCAAGCAGCGGGTTGATCCACCCTTCTTCGGTGTTGGCCGCCTTCCAGGTTTGCCGGATTGCCGCGCCAAGAACATGTTGATCCATCGAACACCTCCAATAGCTATTTAGACAGTTACAGAATACATCAAGTTCTTTCCGTCGTATATATCTTTAGTGGTTAATTCGCTTCTCGCGCCTTACGAACCGGAACTAGGCAGCCCGCTTTGCGTGCGTTTCCTGGATTCGGTCAGCGAGCGCCGGTCGCGGGAGCCGGGAGAATACTACAAGACCCCAGAGGACCTCGCGGCCTGGATGAAGTCGCAGCATTTGCTTGAAACTGGCATTGCCGTATACGAGGGTTATCGCTTGCGGGCGATCGAGCTGAGAGACGCCCTGTATCAACTCGGGTCGGCCATCGCCGCCGGAAAGCAGCCCGATGAGTTCAGCCTTGAGACGTTCAACGGAGAGCTCTGCGAGGCGCTGGCGAAGCTGGAGTTTACGGACGGGCAGATCAAGCTAACCGAGCGCGATCCGCTCGAGCGCGCCCTGCAACTCATCGCCCTTTCGGCGGCCAACCTGTTCACCAGCGATCTCCGCCACCGCCTGTGTGAGTGCCAGAGCGAAACATGCGGCTGGCTATTCATCGATCAGAGCAAGAATCGCACCAGGCGCTGGTGCGACATGGCCGACTGCGGCAACAGGGCCAAGGCAAAGCGCTTCAAAGAGCGGCACAAGAAAGTTGTAAATTAGTAGCTGCGATGCAAACCAGTGAAGGAGCGCAGCGAGTGAACGACCGCCCGCGGCGCGTTTACATGCCGTGGACCTCCGACGAAGATGACCGCCTGGTCCAAGCGCACGCCGAAGGCGCGCAGCTAAAACACCTAGCCGCGGCTCACCAACGTTCACTCGGCGCGATCAAGTCGCGCCTCCTTCACTTAGGCCGCATTCCCCGCTAATCTATACAAACGCGTATAGATTCCTGTCACAATAGAAGTATCAACGGCGCGCGATGTCCGGTCTCCGGAGTGGGCGAGCCGCGAGAGAGGCAGTAGCGGACGGCCCCAACGCCGAACGCCCAACGCCGAACGCCAAATATGTCCGAACAAATCCTCGACCAATCCACCGCCCTCCTCGAACAGTTCGCCAACCGTGAGTACGAGCACGGATGGAGCGTCGACCTAGAAGTCGACCAGTTCCCCCCCGGCCTCACCGAAGACACGGTCCGCGCGCTCAGCGCGAAAAAAGAAGAGCCGCACTGGATGCTCGACTGGCGCCTCAAAGCCTTCAAGCATCTCCAGACCCTCAAGATGCCCGACTGGCCCAACGTCCACTACATCAAGCCCGACCTCCAGGCCATCAGCTACTACTCCGCCCCCAAGCTCAAGCCCATCCTCGATAGCCTAGAAGACGCCGATCCCGAGATCCTAAGAACCTTCCAAAAGCTAGGCATCCCTGTCGAAGAGCAAAAAGTCCTCCTAAACGTAAAAGGAGCCGCAGCAAGCGCAGCCGATGCATTGAGCCCCATCCCTCAAAGTGGTTCGTCTTTGAGGGAGGGGGTTGGGGGTGGGAGATCCGGAGGCGAAGCCGACGATTCCAAATTCCAAATTCCAAATTCCAAAATAGCCGTCGACGCCGTCTTCGACTCCGTCTCCGTCGTCACCACCTTCAAAAAAGAGCTCGCCGAGCGCGGCATCATCTTCGGCTCCATCTCCGAGGCCATCAAGGAGCACTCCGAGCTCGTCCAAAAGCACCTCGGATCAGTCGTTCCCTACAGCGACAACTACTTCGCCACCCTCAACAGCGCGGTCTTCAGCGATGGCAGCTTCGTCTACATCCCGAAAGGCACCCGCTGCCCCATGGAGCTCAGCACTTACTTCCGCATCAACGCGATGAACACCGGCCAGTTCGAGCGCACCCTCATCATCTGCGAAGAAGGCGGCTACGTCAGCTATCTCGAAGGCTGCACGGCTCCGATGCGCGATGAGAATCAGCTTCATGCCGCCGTCGTCGAGCTTGTCTGCGCCGGAGACGACGCCACCATCAAGTACAGCACCGTCCAAAACTGGTACCCCGGCGACCCTAAGACCGGCAAAGGCGGCATCTACAACTTCGTCACCAAGCGCGGCATCTGCAACGGCAAGAGG
>JBBREM010000050.1:0-17940 GCA_038202925.1 Fimbriimonadales bacterium | reverse complement strand
GAGCCACGAGGAATGAGCGCCATGCCAATCGAAAGTACAGCGATCGCCATGAAGCCGTAGGCGGCGAATTGGAGGTGGCCGGCGAGAAGCATCATGCCGACGCTAAAGGCGAGCAGGAGGAAGCTAGATATTGCGGAACCTCCACCCCCCTCCCCCTCCCGGGGCACGATCATCCCCGCAAGGGGCGGGGATATGAACAAGGACGCGACGGCGGAAAGCGCCCATGGAATCCAGGCGACCGTGCTGATGACGCTCGGCAGACCCGTCCAAGCGAGCATGAAGGCGCTTAGGCCGAACGATGAGCCTCCGACAACCGCGCCAACCCGCGTTGCGCAGAGGCGTAGCGACAGCACGTACACGCCCAAGGTCGCCCAAAACAGGTGGAACCACGCCAGCACGACCATCGCGGTGGCGGTCGGGATCTGCAGCAGGCCCATGAGGATATGGGGGGGATAGAGCGCCGCCGACTGGGAGTTGGCGAGCAGGGGCGTCCCCGCCAGTTCATAAGGATTCCAAAACGGCATGCCCATCCCGCCCCAGGCCTTAAAGACCATATCGCGCCAGGGATAAAACTGCAGCACGCCGTCGGCCTGCAGCACGTCCCACGGTTGAGCCGGCTTGGGCCCGTTCCAGGGTGCCATCTGCCGAATCTGATCAAAGGGACCGATCGCCTCGCCGAGAAATACGCACCTCCACAGGGGGATAAGCGGAATGAGGGCGAGGAAGAAAATTGGCCAATACCGGCGGAACAGCGCCATTGCGCTAAGGATAACAGGCCCAGAGAAGATGAAATTCCTCTAAAGAGGGAACGGTGCTAGTAGTCTTCCGGCGTTAGGAAAGATATCGCGGTTCGAATGGCACTCGTTTTCCGTCCGCGCCCGTCCAACTTGATGCAACATTTGCATTCCTTGGGTGAACAACGGTCGTCAGAACGAGTAGTGGAATGATAAGCATGAGCGTGAAAAGTTTTTCGATCGGGGTGCGATCCGCAGTTTTGGCGATCGCCCTTCTTGTAACTCCCGCGGCGATCGGCCAGCGGCCGCATGCGACCGCTCAGGATCGGCCGGTGTGGGACCTGACGGCAAAGAACGCTGTCATCGACCAGATGTCCAAGTATGTCGAGAACTCGGCCTACGTTCCGGGCATCGATTTCAGCACGTGGCAGAGTTCGCTTGCCAAGATTCGCGAAGATGCCAACAAGGCGCAATCCGAAGATGAATTCGCGGGGCTGATCAACAAGGGCCTGCACGATCAATTCAACATCAGCCACATCGTGCTGCTTCCTCCACGGGCGGTCAGAGCCCGCTCCGAGCAGAAGACGGTTGGTATCGGTGTCCGGATCAAGCTCGTCGACGAAGGCGTCCTCGTGACTTCCACGGTGCACGGCGCGCCTGCGGAATCCGCCGGGATCGAGGCGGGCGACATTATTGTCGAGGCAGACGGCCACAAGGTGGACGGCCCGACCTACATCGCCGGCCCCGTCGGAACCGGAGTAATGCTGAAAGTCAAGAAGGCCGATGGCAAGTTCCGCGATTACAAATTAGTGCGGCGCGAGTTCAGCACGAGCCAGCCGGAAGAACTGGTGTGGGTCAACAAGGACACGGCGGCGATCGCCATCCACACGTTCGATCTTTCCTACTCGCCAGAAAACGTCGACAAGCTGATGCAGGAAGCGAGCAAGGCGAAGAATTTGCTCGTCGACTTGCGCGGCAACGGCGGCGGCGCTGTGCTCTACATGATGCACTTCCTCAGCACCGTTCTCGACCCTGGGACGAAGATCGGAACGTTCGTCAATCGCAAGGTCTACGACAATTTCGTCAATGGCCAGGGCGGAGATCCGAAGAATTTGAGGGCCATGGCAGACTCAGCCGCGACCAAGCTCACAGTCAGCTCTGGACGCATGAGCCCCTTTAAGGGCCACATCGCGGTCCTTGTCGACGGCGGCTCGGGCAGCGCTTCCGAGATCACGGCTGAGGCTCTAAAGGAGCTAAAGAACGCGGCGATCATCGGCGATAAGTCGGCGGGAGCGGTCCTGGTTTCGGTGATGGGGCAGTTGCCGCACGGCTTCAATATGCAGTATCCGATCAGCGACTACATCTCGATCAAGGGCGTTCGGCTCGAGGCGAACGGCATCGCGCCGGACCTGGCGGCGAAGTCGCCCTCGTTCTTGAAGAAGGGCGAGAAGGATCCCGCATACATCGCGGCGGCGAACTACCTGAAGTCGATGGCGAAGGCCGGCGCTTCGGGTTAGATTCTCAAGCTGGTTAAGAGCCGAGACGCGTCGCGCCTCGGCTCTTTCATTGGTAGGTCATTCCGAGCGAGGACGCGGCCCGGAGGGATCGAGGAATCTGCCTGGAGTCGGCTGGCTGCTCACGGACGTGCGGCTTCAGTGTCAGATCCCTCGGCTTGGCTCGGGATGACAACTACAGCTATTGCCCACAACTGCCATTCCGAGCTTGCCGAGGAATCCAGCCCGTGGAAGAACTACAAGGCAGTCGCATGCTCGATCCCTCGGCTTCGCTCGGGATGACAACTACGCTACCGCCCACAATTGTCATTCCGAGCTTGCCGAAGCATCCAGCTAGTGGAAGAACAACAAAGCGGCCGAATGCTCGATCCCTCGGCTGCCCTCGGGATGACTACTTCCCCAGCATCGAGAGCGGCAATGTGTTCGGACCGCTGATTGCGAATGCTTCGGCTGATACGGGCTGATTGACACTCTGATACTTGAACTCGCGGTGCGATTCAGACAGCACCTTGCCGGCGTCGTCCTTGGTGCGGGAGCCGACGTTTTCGAGCAGGTGGTTATCCCGACGAATGAGCAAGGATATATCCAGGTACTTTGTCCGAAGTTCGACCGCATCGGCGGCAATCTCGCCCCCTTGCACACTGCCTGTGCTCTTGATGGACATGATCGGCAGCACCCAGGTGCTGAGCGGGTTCTTGCCTTTGATGAGCGACTGCAGCATCGGCTCCATCGGCGCTCGGATTTTGAGTAGGTAACCCGGCACGTCGCCCGGCTTGCATTTGCCTCGATACGTGCGCCCATTCTGCTGGTTTCGCAACGTCAAGGCTCCCTTCGTGTACGACCATTCCCAAACTGCCTGCTTCTCTCGGTACGACTTTCCGCTGATCCAGACGGTCGATGTGCCGGTCGAACCGGACACTGTGAATACGGCCGAAAGCAAACCGTTGTAGGCGTGGGCGGTGCTTTCAACGAGCGCTTTGCCCTTGGGGTCGGACTTGCCGACGGTTGCGTGGCCGGTGAACCCGCGCACCGTCTTGGTGCCGGGCGCAGGGCGGAACTCGAGTCGAGAAGGCGCGGGGCCGTAGGCATAGCTCCACAGCAGTCTCGATCCAGGCCCGACGAGGGTAATGCCTGTTAGCAAGTGCGATCGGGTGGAGAAATCAAGGCGGGTGAAGCTGCGACCCTTCGCCAGCTTGGCCTCGCGGGAGAGTGATGTGACGCTGGCATTTTGCGCGACGGCCCAGCCCGTCACTTGCTTGAACGGCTTGAGGAACCCCGCAAGGGTATCGGCGCTGAGTTGGACGCTGATGGCGTCGTCGATGCCGCCGAGCGCATTGGCCATCCGGTTCACAACGGGCCCAGCGATCGGCGCCTTGCGGAACACGATCTCCTTGCCGATCGGGTCGTAGGCGACGAACTTGTCGCCGTTCATCCAGAAGGCAGTGACGACCTTGCCGGCGATCTTCTTCTGCAGCAAGACCTTGGTCGGAGGCTGGAAACCGAGTGACCAGCTTTCGGCCAACGATTGATTTCCGATCACGCTGCCAACGGTGATGCCCACGGAATAGGCTTTGCGAGCCCGGTGAGCCGCGATTGCTTGATCGATGATCGTGCCGCCTTGGGGGGGCGAGGCGAGAAGGAAAAATAGGGGAATGGGCATGGGTTAGAGCTTGCCGAGACCGGCGGGGGAGCGGCTGCGTCCGAGGAATCCCGCCAACGCGATGACCGTGACGAGGTAGGGAAGTGACGACCAGACTTCGGCGGGGATATCCGCGCCGGCGATCTTGGTGCCTTGGAGCTGAAGCTGCATGGCCTGGAAAAACCCGAACGCGATGCAGGCAAGCATCGCCGGAACGGGCCGCCAGCCCCCGAGAATCAACGCGGCGAGGGCGATGTAACCGCGTCCGGCGGTCATGCCTTCAGTGAACTGGCCCGCGCTTGTGAAGATCATGGTGCCCGCGATGCCAGTGAAAACGCCGGTGGCGACCAAGCAGAGGAGCCTCGTTGTAAGCGGCTGAACGCCCATCATGCGCGCCTTGTCAGGGTCGCTGCCGACCGCCTGCAGTCTCAGCCCGCCTCTGCCGAAGCGCGTATACAGCCAGAGCAGCAAGGGCAGCACGAAGCCGACAATCCAGAACAAGCTCATGGGCAGAACGGGCAGGTTCGTGGCGTTGGGATCCTGATATTTGTTGAGGAAGTAGTTCGTTCCCCCCGCCGCGAGCAGGTTGATCGCCATGCCGCTGATGATCTGGTCGATCCGGTACTGCTGCGTCAGCAGCCAGTGCAGCACGCTCATCACGATCGCGGCGGCGATGCCAACGCCCAGCGCCAGCCAGGGGCTATGCCAGAAGAGGGTGGCGATATAGGCGGCGCATGCCGCGCTCAGCATCTTGCCTTCCAGCGCGATGTTGATGACCCCGCTGCGCTCGCTGGTGAAGCCTCCCATCGCGGCGAGGATCAGCGGCGAACTGAGGCTGATCGTGCTGAGGACGACGCTCTCAAGCATGCTAGCCATTCGACCCCGCCGTCTTGCGATAGCGCACCGCCGCCGCGATGATGATGAGGAGCCCAAGGATCACATAAGTGATGCCCTTCGGCACCTGATCGAGAACTTGGATGGAGGTGCCGCCTTTGTTGAGGACGGCGAAGAGGAAGCCCGACGGGATGAGGCCGAGGGGGGTGGCACCGGCGAGCATCGCGACGCCGAGGGCATCAAAGCCGTAGCCGGAAGCGAGCTGGGGATAGAAGCGATGCTCGACGGCGAGCACTTGGACCGCTCCGGCAAGGCCGCCGATAGCGCCAGACCAAACCATCGCCTTCACCGTGACCCTGCGGTGATCGATGCCGGCGAAGCGGGCAGCAGTTGGGTTTGCGCCGACGGCTTGCAACTCGTAACCGGCGACGGTGCGCTTCAGCCAATACCAGAGCGCGATGGCGACGATGAGCCCGATGAGGAGGCCGCTGCTGACCTGTAGCTCGCCGACCTCGAAGAGCCCTGCGCTGCCGGGGATGTTTTTGGGGCCGATAAGGTTCGGGAGAAAGCTGGCTTGCTCCAGGCTCGTCGTCGTAGGGCTTTGATCATTTGGGGCTTTCCATGGACCGGCAACGAGGGCGGTGGTGAGGAGCATCGCCACATTGTTCAGCATGATCGTGGTGATGACTTCGTGGCCGCCCTTGTAGGCTTTGATGAGGCCGGCAGGGAGCGCCCAGAGCGCGCCGAAGACCATGCCGGCCACGATGCCCGCGACAATTCCGGCGATGCCGGGAATCTTGAGGGCGACCATCGCGCAGGCGAGCCCGCCCACCGTGAACTGTCCCTCGACGCCGATATTGAAGAGGCCGGCTTTTAGGGCGAGGAATACCGCTATCCCGGAGATGAGTAGGGGAGTCAGCTCGCGGAAGGTGCCGGTGAGCGGACGAGCGCCGCCGAGGCTGCTCTTGACCAGATCGCTGAGCACCTGGAGCGGGGGAGTGCCGGAAAGCGCCAGCGCGCCCAAGACAACTAGCGCCGCAGCAATGACCAGCGCAGCTAGCGCCCAGCGCTGCTTGATAAAGTTGCCGAAGGGGTTGGTTGCTGGGTTCAAGGCGCTCATTCGGCACCCACCATGAGGCGGCCGATCGTATCGCGATCAAGCAATTTGCCGGCGGGGGGGGCGAGCAGTTCGCCGCCATTCATGGCGACGACCCGGTCGCAGTATTCGAGCAGCTCGTCGAGGTCGAAGCTGACGACCAATGCTGCGGTGCCTTGTTGGCAGGCTTGGCGGATGCCTTCGTAGACCCGGGTTGTGCTGTTGAGATCGAGACCACGCGCGGGCTGGAAGGCGAGAAGGAGTTTCGGGGCGAGATGAAGGGCGCGTGCGGCGACGAATCGCTGCTGATTGCCGCCTGAAAGGCTCTGCATCGGCAGTTTGAGGCCGCCGTGCTTGGTGGCGAATCGGTCCGCGATGGCGGTTGCCGCCTCGTGCCTGGCGGGGGCATTGATGACGCCGCCTTTGGCGAAGGGCTCGAGGCGCTGAAGGCCGAGGGCGGAGTTTTCTTCGAGGCTCCAATCCTCGATCACCGCTTCTTCGTGGCGGTCTTCCGGGATGATGCGAAGGCCTTGTCGCAAGCGGCGAGACGTACTCTCGGAGGTTATGTCTTGGCCTTCGAGGGTGATCGAGCCGGTTCGGACGCGCAGGATGCCTGAGATCGCGTGGAAGAGTTCGCGCTGGCCGCTGCCGTCAACTCCAGCGATGCCAACTATTTCACCGGCTTTGACGTCGAGGCTGACTTGCTTGAGCGCGTCCTCGCCGCGCCGCCCTCTTACGACGACGTTTTCAATCTTGAGCACCTCGCCGCCGGTGGAGGCGGCGCGCTGGGGCGCTTCGGCGATAGCCCCGCCGACGATGAGCTGGGCGAGCTCGCGGGCGTTCGTATCCTTGACTGCCTTCTCAGCCACTCGCTTGCCGGCGCGCAGGACGGTGACGGTGGAGCAGTGATCAAGGACTTCGGGGAGGCGATGGGTGACGAGGATGACCGTCGCGCCTTCGTCCGTGAGCTGTTTCAGGCTGGCAAACAGCGCTTCGCCGTCGGCGGGTGACAGCATCGCGGTGGGCTCGTCGAGGATCATGATCTTCGCCTTGCGCCAAAGGAGCTTGAGAATTTCGAGTTTCTGCGCTCCGGCGGGGCTTAGCCCTTCGGCCGATTTGAACCAATCGAAATGAAAGCCCATGCGGGTTGCCAGCTTGGTGGCTTCTGCGGCGGCCGCGCCGGGGTTGATGATTGGCCCGCCTTCCGCGCCGAGCATCAAATTCTCAAGGCAACTCAGCGCGCCGATGATGCCGTAGTGCTGGCTGACCATGCCGATGCCGGCGGCAATCGCTTGCTTGGAATTGGCGAAGCGCACGGGCTTGCCCTCGACCTCAATCGTGCCGCTGTCGAATTGCATCGCGCCGTAAAGAGCTCGCATGAGGGTGGTTTTGCCCGCGCCATTCTCCCCGACGACGGCGTGGATATTGCCAGGCTCGACGTTGAGGTCTACCGCATCCAGGGCCCGGACGGCTCCGAAGCGCTTGGAGATGCCGGTCATGGCGACGGCGTAGCTCAATCGCGCGCTCCCAATCGGACCATCACATCATAAAGAGCCGCCGTCGTCAATTCCTCGTTCGCTACTCGTGTGAGGAGCTTGTCGACGAGATCGGTACCGGGAATAGCCGCGTTGATTTGTAGGGCCGCATCGCGGCAGTAGGCAAAGTCTTTGCGCTGGTTCTTGACGCTGAATCCGGGCGACCAGTCTTCGGCGAGGATTTTGGGGCCGTAGTTTTCGAAGGCCCAACTGCCGGCGGCGCCTCCGCCGATCATGTCGCGGGCTTGAGCGAGATCGAGGCCGCCTTTCTTGGCGAAGCTCATGGCTTCGCAAAGGGCGAGAAGCGCGCCGCCGACGGCGATCTGGTTGGCCATCTTCATGATCTGCCCACGGCCGGGACCGCCCACTCGCTCGACGCGCTTGGCGTAAGCCTGCAGGTATTCGGAAGCCACGTCGATGTCGTGTTGGTTGCCGCCGCAGAAGATGGTGAGCTGACCCTTCTGCGCGCCCATGCTGCCACCGGTGATGGGGGCGTCGATGAACCGGAGGCCTTTCGCGTTGAGCTGGGCGTGGAACTCCTCGGATGCTTTGGGGGCGATCGTGGAATGGTCGACGAAGAGGGTTGAAGGCTTCGCGTTGAGGGTCAGCTTTGCCAGGCATTCGGCGACGTCTTCGGTTCGGTTTACGCAGAGAAATACGATGTCGCAGGCTGCGCCGAGGTCTTCTGCGCTTGCGGCGACTTTGGCGCCTTGCTGTTTCAACGGTTCGGCTTTGGAAGATGTGCGGTTCCAGACGGTGAGATCGTGTCCGCCTCGGAGGAGGTGTCCGGCCATAGGCGCGCCCATCACCCCAAGACCCACGAAACCCAGCTTCGCCACGACCGGGAAGGGTACCTAACCTAGCTGGGCGACATCGCCCGCTCGATTCTCTTCAACATTCGCTTAGGACCCAGGACGCTCATCAGTTCGAACAGCCCAGGGCCGACCGTTTTGCCCGTAAGCGCCACGCGGATTGGGTGGACGACCGGGCCGAGCTTTTCCACTCCATGCTTCTCCGCGTAGGCTCGCACGATTTGCTCGCATTGTTCGGGGCTGATCGAGGAGCCGAAGGTGAGAATCTCTTGGGACAAGTGGGTGAGCAGGTCCGGCACGTGAGGCTGGGTAAGCCACTTGGCTACCGCCTTTTCATCCATCGGAGGCTCGTCCTGGAAGAAGAACGCGCACGCCTCGCCGAACTCGGCGAGCGTGGTCACGCGCTCTTGCTCTAGCTTCAGAGCC
This sequence comes from Fimbriimonadales bacterium, assembly GCA_038202925.1. Taxonomy (GTDB): domain Bacteria; phylum Armatimonadota; class Fimbriimonadia; order Fimbriimonadales; family Fimbriimonadaceae; genus JAEVZK01. The sequence continues at coordinate 9,350 of JBBREM010000050.1, read as the reverse complement.
TCCAATGCATATGCTGGATCAGAGGTTGCGGTTTGCTCGAAAAGCTGGAGGGCTTCATGGACTTTGACGGGATCGCTAGTCGTCAACTGCGCGGCTTCCGGATCGTCATTTAGAGCAAGCCAGTAGGGCAGGGTGTCCGGTGTACTGATGTAATCGAGCACGGCATCGAGCAGCGCGGAGGGCTCCATCGCGCGGATGTAGTGGCCGTTGAACCACTTGAGCTTATCAAAGTCCCAAACGCCGGGAGAGGGCTGAAGGCCGGCGATGTCGAAATGATCGATCATCTCCTGCCGCGACATAATTTCCAGGTCCCCGCCCGGCGACCAGCCGATGAGCGCGACGAAGTTGATGAGGGCATCCGCCAGATAACCCAAGGCGCGGTAATCGAGCACGCTCGTCGCGCCCTCGCGCTTGGAAAGCTTCTTGCCGGATTTGCCCTTGATCACCGGGCAATGGACGAAAATCGGACGCTCCCAGCCGAACGCGTCGAACAGGGCCGCATGCTTGGGCGCGGAGGCGATCCACTCCTCGCCGCGGATGATGTGGGTGGTACCCATGATGTGGTCGTCCACCATAGCGGCGAAATGGTAAGTGGGCATGCCGTCCGCCTTGATGAGCACGGGGTCGTCGACGGTGTTGCTGTCCCATTCGATGCGGCCCCTGATCGCGTCGTCGATCGCGATGGTGGTGTCGTGGGGAACGCGCTGGCGGATTACGTAGGGCTTGCCGCCGCCTTCGGCGGCGGCAACTTCCTCGGCGGAAGCCTCGCGCCAGATTCCGCCGAAGTAGCCGGTGGGCTGCTTGTTGATCTGCTGCAACTCGCGCATGGCGTCGAGCTCTTCAGGGGTGTCGAAGGCTTTGTATGCGCTGCCGTTTGTGAGGAGCGTCTTGATGTGTTCGGCGTAGACGCCCTTCTCTTTGCGTTTGCTCTGGTGATACGGCATGAAGGGGCCGCCGATGTGCGGGCCTTCGTCGAAGTCGATCCCCGCCCAGGCGAGGGTTTCAATGAATTCCTGCTCGGCCTCGGCCGAGTAGCGGGTTTGATCGGTGTCTTCGATTCGGAGATAGACCGTGCCGCCATGATGGCGGGCGAACAGGAACTCGTAGAGCGCGGTGCGCAGCGCCCCGATGTGGAGCCTTCCGGTTGGGCTGGGGGCGAAACGGACTCGGGCGGGCATTGCGAGGAGTTTACTTGCGCCACTGACTGGGGCGGCCCAGTCAGATAAGTCTTATAGGTCTTATAGGTCTTATAGGTCCTATATTGGGTTCATGGCGTCGCAGTCTGTACAATCAACTCCAACAGTGGCGGACTGGTACTACATCGGACACTACGGCCAGCTTGGGCCGCTCACGTTCGAGCAGATGGAAGAGCTTGTGCAGGGCGGCGTCATCATGCGCGACAGCTACGTCTGGCGCAACGGCTTGCCTGACTGGCTGATGGCCGACCGTTGCGGCGAGCTGCAGAATGCGTTCGCGCTTACAGAGCCGGTTTTGATCCCCCCGCCTCCGCCCGTTCCGCGAGCGATGACCGCCGCCCCGGCGCGATTTGCGGGGACCGACATGTTTGCTTCGGTCGCCCAGCCTCATTTGCCGGCGATGGCGTATGGCGTCATCCGCAGCGACCGCAGCCGCGCGCTTGGTGGGATTTTGCAGATTTTTCCCGGCGTGGGCCGCATGTATCTGGGTTACTGGGCCCATGGCGTGCTGCAGCTCGTCTTCACCATGTGCGGCGTCGGTTTGATCTGGTCTTGGATCGACGGCTTGATCATCCTCGCGGGAGGGGTTAAGCTGGACGGGTATGGTCGAAGACTGCCCGAGTAGGTCCATCCGTGCCGCGATGGCACCTCGCGCGTCGTATCCATGAAAAAGAAATGAGATTCATTTTCTCTCTGCTTTGCGCCTTCATCGTTGCCGGGGCTGCCTTCGCGCAGCGCGAGCCCACCATTAAGGTCGCCGTGGAAGGCCGCGGCACGATCGTGATTCGGCTCTATCCGGACAAAGCCCCCAAGGCGGTGGCGCACATTCTCGCGCTTGCCCGGCAGGGATTCTATGATGGACAGCGGTTTTTCCGCGTTACCCGTTCGCCCCGTCCGTACCTGGCGCAGGCAGGCGATCCGGATTCTCGCAACGGCGTCGAGAGCCCGAATATCGGCAGCGGCGGCACTGGCGCGCGGATTCCTTTCGAGGATTCGGGCCTTAGCAATGAAAAGTATGCGGTGGGCCTGGCGGCGCTGCTCTCGCGAGACAAGAACTCCGGCGACAGCCAGTTCTACATCGTGCTCGGCGACGGCAACAAATTCCTGGATGGCAGCTACACGGTCTTCGGGAAGGTCGTCGGCGGATTCGAGGTGGTCGACCATCTCGAAAAGGGCGACCGGATCGGGTCCGTCACTGTCGGCTCCTAAGCGACGTTGGCCTCGTAAGGGTTCTCCACACCTTCGAGGCCCTTTCTGTATATCCATCCCCACAGCGCGGCGATCAGCACGACGCTTCCCCCAATCTCAAATGCGATCGACAGGCCCCAAAGTTGCGCGAGGTAGCCAAATGCGAGCACACCAAAGGGCGCAAGCCCGGATAGGGCCCAGATGTGCATTGCCAGAACTCGGCCGCGCAGGTGCGGAGGGGACAGGGTTTGGAACAGGGTGTTCGTCGTATTGAATTGCGTGATCCCGCAAAGCCCAAGGGTGGCAAGCAGCGCGTAAGCCGCCCAACGGTTGCTCGTCACACCCAGCAGAATCAGGGCGACGGCCAGCAGCGTCATCGCCAGGCGAATCATGAACGCCTTGAAGGGCTTGTCAGATAGCTGGAGGATGAAGCTGAGCGATAAGACCGCGCCGACGCCGATGGCCGTGTAGGCGATGCTGAGCTCCCGCTTGTCACCATGCAGCACCTGTTTCACATAGGCGGGGAGCTGGGTGAGATAGAAGAGCCCGAAGACGCTGACCGTCGCTTCGAGAAGGAAGAGGGTGCGCAGCCGAATGTCGCGGAAGGTGTAGAGCGCTCCTTCCATGATGAGATCGCCTATGGGTTGAGGCTCCTTCTTCGTCGCGCGGAGATCGGCCTTGATCGCAAGCCCGGCGAAAATCAGCGCGAAAAAGCTGGCCGCGTTGATGAAGTAGCAAGCCGCCGGGCCCCCGGCGCTTAAGAGCAGTCCACCAATCGGCGGCCCGATTAGGCGCGAGAGGTTGAAGGTCAGCCCGTTGAGCGGTATCGCGGCGGGAAGGTCCTCCGGCGGGACCGTCGCGCTGATAATCGACTGCCGCGTCGGCATCTCGACGGCAGAGACGACGCCTAGGATCAGCGCTACCGTAACGATGTGCCAGTACTGCACGAACTGGTAGTAGGTCGCGCACCCCAGGAAGAAGGCGCCGGCGGCGTAGATGCTCTGGGTTAACACAAGCAGCCGGCGACGGTTCAATGTGTCGGTGAGCGTGCCGGCAATGGGGCCTAAAAACGTGACCGGCAGCATCCCGAAGAAGGACACCAGGCCGAGCAAGTAGTTGCTCTTCGTGAGCTCGAAGACGAGATACCCCTGAGCGATGTTTTGAACCCAGCTCCCGATGAAGGAGAGGAAGGCGCCGGTCCACATCAGGCGAAAGTCGCGGTGGCGGAAGACGCGGACCAGCCGGGAACGGTCTTTGTAGCCTTCAAGGACTTCTGAGTTGCGCTCTCTCAACCTTGATAGTCGAGAGCGGGCACCCATATCCCAGTATGGCTCTAACTTCTCCTCAGGTTTTATTGAACCTAAAGAAGGAATTATTGCGCCCGACGGCGCAATAATTGAGTCTTACCTTTAAGCGACGTTGGCGGCCGCAATTTAAGAGGTTGAGCAGATGAAAGCAAAACAGCGAAAATTTAGAGTGAAAGCGGCGATTGTGGGAGGTGGCCTGACCTTGCGCGCAGGCGAGATCGTCGATGAATCGCAGCTCGGCCGGCACGCCGAATCGTTGCAACACCTTGGAGGGGTCGAAGAAGTTCGCGGCCCCGAAACCGTGCATATGCATCGTCGCTCATTAGGCCGCGCCCACCCGGCGTAATCCAAGTATTCTGCAGGCCCTGGCGCCGTACCCAAGTGGCCAAGGGAAGGGTCTGCAAAACCCTCATTCAGCGGTTCGAATCCGCTCGGCGCCTCCAGTTATGGAGACTTGATGCCCAGCTTTTTGGCAAGTGCCTTCGACATGATTGGGCTTGAAAGCTCGTAAATTCGGCCGTTCACCAAGTGCCACGGTGTCCTTGGGCTCCCTGCCCCGTTGAACGTGGCACCTTTGCCGGCGACCACTTCCATGATCACCACGTCTCCGCTCATCGTCCTCAAACTGTGCTTGCCGGGAGACAATGTCTTTCCATTCACGAACCAACCATTCTTCTCCTGAGGCTCATAGTCGAGCACTCCAGGGATGAAGCAGAAGCCGATCAGTTCCTTTGCCAGCTTGGAATCGGCCATGAGCCTTTGGAGCGCCGCCTTCGGGAGTTTCGAAAAGGCTCTCTCATCCGGGGCGAGCAAAGTGTATAACTTGTCGCCGGTGAGGATGCCGCCGAGGCCTGCCTTGGAGATCAAGCACTGAGCGTCTTGAAGTCGCCGATAGGGTTCTTGCCGACGATATCCCCAAGTGCGGGTGGCTCGGCCGGTTGGCCCAGCCCTAGAGCTGAAAGTGTCAACAGGGAGATCGCAAGCAGAAGCGGCTTCAATAACATCCTCCCAGTGTAAGGCATCAAACCAACGATGCGCGAGAATCTGCCACTTGCGCCGAACGGGCACTCCAGGAAATAGCAGCCTGACACAGATGGCAAGCAGACTTGACAAGTCACAGCGCAAGCGTCATCGCGACATCCATCGCCTTGTCATGCCCACTTAGAAACTCTTCCATGGAGTAATCGACAGGCACGTCAGCAGGGATGCCTCGCCTTGAGTTTTGCACCTTGCCCGTCGCCATGACGTAGCGCATGAGTGGGAGCTGGAGTCGCAGCTTTGAGTTCGGTAGGACCACCAAGGCGGATGGGCCCGAGTTGTTGCCCGTGATCCCGGCCCCAGATTCCTCCCCGACCGTCTGGCCCCGGTGACGGGTCCAGAAGATCGAGAGGAATTCGCCGCATGTCGAGAAGCAGTCGCCGTCGATGAGCGCGATAACCTTTCCGAGATACGGATTCTCCGCCGGCTTCGGCGTGCCCCAGTTCGGGTGGCTCGTCATGATGAAGCTGCCATCCGCCTGTTTGGTGAACTCGCGGGGAGGCATGAAGTCCATCTGAGTCGTGTATTTCTTGAACGAGAAATCGAGCTTGTTGAGGCGAAGGTCGTCGTAGTATTTGAACGGCTTGTTGACCAGGTAGCCGTAGAGCATGCGACCGTATTCGTCTTCTCCGCCGGGGTTGCCGCGCAAGTCGAGAATGAGCGCTTTGGGCTTCTTCTCGGCGATAGCTGTGAATGACTCTTTGTAGAAGGCGGCGAAGTTTTTCTTCGCCCCCGGGTCGGCCATGTCCACGAATCGCCGAATTCGCATGATCGCGATGTCTCCGTCGAAGCGCAACTCGCAATTCGTGTTAATCGCGCGATCTTCCGCATGCTCAGCCAACCGCATCTCGTTGAGCTTGAGAAGCAGAATGCCGCGCAACGCCAGGGGCTCCGCGGCTCCTGAGGTTTTGAGGCTATATGGGGCTTCGATCCCGACTAGGTTCGTGAGCCAGATCGAAAACAAGAAGCCGCTGGAAAGCGTGCGCCGCCGCCCGGTCGGGACGTCGCCGTCTCCGGGACACACTTGGATCATGCGCCGCTCGATATCGCGGGCGCTCAGGCCGTTGATGGATACGATCTCGCGGCCGACAACCACTTTTGCCGCATCGGTATAGCCGCGCTGGACGTACAGGCGTCCGCCGATATCCTTGATCTGGATCGGCAGGAGGGGCACGTGTTCGGTGAGTTCGGTGCGGGCTTCGGGCGAGAGGGTTAGCGCGGTATGCCCGCATTTGACCATGCCTACGATCGGCACCAGGGAGCGCCAGAGCTGCGTCGCGGTCATGGGCTGGGCGAGATGGGTGCCGGTTGCACCGAAGGCGCGGTTCATTTGTAGCTTCGAGGTGTAGCGGTAGATGCCGGGGTGGCCTTCCTCCAGGCTTTGCCGCAGCACGTGGAGGTCTTCCTCAAGCTGCGCCGGGGTCAGGTTGGGCAGCAGGGCGGTCGCGAGGAGGAAGGAGAGCACAAGATATTATCCAGCGGTTTCGAGCGAGCCCTTAGGCCGAGGCCCGTAGCGTAGCGGACACCTCGCGACCCCTACGGTCCTTTGCGTCACATGCCGTGACGGCTACACGTGCTTCGCACGTACCGCAGGCTGCACATTTTGCGCGCACTGGGATCCCGACTTCACATGCCGTGACGGCTACACGTGCTTCGTCCGTAGGGTGGGCACTTGACACATCGGCATCGATGCTTCCATAATTCACAGGTCGCCTAGCCGTAAGCGAAGCGATGCATCACGACGAGTAGGAGGCGAGGCTCGGATTCGAGGCCAACGACCACAACCAGGTTTAAGGATTTAGAACCGGAACTGCCTGCCCCTTTTGCGTGATGCGAGGGGTTTTTTGTTGCCCCAAAGACGAAACAAAGAGGAATGAATGCCGACAGTTAATCAGTTAGTACGCAAGGGAAGGCACGTCCCGAAGGTGAAATCGAAATCACCCGCGCTGAAGAGCAACCCGTTTAAGCGCGGCGTGTGCACGATCGTCCGAACGGTCACCCCGAAGAAGCCGAACTCGGCGCTCCGAAAGGTCGCCCGTGTCCGCCTTACCAACGGCATCGAGGTCACCGCGTACATCCCCGGCGAAGGCCATAACCTGCAGGAGCACTCAGTCGTTCTCGTGCGCGGAGGCCGCGTCAAGGACCTGCCCGGCGTTCGCTATCACATCGTTCGAGGTACGCAGCAGACGGCCGGCGCTTCCAAGCGCATGCAGGGTCGCAGCAAGTACGGCACGAAGCGGCCGAAGGCGGCGAAATAATGCCACGCAAAGGTGCCGCCCCCAAGCGAATCATCCTGCCCGATCCGATCTACGGCTCGGAAATGGTTCAGCGCTTTATCAACCGAATGATGCTCGACGGCAAGAAGGTCACCGCCGAGAAGATTTTCTACGGCGCGATGGCGATGGCCGAAGAGAAAGCCGGAGTGCCGGCGATCGAGATATTCGAGAAGGCCCTGCAGAATGTCATGCCCGCCGTCGAGGTAAGGCCTCGCCGTGTGGGTGGACAGACCTATCAGGTGCCCATGGAAGTCCGTCCGGACCGCCGAAGGACCCTCGCCCTGCGATGGTTGGTCGGCCAGGCGCGTAAGAGATCAGGGAAGACGATGATGGATCGTCTTGCCAACGAGCTGTTCGACGCGTACAACAACACTGGCGCGACGATCAAGAAGCGCGAAGACACGCACCGAATGGCGGAAGCCAACAAGGCCTTCGCGCACTATCGGTTCTAGTTTCGGTCGCCCGAATCCTACGATCTGCCAGGGACCCTATGCGAGACACAATCTTCGCGCTTGGTGTTGACGATCAGTTGCAAGAACTGACCGGCAAACTGTTTGACAGCGAAGCTGACCTGCAACTGCTCTTGGCGCGCTTCCCCCGCCAAGCGCCGAGGGTGTGCGTCACCTCAATCTAATCCAGGTCGGACTAGCGTAAGCCTTGCGGCGCTTTGCTTTGCTGAGTCCGTGTGAGGCAGCGCGACAGGTCGCGCTGATCAATAGCCCGGCCAGGTCCGCGCACTCCACACGGTCGCTCATTGCAATTGCAGGGGGAAACAGCCCATAACCCCTGACTCCCAGTCATCTCATGAGCCGACTGCGCAACCGAGGCGGAGGCTTGATAGAGGTTTTTAAGAGCCTTGATCGATCAGCTTCTTCAACGCCCGCAACTCGTATAGATGCGCGATATCCTTGGGGCGCCCGGCAGCCTCTTTCATTGCTATCAGGTCATCTATAGAAGCAACCCGAACCGGAATACCAAAGAGTTCCTTGAGCTCGCTCCGTTCGAACACACCATCGATCGGACCGCCAGGAGCGTCGGCAAGGATATCGAGGGCACCGAGATCCGTGGACAACGTCAAGTTCAGCGCGTTCTGAAGCGTTCTCTCATCGAAGTGGAACGGCAGATCAGGAGGCGCATTCCGCAGCTTTGGCTGGAGCGGAGCGAGAGCTTCCACCAAGCTACGTAGGTTCTCTGAGTCCCTGGCATACAGCACGTCAATGTCGAAGGTGACATTCGCCGAGCCATGTGCCTGCATCGCAAGACCTCCGATCAGAACGAATCGAACGCCGCCTCCGTGCAGGATCCGCAGAAGATCTTCGAAGCCAAGTTCAGCCAAATTTCCTCGGGTTCATTCGCTGCAGCGACAAGGCAAAGCGTCGCATTTTTTCCAGTCGCTCGGTCGGAGTTAGCTTAAGGTTCGCACGGAGCAGGGATATATCCACGCCGTTCTCGTCCTGGTCGCCAAATCCATGCGTGTACTTCTGAAACGCAGCCCACTGCTCGTCCGTCATCCCGAGGCGGTCTTCTTGAGGCTCGTCCATTACGTTCATTCTACGCCTGTGGGCGCTTTTGCCCACGCATTGCAATCCAGCCGCCGAACAGCCCATAATCCCTAGTGAGTAAGCGCACGATGGGGTGCGCGGAGACGTAGAACATGCAGGAGGCCACAACCCAGGTTCAAGCTTAGAGAATCCGGCACACTGTCCGCCCCTGCTGCGATGCGAGGGGCTTTTTGTTGCCTGAACTCCAAACTTGTCCCCGGCCCGACTGTATTGATCGAAACGAGAAGAAGAAAATGGCCCGTAGTCACCCGCTAGAATTCGTAAGGAATATCGGAATTGCCGCTCATATCGATGCGGGAAAGACGACCACGACCGAGCGAATCCTCTTTTACACCGGCAAGTCGCACAAGATGGGCGAGGTGCATGAGGGGGCTGCGACCATGGACTGGATGGAGCAGGAGCAGGAGCGAGGCATCACGATCACCTCGGCGGCCACAAGCTGCTTCTGGTCGGGCAGCAAGAAGGACATGCCCGAGCACAAGATCAACATCATCGATACGCCTGGGCACGTCGACTTCACGGTTGAAGTCGAGCGGTCCCTGCGCGTGCTCGACGGCTGCGTGGCGGTCTTCTGCGCGGTTGGCGGAGTTCAGCCGCAGTCCGAAACAGTTTGGCGTCAGGCCAACAAATACGGCGTCCCGCGCATCATCTACGTGAACAAGATGGACCGCCTCGGCGCGGACTTCGTCGTCGTGCTCGCCCGTATCAAGGAGCGCCTCGGCGCGAACGCGGCTCCGATCCAGATTCCGATCGGCGCGGAGAGCGAATATCTCGGATCTGTCG
>JBBREM010000049.1:0-18133 GCA_038202925.1 Fimbriimonadales bacterium | reverse complement strand
CTCAATCGTGAAAAAGTACGGCGGGTTTCTCTGGCTCGATCCGGGCGAGAAGGAGACCCAGCGCCACTCGCTGGCGGTGATGCTCGATGTGGTGAAGCGTTACGACGTCGACGGCATCCACATCGACGACTACTTCTATCCCTACAAGGAGAAGGATTCGTCCGGAAATATGATCGAGTTTCCCGACGATCGCAGCTACGGCGCCTACAGGGCGGCGGGAGGAAAGATGTCTCGCGACAACTGGCGGCGAGCCAATGTCGATGGATTTGTGCAGGATGTGTACGAAGGCATACACAAAATCAAGCCGTGGGTGAAGTTCGGTATCTCTCCGTTCGGCATCTACCGCCCCGGCTACCCGTCGTCGATCAAGGCGGGGATGGATCAATATGCCGATCTCTACGCCGACCCGCTAAAGTGGCTGCAGAAGGGCTGGTGCGACTACATGGCGCCGCAGCTTTACTGGAAGATCAACCCTGCCGCCCAGTCGTATCCGGTGCTCCTGCGATGGTGGGTGGAGCAGAACATCAAGAAGCGGCACCTTTGGATCGGCAACTACACGAGTCGCACCGACCCGGCCGAAATGGGCAGCGCCACCTGGCCGTCCAGCGAGATCGCGGACCAGGTCAGAGTAACCCGAGACCAGCCCGGCGCGACTGGCAACATCCACTTCAGCATGCGCGCGCTGATGCATAACGCCGACGGCGTGTCGGACAGGTTGGCCACGCTGTACGCCGAACGTGCGCTAGTCCCCGCGTCGCCCTGGCTGGGATCGACGCGTCCCAAGCGTCCCAACCTCCGTCCAACGGGCGAGGGCACATCTGGGCAGACCAGCTTCTTCTGGGGGCCCGGCGGAAACGGCGACAGTCTCCGCTGGGTGTGTGTCTACGTGCAGCGCGCAGGGAAGTGGACCGCGGATCTGATCTCCGCCGAGCAATCCACGATCTCGGTTCCAGGCAAACCCGACGCGGTCGTCATCACCGCCATTGACCGCACGGGCAACGAAAGCGATCCCATGGCCTGGCCCGCAAAATATCGGATAACTCGGGACTGACTTCAACACCCAATACCCAATAGCGGTCATCATCAACCATGATCCGATCAACAACCGTCGTCGGCGTGCGACGGGACGGGAAGACCGCCATCGCCGCCGACGGCCAGGTGACCCTCGGCGAAGCCACCATTCTCAAGCACAAGGCGAAAAAGGTGCGGCGTCTCGGCAACGGCAAAGTGGTCTGCGGCTTCGCCGGAAGCGTCGCCGACGCGCAGGCTCTACAGGACCGGTTCGAGACGAAGCTCGAAGCCTTCAGTGGCAATCTCAAGCGCGCCGCCGTCGAGTTCGCCAAGGATTGGCGCACCGACAAGATCCTTCGCCAGCTGAACGCGCTCATGCTCGTCGCTGACACGGAGGGCCTCCTCCTGGTCAGCGGAGACGGCAACGTCATCGAGCCGGACGACGGCGTCGCGGGCATCGGCTCCGGCGGCCCCTTCGCCCTCGCCGCCGCCCGAGCGCTTGTGGCGAACACCAAGATGGATGCCGAGCAAATCGCCCGAGAGTCCATGCGGATCGCCGGCGAGATTTGCGTCTTCACCAACGATCAAATTACGATCGAAACCGTATAACGAGTCCTAAACCAGTGGCGGGGACATTCCTTTCCCCGTTCCGACGACTCCGGCCGGAGCTATCTCAAAGGCGGTTATTGAACGGCAACTCTTTGTCATCCTGAAAGTGAGCTGGCGAACTGGAACGATCTACCTGTGGTTACGCGGCAGTTCACGCGCAAATGCCTCCAATGACAGATCATTACACTCGCGCTCGTTCCTCGCGCAGTTCCAGGATGACAATACTGCTGCGCGTCCGGGCACGGAGTTGGCTCCGCCTCTGTTGCGCTAGACGTAGGAACAAGCTGATGCCCACCAAGCAGGGGAAGCGCGCCTCCGGGAGTATCCTCAAGCCGCCGATGCCAACCGACCGCCCCGCTGTGACCGTGCTCGTGCCTGCGCTCGACGAGCAGGAGACGATTGGCGAGGTGGTTGACAGGCTGCTTGCGTTGCCCATCACCACCCAAGTAATCGTTATTGACGACGGCAGCTCCGACGCGACGCCGAAGATCCTCGCCGGTTATGGAAACCGAATCCAGGTCCTGACCAACAAGACTCGTGGAGGCAAGGGCGCGGCCATCCGACAAGCGCTGCCGTTCGCCAAAGGCGAAGCGGTGATCGTCCAAGACGCCGACCTCGAATACGCCCCCGAGGAAATTCCAGCCTTGGTTGAGCCGATCCTCAAGGGCGAAGCGAACGTTGTCTACGGCACCCGATTCTCCAAGGGGCTGTCGCGTCAGATGGCCCTCCCGAATCGAATCGTCAACCGTATGCTCCGCACCGCCGTGCGTGTGCTCTACGGCCAGCGCCTGACTGACGAGGCAACCTGTTATAAGGCCTTCAAGACGGAGCTGCTGCAAGGCATGAACCTGCAATGCACCCGATTCGAATTCTGCCCCGAAGTGACCGCGAAGGCTTACCGGATGGGGGAGCGGATCGTAGAGCTCCCGATCACCTACACTCCCCGAAACAAGGCAGCGGGCAAGAAAATCCGCTGGACCGACGCCCCAGCTGCTTTCTGGACGCTTCTGCGCTATCGGTTTGGCAAGATCGACTAGCCCGAAGTAGCCGCCGGTCTTTAGCGGGCGATTCTCTAGCTCGCTTCGCCCTTCCGAAGTCCCGCGAGCCGCATCGCGAAGTGAATCCAGCCTTCCCGGATCGCCGAGCGGTCTACCTGCTCGGCCTGAGAATCGCCAAACGGGCCGTGGGTGATAATCACGCGAGCGCAGGGATCGCCGTTTTTGAACTCGATGTCCACCTTGCGAGGCGCGATGGAGGGTTCGTGGCTCCACGACCAGGTAAAGCCCAATCTCATGCCGGGGTCAAAGGTCGTGAACTCGCCAGTAAGCACCCACTCCCGAGAGGGCCAGCGGTATTCGTAGCGCCCGCCCTGGCGTGGATCGACCGTCGCCTCCTGCGGCCACCACTTTACGAGCAGCTCAGGCACGACGAAGTGGTCAAACAGCTCGCGAGCGGTGAAGGCTTCGAATTCGCCTTTGAGCCGCAGGACCGAATTATCGGTAGAGATGTCTTCCATTGCATGCAAGCATACATTCTGCCAATCTAGAAGAAATGGAGCGCGAACAGTTCATCCTCTTCATCGAGCCTGTGCGAGAAGACATGCCAAACGGCCCGACCGAGGACGAGGCGCGCATCGTGGGCGAGCATTTTGGCTACCTGAAATCACAGCTTGCAGCAAGAAATCTTATCCTCGCGGGGCGGACGACCGAGCCGCCGTTTGTCGGGATCGCAATCTTTGAAGCAGCAAATCCCGCCGATGCGGAAGAATTCGTTGCCAAAAACCCCGCGATCGTCGCGGGAGTCTTCCGGGTGAAGTCGATGCAGTCATATCGCGTCGCCCTGATCGCGGACGGAAAGCCATAACGTGGGGAAGGGGCTGGCAAGGGCGGTTGGGCTCGCGCTCGCGTTCGCCGTTCCTGTTCTGGCTCTAGTGAGCTTTTGGCCCGGTCGCCCCACCTTATGGATGCCTTGCGCCCTGGGGCTTGCTGTGGCGCTTCTCCTTCAACTCGGACCTAGCCTGCGAGCCTATGGACCCGCCGTGTTTGGCAACTCGCTGTTCTTTAGCCTCGTCTGTTACCTCTGGATCGTGTCGGGAGCGAGCGAGCCTTTCGACAGCTACCGCCAAGATCTGCTTCACGGACTTCTCCTAACAGTCGCGTTCGATACTGTCGGCCTAGTTCTAGGCGCGGCCCGTTCGGAGCGACGTCCGAAGCTCGTCCCGCTTCTCGTGCTGTTTTTCCTGGGGTGGCTAATCTCCTATTTCAGCAGTGGGAAGGGCGGTGCCGACCCGATGATCGAGTGGTTTATGCGCACCTTCGGTTATTCGCACATAAACGCCGAGCATGTCGTGGTCGCGGTGCGGAAGATCATCCACGTCTCGTTCTATGCCGCGGTCGCGACCGTCGGAGCGCGGACGATGCTGGCAAATGGAGCAAACCGCAGGACGGCGCTCAAGGCGGGCGCGCAGTTCGCACTGAGCTTTGCGAGCTTCGATGAGCTGCGCCAATCAACGATGCCGAATAGGCAGGGTTCGTTTTGGGACGTCTTGCTCGACATGGCCGGAGCAGTCCTAGCGCTCGTTGTGTTCGCTAAGCTCGACCGAATCAAGCGGTCCTAGCCGATATCGGCGAAGTGGCGCACACTGTAGTCGTGCGGAAACTCCTTTTCTTCGCCGTTCTTGCCTGCTGCTCGCTAGCCGCTACGCAAACCGTCACGTACACGACTGCGGCGGTTCCAGCCAAGGTCGCAATCGAAACGATTGCCAAGCAAACCGGTGTCAAGCTCGACTGCTCGCCAGCGATGCGCACGGAGATCGTGATCTTGCACCTGACGAACGCGCCCTTGGCGCAGGTCCTTGCTCAGATCGCCTCCGTCACATCCGGAACGTGGACCAAGGAAGGCGACATAACCTACCTCGTGCCAAGCTCGGCGGCAAGGCAGCGCGAAGAGCAGCAAGTGCAGCGCGAATATCGCGACCGCATCGCCGCCGCGCTGAAGAAAATAGAGGATGCCCAAAAGGAAGCCGCGAAACCAAAGCCCGATCAGCAGGATATGCGAGTGTTTATGGCGGTGACAGGGGGCGGCGCGTTGAGCGGATTGGCGCGAGCCATTGGCATCGATGGCCTTGCCTCGATCGGTAAAGGTCAACGCGTCGTCTTCTCGACGGCGCCGACCTCTATGCAACGGCCTCTGCCTGCAGTCGCGATGTCATTGATCTTCGAATTCGTCAAAGAGCATAACGCGATCGCGGCGGCGGTGAAGGCCGACGAGCCGGCAAAGGCCGCTCAGGAGCCCGACACTCAGGCATTCATGGCGATATTCATGCCCAAGAAGCCGAAGGTGATCACGGGAACGCCGGCAAAAGCTCTCGTCGTAGCAACTCGGCAAGGATTCGTAGGGCTGACGCTCCAGGTAAAGCTCTACGATGCTGACGGCAAAGTCCTGGCGCAGCAAATGGTTCCCCTTGGTATCGACGTGGGCTTCGATCCGGCATCCTTCGCCACACCTAAAAAGCCAACCCCTCCGCCAACCGGCGTGACCGTCGAGTTGTCTCCGTACGCGAAGGAAATCTATGAAGCGGGCGGAGCGATTGGTGCGATGGGCGGAGGCTCAAGGCTCAAGCTAACACCCAAGCTGCTCGAAACTCTTCACGATCCCGTCAACCATGATCCGCTCTCATTTGTCTATTCCGAGGGCCTGATCGCGGCGGCTAAGGACAAGAAGGAGCAACTCGTAGCCAACCTTCCAGACGGAGTGCTTTCGCTGTTCAGCAACATGAGCACTGCCCCGAAGCTAACGACCGACTCCTTTCTTAAGAGCATCGAGGCGCAAGCCAAAGTTACTGATGCGTCGGGCTGGATGACGGTCCGACCCGCTAACCCAGTGGAAGCGCGCGAGCAGCGAACGGATCGCGTGGCGCTGCGCACCCTCATTGCCGCGTCGGTCTCCAATGGCTACGCCAGTCTCGACGATGTCGCGGCCTACGCCCTTCGCAATCCCGCGCCGATGACGGACGCACCTGCGAGCACGATGTACGTCTTGTTGTTCGCTCCCAACGTCCTTGAGCAGGGCATGACGGGCCTCGTCAATTGGAATCTTGTACGCCTGTACGGAACTCTTTCGGTGACGCAGAAGCAGGGGCTCAGGCAGGGCGAACGTATTCCCTTTAGCCGGCTCGATCCGACTCAACGGGGCCTCGTTCAAAAGATGCTGTTCGGAGAGGAGACTGATCTCGATGTCGATGGCGCGGCGCCTGCCGGCGACCCGCTGACGAACACGATGATGAAGCAGATATCACGATTCAGCGGCGGGAGCGAGGGCGATTATCGCACCGAGCCGACCGAGATCATGGCGAACGGCCTTCCCGCTAATGGCGTGATCAACATCACTGCCAGCGTCGAGCCGGTCGCTCAGGCGCAGACCTCCAGCACCGACTTCGCCCGCGCCGCCATGCTCGGCCCTACCGAGCTTGGCCTGCTCGACTACATGAAGGACGAGATGAAGTCGTCCCAGATGGCAAGCTCGATTCCGACTCTCGACGATCTCAGGATCGGCACCCGAACGATCTTGAATTTCACCTTCGTGGTGGCCGACGGCGTGAGCCAGAAGGGCACCCTGAACGACGATCAGGTTCCAAAGGATGGGCCGGTGTACAAGATGTCGGCGTTGCCGGCCGACTTCGTTAAAGCCATCGCCGATCGCAAGGAATCGTTGAAGAAAAATCCGTTCTGGAAGATGATCGCCACGTTTGGCGGCATGGGCCAGCGCGGCGGCCCGCCTCCTTAGGCAGGTGCGAAATACTCCTCGAGCCGCAGGCATTGGGCTCGGGAAGGATCGCTGAAGACCTCGAGAGCATGAATGAGCGCGCTAGCGGTGTCGATGCTGGTCACGCACGGCACCCCCGTCTCGATGCAGGCTCGCCGGATGCGGGCGGCGTCGCTCTCGGCATGTTCATTGAGCTCGGCGGTGTTGATCATTAGACTGACGGCGCCGCTCTGAATGAGCTCCAACAGGTTCGGCGCGCCATCGCCGATCTTCGCGACCGATTCACACTCGATCCCATTGTCATGCAGCACCTTTGCGGTGCCGGGCGTAGCGGCGACCTTGCGGCCCGCTTCGGTCAGCTCACGGGCGATCAGGATGGCGTCGGTCTTGTCCGCGTCGCGCACCGTGAGGATGACGCAGCCGTCGCCCTTGAAATGGACGCCACTCCCAACCATCGCCTTGTATAGTGCGCCTGAGTAAGTGTTGTCGATGCCAAGAATCTCGCCCGTTGACTTCATCTCAGGGCCTAAGCTCGGCTCCACGCGGTTGAGCTTTTGGAACGAGAAGACCGGTGCCTTGATCGCGTACACAATCGGAGCTGGAATCTCCGCCGTCCGATCCTCGAAGGCTCGCTCCGGGATCACATAACCCGGAAAGCGCGGACGCGCCGATTTTGGATTGTCCAATCCAAATTGTTCGGCTACTTCGGGGAGGGCACAAGCCGGTTCACCGCCCTCGTCAGAGGAGCGCCGCAGAGCCCAAAGCCCGCTCTCAAATCCTAGATCGTGCAGCTTCTGGCCCATCATGCATCGCGTCGCGAGATCGACCATCGCGATGCCGGTGACCTTGCTGAGGTACGGCACGGTCCGGCTTGCGCGTGGGTTGACTTCGAGCACATACGCCTGCTCATCGGCAATCACGAACTGGATATTCATCAAGCCCTTCACGCCCAGTTCACGCGCGATCTGGCATGCGCTCGTGACGATCTGCGCCTGAATCTCTAGGGATAAAGAAATGGCCGGATAGACAGCCATGGAATCGCCCGAGTGCACTCCCGCCCGTTCGATGTGCTCCATGATGCCGGGAATGATGGTGTCCTCGCCGTCAGAGATAACGTCGACCTCAGCTTCCTTGCCGAGGATGTACTTATCGACCAGCACGGGCTGTCCAGGATTCGCCTGCTCCGCCTCGCCGTAGAAACCACGAAGATGCTCCTGAGAGTAAACGATCTCCATCGCCCTTCCCCCGAGGACAAAGCTGGGGCGAACGAGCACCGGGTAGCCCACTTCCTCGGCGACCATGGCGGCTGCGGCCAACGAGCGGACGGCTTTCCCCTTGGGGCGTGGGATGTCCAGCCGCTCCAACAGGGCATCGAACTGTTCCCGGTCCTCCGCCATCGCGATCGTCTCGGGCGAGGTTCCGAGGACCTCGATTCCGTTATGCTTGAGCCCCTCGGCAAGATTGATGGCAGTCTGCCCGCCGAACTGGCACACAACGCCGATGGGCCTCTCGTGCCGAATGACGTTGAGGACATCAGGCAGCGTCACGGGCTCGAAATACAGCCCGTCGCCGGTGTCAAAGTCAGTTGAGACGGTCTCCGGATTGTTGTTGATGATGATCGCGCGATAACCCATCTCGCGTAGTGCCCACACGCAGTGCACGCAGGAGTAGTCGAACTCGATACCCTGGCCGATCCGAATTGGACCTGAGCCCAGGACGAGGACGGTTTCCTTCAACTTTCCCGGACCTCGATATAGCCGTTGATGCTGTCGATGGTGAGGTCGGTGGTGCGGAAGAAGTTGAGGCCGATCAAGGCATCGATTCCCAGAGCTTGTGGAAGATCAAAGGCGGGCACTTGGAAATCAGACCTTATGCGTGCAAGAGCTTCGAACGATGCTACTTTCACGGCTATCGCACGGCTAATCCCGCTAGCTGTAACGATTTCTTCGGAGGGCTCGCCGTCCGTGCTCACGCCCATCGCTTGCAATACCGTCTGGTCCACGACCGTCTTGGTTGCTCCAGTATCGATTGCGCAAGCTAAATCGTACGCGCCCCCACCAAAGGTAATCGTTGCAGGCACGCGAATAAGGATGTCAGTCGGGTCGAACTCGAAGATCACAGGATGAACGCGACATCCCTTCGCAACGGACCTGTAAACATAAACGCGATGTGAGAGAAAGCTGACTCGTTTGCGGAAGCATAGACCTTTGCCTTATCGGTGCCGTGCGCGAGGACTCTTCCTGCAACAACTCGTCTCTGGGTATCGTGCTCGGGTTCGACAATGACAAGCCATTCCGAGCGAAACCGGTCGCACATTTCGTTCTTGGTGAGTCGCTCAGTCATGACAGGAGTCTATCGCATCATCCGCCCATGCGCCTTACGCGACCCTCAGGTGCCGTAATTGGATTGTGTACCCTCAAGTAATCCACCAGGGCGTCGATGTCGAGGAGGCCCGTGTTCGTCCGCTTGCCTTGGCTGTTCTTTAGTGCCACGTGGGCGTCTCCACCACCCGCCGAAAAGCTCGGCAGCGCGACGCGGTAAGTCTTGGCCAAGTCGAGTGCCTGACGGGCAACGACGATGTCGCTTATTCGATTGCCGGGCTGCTTGGAAAAGTCGACGGTGTAGCTAGTCGCCGCGCTTGGATAAAGTAGTCCCCCCGTTTTGGCCGCATCCGCGACCGACTCCTCGAACGCCGCCTTAAGCTCTGTGCCAGTCAGATCGAGTAACACCAGGGTGTTGTTGAACGGCTGCACCGAGATCGCCGAGCCGTAGGTGATTTTCCCGCCCTCCAGATTCGACCGAACCCCGCCCGCGTTCACGAACGCCGCCACCGCACCGGATTTCGCCGTCGCCGCCAACATCGCATCCGCGATCACGCTGCCCATCGGGTTTGCATTTCCCCGCGCCAACCCGGTGATCGTGAAACCGACTTCCTGGTTCTGAAGGGAGGCGATTGGCTTCTGCAGGGCCGCGATGAGACTGGCGACACGACCATCCTCCGGAATGCTCTCATCGACTACGACCGGCTTCGCATCGAGAATCGTAACGATGTGCCCCTGGCCGTCGAAGCGCACCTGCAAGTGCCCGAAAACCTTTGACCATTCCCAGCACTGCACGATGGGCACCGCACGCCCTTGCTGGTCCCTGACCATCGTCGGATATGGGCCTTCAGGATTTGTCCAACCTGGCAATGCTGGCGTACCAAGCTGCGAGTGGCTGTGCCCGCCAATCACGACGTCCACATCGTGCAACTGTGCAATGAGTTCCTTGTCGACCTCGTAGCCGATGTGAGTAAGGAGCACGATCTTGTTCACGCCCATCTTTGTTAGTTCATCTACCGAACTCTGAACACTCATGCGGAGGTCGCGCAGTTTGATGTTCGGCCCAGGGCTGGAGATATCGAAGACATCAGGGGTGATCGCCCCCACTACACCCAGCCGCTGCCCCCCGACGGTGAGAATCGAAAAAGGCTTCACCAAGTCCCGCAGCGCCGGCTCATTCGCAAAGTCCAGGTTCGTCGCCAAGATTGGAAACTGGGCTCGCTTGACGAAGTTGCTGAGCGTCGCCGGACCCCGATCAAATTCATGGTTGCCGAGACACATCGCGTCGTACCGCGCGGCATTCATATAGGCCAGATCCGCGAGTCCCTCATAGACGTTGAAGTACAGCGTCCCCTGAAACGTGTCGCCGGCGTTGAGAAGCACCACGTTCGGATCCTTGCCGCGGAATCGCTCGATGAGAGTCATCTGCCGCGCGTAGCCTCCGTACTGCTTCTTCTGGATCGTCGCGCCTTCCATATGCGCATGCATGTCGTTGCTGTGCAGAAAGGTGATGGTGATCGGCTTGTCTGCCGATGCGGCCACCGCCAGCGCAAGGCTTGCGAGAATGAGAGGGCGCTTGACCATGGTCATGATTTTAGCCGGGGACCGCATCGTCTTCGGCTTCATAGGTGCTGTAGTAGTAGGGGGTATGCGATTCGAACTCGCCGGCGCAGGTATCCACCATCTTGTACACCGCTTGCGGAACGCGGGCAGTTCCGAGTTCGCCGGCTACGTACATGCGACTGAGAAAGACCGGGTCGTCCAGCCTGTACTTGGAATAGAAGTCCTTGCTGGACATTATTCGACCGGCCGCCGCATCTGCCTTCAATTGGTGGGTGATCCCTGCACTCTTCGCTTTGTCGGTGCCGAACGAATAGCGCATCGATTGAACGGACTCTATCTCACCCTCGGACATCTGCGCCATGCTCCAAGTGCGCAGCGCGCGCAGATCCAGCTTGAGCTCTTCCGTCACACCGGCCAGCCGCTCGATCGACTCGCGCGTATAGCCGCAAGTCAGGGCATCCGTCAGGATTTCAAACATCTTTTCCGGCGCCTTCGCATGCTCGTGCAGGGTCGAGAGCCGACGTTCGAGGGTGACGATTTTTTCTATTTTCCGAAGGAACCACTTGTCCACGCGGCTGACGCGGTTCACATCGTCAACACTCCAGCCTGCTCGAAGGGCCTCTGCCAGCGCCCACAAGCGCTCATCGGTAGGTTTACGGAGACGTTGCTCCAAGTCCGAGTCGTGGCTGGGGTGTCCCGCCCCAGGGCACGCCGTAGTGCTGTCACCCATTGGCCAGACCCAAGGCCATTCTCCCAACTCCGCTTTGACTGGATGGGCCGTGATGTAAGCAAGTTGGCGAGCAAAATCGATCGCGTCACGAATCAGGTGGTCGTAGTATTCTTCGAGCCATAGTTCACCGGTTCTGTCAAGTGCTCGATTGACTTCCTTCGCCGCAAAAGACTTCCATGAATGGAGGATCTCGGGAAGTTCATGCGGAGCGTGTGGTCGAACCACGGCGTGGACGTGGTTGGGCATGATGCACCACGCAAAGAGCGTGTATCGATCTCCGTTGAAGTGCTCCAAAGCATTTGCAACAGCCCGTGCATGTTCGGGTTCTCGCAAAACGCAAGAGCCCGCGCCGGCTGCCAGAAGGCTATCCACCTTCTCGGAAAAGAGCCAGTCTCCTCGCTGTTGATCCTCACTCCCAACAACGTAGCCCCCCTCATACAACCGCTGCATGTGCTCGCGCTCCCACTTGAGCTGGTCCCGTACCCCTGATGGTAAGGAGTCAGCAAGGCGAAACGTGACGGCGTACGTGCCACCTGCTTGTGTCCAATGTGGAAGGAACGTACCCTGACGTCGCTGGATTTCCCGATCCGGATTGATAAATTCCGCAGGCGGCTCTGGGGCGGGACGTCCCAGCCACGGCCCGCTTGCTCGACTTGCGAGCATGGACCGGGCAGAGTCATGACCGGGCGGGGTACCCAGGGCTGGGCCAGCCATGCCACTGCTTAGATCCTTGCGCTTCACTTCAAGGCCGCGCACCGCCTTCATCAGAGCAGCTTCGAACGAGCGGTCGATCGCCATGACCTCCCCAGTCGCCTTCATCTGCGTAAACAGCGACCGATCCGCATTCGGAAACTTGTCGAACGGCCAGCGCGGGATCTTCACCACGCAGTAGTCGAGCGCCGGCACGAAGGCCGCCTTGGTCGTTCCGGTGACCTGATTGTCGATCTCATCGAGTGTCCGGCCCACCGCGATCTTCGCCGCCACCCGCGCGATCGGATAACCCGTCGCCTTCGAAGCCAGCGCGGACGAGCGAGACACACGCGGGTTCACTTCGATGATGTAGTAGTCGAAGCTCTCCGGGTTCACCGCAAGCTGAACGTTGCACCCGCCCTCGATCCCAAGCGCCCGGATGATCTTGAGCGACGCCGTCCGCAGCATGTGGTACTCGATGTCGCTCAGTGTCTGCGAAGGCGCAACCACGATCGAATCCCCCGTGTGCACACCCATCGGGTCGAGGTTTTCCATGTTGCAAACCGTGATGCAGTTGCCCCGGCGGTCGCGCATCACCTCGTACTCGACCTCCTTCCAGCCGAGCAACGACCGCTCGACCATGATCTGGCTGCGCATTGACAGCTTCAGCCCTCGGCCGCCGATCTCCAGCAGTTCTTCGGGAGTATTCGCAACCCCGCCGCCGGTGCCGCCCAGCGTATAGGCGGGCCGGATAATGCAAGGGTAAGGAACTACATCGAGAACTGCTTCCAACTGATCCACCGTTTCGATGATCCAGCTCTCAGGGACCGGCTCCTTGATTTCCCGCATTAGCTCGCGAAATTGTTCGCGGTCCTCAGCCTTCCTTATCGCCGACAGCGGCGTGCCGATGACGCGGACGCCGTACTTCTCCAGCACCCCGCCGTCGGCGAGCTGGGTAGCCAGGTTCAAGCCCGTCTGCCCGCCGAGGGTCGGCAGTAGCGCATCGGGCCGCTCACGGGCAATCACGCGCTCGCAGAAATCGACATTGAGAGGCTCGATGTAGAGCGCGTCGCTAACCTCCGGATCGGTCATGATCGTCGCCGGATTCGAGTTGATGAGCACCACCGTGTGCCCCTCCTCGCGCAGCGCTTTGCATGCCTGAGTGCCGGCATAATCGAACTCCGCCGCCTGGCCGATGACGATGGGACCGGAGCCGATGACGAGGACCTTCACTCTAAGGCGGGAGTGTACCGATATCGGATATGGGATGGCGGATGGCGGGTGCCAGAGCTACGGCTGCTTGGACAGACGGAAGGTATCGGCCACGTCCCAGACTCCAACAGCGGGTGGGCATTCCTGGCCATCGGATCGAGCAGACATGGCCCGCGCCGCGATACCTGCAAGCTCTGCAGGAACCTTGCTGGCCGGGTGCCATTCCGAGAACTCACGGCCCAAGAAACCGGTATCGGACTTGCCGGCTCTAAAATCTTCGTGGTCCAGAACCTCGAGGAGAAAAGCGACATCGGTTTTGACCCCCAAAATGTGAAAATCGAGCAGCGCGGCGCGCAGGCGGTTGATCGCCTCGTCGCGGGTTTCGGCGTGGGCGATCACCTTTGCGATGAGGGAATCGTAGTAGCGCGGAATCTCCGCGCCCGGCCCATACCCGGTGTCCACTCTTATTCCCGGCGCCTTCGGCTCCGCCCACGCGAGAATCTGGCCGACGCTCGGCAAGAAGCCGGAGGCTGGATCCTCGGCGACGATCCGCGCCTCGATCGCATGTCCCCTGATTTCACGCCGATCTCCCGCGAGTAGCGCGGGGGTTATGTCGAGCGTTTCCCCTGATGCGATCCGTAGCTGCCACTTCACGAGATCGAGCCCCGTAATCATTTCCGTCACGGGATGTTCGACTTGCAGCCGCGCGTTGACTTCCAAGAAGTAGAACTCGCCAGTCGCCTCGTCGAACATAAACTCAACCGTCCCCGCCCCCACATAACCTGCTCCAAGAATGAGCGAGCGCACCGCGTCCCGCATGCGCGGCCATAGCGCCCCCTCTTCCATTTGCGCGGCGCGGGGCTGCCGGTCGTTGCCTGCCTTTCCGGCAAATGGAGGAGGGGGTTGGGGGATGGAGGTTCCGGACATAACAGGAGACGGCGACTCCTCGATCAGCTTCTGATGCCGCCTTTGAATCGAGCATTCGCGCTCGAACAGGCACGCCACGTTGCCGTGCCCGTCCGCCAGAACCTGCACCTCGATGTGCCGCGGGCGCTCAATCAGCTTCTCGACCATCATTGCGCCATCGCCAAACGCCTTCAGCGCTTCGTCCGAGGCGATTGCAAGCTCCTCGTCGAACTGATCGGCATCACACACCACGCGCATGCCTCGGCCTCCTCCTCCCGCCGATGCCTTCAGCATCACAGGAAAGCCAATTTTGACGGCTGCCGCCTTAAGCTTATCCTTGCTTGCCCCGGATTCAAAGAAGCCAGGAGTTACCGGCACGCCCACGCTGACGGCAAGCTGCTTGGCATCGATCTTCGCACCCAGCTTTCGCATCGCGGAAGCCGGCGGGCCAACAAAAATGATTCCAGTCTTGCCACAAGCCTCGGCGAACTCAGCCCGCTCGCTGAGGAATCCATAGCCAGGATGGATAGCATCGGCTCCCGTCTGCTTGGTCGCCGCGAGCACCTTGCCCATATCGAGATAACTCGCCCTAGGTTCCGGCGGGCCGAGACAGACGGCTTCATCGGCAAGAGCGACATGGATCTGCTTGGAGTCGGCTTCACTGTAAACGGCGACGGTCCGAATGCCCATCTCCCGCGCCGCGCGGATGACCCGCACGGCAATCTCGCCTCGATTCGCAATAAGAAGCTTCCGGATCATGGGGCGAGAAGAGGTTACCGCGCCGTCCGGTTCACAGCATTCTGCAGTTCACGCGATTTGCAACGTCATACGGATATGAGAGTCATCGTGACCTTTGCTTTGTCGCTCGCTGCAGCCTGGGTCTTTGCCCAAGGCGCACCTTCAGACGTCCCACCCGGCCACTGGGCGCACAAGGCGGTCGACGAACTCTACAAGGCGGGAGTCCTGCAGGGTTATCCTGAAGCCAAGTTCATGGGCGATCGCTCCGCTTCACATTACGAGGTGGCAGCCGCTCTCGGAAAGCAAGCCGAGAAGAGCTCACTCGATCAGAAGCTCGCCGCCTTGAAGAACGACCTAACCGGAATCAAATCGGCCATGCAACAACTCCAGGCGCAAGTTCGCGGGCTGAAGAAAGAACTAGCCGATCTCAAGAAGCAAATAATGGACCTGTCATCCCGAGCGAAGGCGAGGGATCTGACACTGAAAACGCTTGGTTGGACTCAGGCAGCGACTACAGCCAGATTCCTCGGCTCGCCCGAGGGGGCGAACCCTTGCTCGGAATGACAATAACCCCATGTCTCCCCCTGCTCTCCGTGGTTCAAAAAAAACTGGGAACTAACCGCGTCCCCGAGAGGTTGCAATAGCCGACAGCACGTGCTGGCATGAAGACAAAACCTCTCTAAACAGAAGAAGCCCCGCGATTCGCGGGGCTTTCTTTTGTTTCAATACAGGTTGACGTCTTTGCGTTCGACCAAAACCTCGTCCCCTTCAACGACGACCGGCGCGACCACCGGAGCCACCGCCCCGCCGGCGAAGCCGTCGGCCGGAGTTGCTGCTACTTCGAGCCCCGATACGGGATCGATCACGACGCCCGTCGCCGGGGCGGTGTTGATCACCGCCGGCGTTCCGGCGATAGGATCGACGGCAACGACGGTCACGGGCGTTGTGTAGGGCATCGCGGCAACGGGATGGATCGGCAGGCCTGTAACTGGATCGACGGTCACTCCCGTCACGGGAGACGTGATCGAAGAAACGGCTGGCGCATACGCCAATCCGGTCACGGGATCAACCGCCACCACCCGTTCGACGCCCGTCAAAGGATCGACGGCAACCGCAGCGGTCGACACTCCCGTAACCGGGTCGATCACCGTGGGTTGAACCTGCGTCTCGACAATGCGCGATTCGCCGGTTGAAGCATCGATGACCGTGGTCGAAGACATGCGCACAGGCTCAGCTACCTGCGCATATTGCGCGGCAACCGGAACGGCGATCGGATCGATGTTAGGATTGCTAACGTCGAGCGCAACCTTAGGGGCAACGATCGAAGGATCGTTAATGAGCACCTTCGCCGAGTTATAGGTTGCCACGTTGGTCGCGCGATATTTCATCAGGATCGCCTCGATTTCGCCGGTCGGCAAATCGCCGGTCGGGATCGCGATGGCCAGAATGGCGCCGCCTTGCGCGAACTGAGAGCTGTAGTGGGACGCCATTTCCATCGGCACGCCCTGGTCGACCAAATAGCCGACGACTCCGCCCGCAGCGGCTCCCGCTACGACCGTCGCCGCGCCTCCGGCAAGTGCCATCGCCAGCGCGCCGCCGCCGATAATAAGGCCGAGCCCCGGGATGAAGATGGAAGCGAGCACGGCCGCGGCGCCAACCCCGAGCCCAACGGCGGCACCCTTCGTGGCTCCCGTAACCGCGTCTCCCGCAGTGGTGGTGCTCAATCCGCCCTTTGCGCTATCTTCGGCGTCAAGCGCCTTCGCATTCGAGTTGATCGAGCGAACCGAGTGGTAGGCCTCGTTCGCAACGATGCTGAGGTCTTCCGCGATCGCTCCGCGATCGAGCAGCGCACCGGCTGCGCGCTCGGCCGCGCTGGCATCGACGAAGGAAGCATAAAGTGTTGACATGTTCTCTCTCCTGTTACAAATCTGTCTGCACGCCGAGCAGCCGCCGCGCATCCATTAGACCGAGTGCGCGGAAGAGCGTGTTCCGTTATGGAGTGCGCGGATTTATCCGCGCTTTGCAATTGCGGTGGAACCGCATCGATCGGGTTGCTATTGGCGAGCCAGACGCCGGGCACCAACTCGCCACGACCAGACCAGAATCCCAAACTCGGCGCTGAGCGCAAGTGTAAATGCGATCCCGGCGAAGAGGACGCCGTTGCCTTTGAGTATCACCCCGACTGCCAAAGCAGTGCCAAAGCACAAGGTGTGCACGCCAATCGCAAGCATGCGCGAGACCGTCAGATGGTGCGCGGTAAGCATCCCGCGCAAATAGGACTGCATGGCTCCGATCAGCGGCGTTAAAACGGCTGCGATCACCGCGATATGCGCAAGCCCGATCAGCTCAGGCTTCGCCCCTAAAACCCGGGCGAAGAAGACCATATCCAAACCCGTCAGCCAGATAACGAGCATCGTGCCGCTCGCGAAGACGCCGACGAGCGTGCAGAATCGGCGCAAAGCGACCGCCGTCTGCTCATCCCTGTACAGCGCGATCACCGTCTCCGGCAGGGCGTACACGGTGGTGCGCATGAGCCAAATGAGTGTGCTTGCAACTTGAAATGCCGCGAGTTGCGCCACCGAATCCGGGACGCGTGACAGCGCAGCCGACACAATCGGTCCGCCCATCAGCATCAGCATGGTGGTGGCGGTGAGGGGCAAGTGGAATTTCACCAGCTTCCGCATCTCCAGAGGAGGCGATTCGTCCTCCTCGAGCGGGGGAAAGGCACCGCGAATCGTGGCCCGGCTCGCCCAGTGGATGAACATGGCTTCGGCCGCGACCGAACTGACGAGCGCTGTCCCCGCGATCTGAATGCCGGGCAGCTCCGTCGTGAAGAACAGCGCACCTGACACCAAGACGATGGTGATCACGCGCACCAAGGTGCCGTAGCCCACCATCTTCGTGTTGCCGAAGCGGATCAAAATGCCTTGCAGGTATCTGCGCCAACCGATGAATCCGCTCCAGGGAAGCATCAGGCCGAGTCCGAGGCGAGCCGTCGCGGCTATCTCATGCCTCACGCCAATAATATGCTCGCTAACCACCCAATACAGCGGCGTGAGCACGACTGCGGCGTGCACCAGGGTCACCGCCGAGATGAGATACCAGACGAACCGGCTGATCTGCACGTAGTTGCTCCTCGACCGAGAGAGCGTCGTGCTTGTCGAGAGCAGATCGATGACCGGGCTCTCGATCCACATCGCCAGCCCCATCATCACCTGAAATGCAGCCGTGCTGATCTCAGGGCTGGGCAGGCGCGAAATGATGGCCACCGAAACCGGCCCCTCGACGGACATGAATATCCACGAGAGCGCCAGAGGCGTGAAGAAGCGAAAAATCTTCGCATTGGTGAGCGCCTCGGAAGGCGTCTGCTGCTCTTCCCGAATCGGTGCGCTCAGGCTCAAGGCTGGAGTTTACTTGGGGGGAGGGGTCGTTGGGTCCTTGGGATCGTTGGGTCGTTAGGTCGTCAGGTCGTCAGGTCGTCAGGTCGTGAGGGTGAATGGGTGAATTGGTTTTCGGTGATCGGTGATCGGAGAAGCCCCCTAACGACCCCAAGGACCTAACGTCCAAACCCCGAACGCCGAACGCCGAA
>JBBREM010000048.1:0-18238 GCA_038202925.1 Fimbriimonadales bacterium | reverse complement strand
GAGAAGTACGTCTACGACATGCCCGGCTTCCCAAAGGTGCTGGCGAAGGACCTCGCCGCCGAGATGGTCAAGCAGGGGCTTGAGTTCGGCGCGGAGACGGTGCTAGAAGAGACCGCCGAAGCCATCGAGAAGACCAAGACCGGCTACGTGCTCAGAACGGCGAAGGGCGCGTATCCGACGAGGACGGTAGTGATTTCCGCCGGCGCGGGCGCGTTCACGGCGGCGCGCATCGGCGTCGAGCGTGAGGCTGAATTTGAAGGCGCCGGTCTCCACTACGGAGTCAAAGACAAGTCGGCCTTCGCTGATAAGCGCCTGGTGATCGTTGGCGGCGGCGACAGCGCGTTCGACTGGTGCCTCAACCTCGAACCCATCGCTCGTGACATCACGCTTGTCCACCGCCGGGACCAGTTCCGTGCTCACGAGGACTCGATCGAGAAGGTGAAGCAAAGCCGTGTCCAGATGAAGCTGTGGTGCACGGTGAAGGAGCTACACGGAGACGCCCGGCTCGCCGGAATCACTCTTGAGAACTCGCAGACGAAGGAAATGGAGCGGATTGACGCCGATGCGGTGATCGTGAATGTCGGGTTCAAGTCGACCCTCGGCCCATTAAAGACGTGGGGACTTCAGATTGAGAAGAATCAGATCGTGGTCAACGAGCGATACGAGACCAATCTGCCGGGAGTATTCGCCGTAGGTGACGTCAGTTCCTTTCCAGGCAAGCTGAAGCTGATCGCAACCGGCGTCGGCGAGGCAACTAGCGCAGTCTGCTGGGCGAAGACGTACCTCGACCCAACCGCCAAGCTCTTCCCCGGCCACAGCTCGGATATGGACGTGCCCGCCGCCGAATGAGCCCTTCCCATTGCGGCGATGTTTGTGCGCCGGGAGGGGGAAGGGGTTGGGGATGGGGGTAAGTCCTTCGCGCCTTCGGTAAAATCCACACCCGACTCCAGAGGAACACACTATTGGCTAGCGCATACACACCGGGCCTTACCGTCAGCAGCGACATCACCGTGCGCCGCACGCGTCGCCTTCCGATCAAGGGCGAGGTGCTGGTCGAGGCGGGCGAGCAGGTGAACCCGGACACCGTGGTTGCCAGAGCCCTACTTCCCGGCGCGCTACAGACCATGAAGCTGGCCGAGAAGCTGGGTGTGGAGGCAAAGGATGTTAAGGCGGCGATCAAGATCAAAGAGGGTGACGCCGTCCAAAAGGGCCAGATCGTTGCCGAAACCAAGGGCATGTTCGGGATGTTCAAGCAGACGATCGCATCCGAGCAGACCGGCACGATCGAATCGATCTCGGAGGTCACCGGCAACGCGCTCGTACGCGAGCCGAGTCAGCCGGTCGACGTCACTGCCTACGTGCAGGGCAAGGTCGCCGAGATTCTCCCCGACGAGGGCGCGATCGTGGAGACGCGCTGCGCGATGGTGCAAGGCATCTTTGGCGTGGGCGGGGAGCGGACCGGAATTGTCCACGTGGTCACGGGTGGCCCCGACGAGGTTCTCGATGCTTCGAAAGTTGGCGACGACGACGCAGGAAAAATTCTTATCGGCGGCTCCGGCATCACCTTCGATGCGATCGAGAAGGCGTCGCGCGTTGGCGTGATCGGCCTCGTCGCGGGAGGGGTTAAGGACAGCGATCTCACCAAATTCCTCGGCTACGACATTGGCGTCGCCATCACGGGACAGGAGAATATCAGCCTGACCTTGGTTGTGACCGAAGGTTTCGGCTACCTGCAGATGGCGCAGCGCACCTTCGATCTCTTCAAGTCGCTCGAGGGCAAAAGCGCGAGCATGAACGGAGCCACCCAAATCCGTGCGGGTGTCATCCGGCCTGAGGTCATCTGCCCTCTCGCCGCCGACGCTGCCGCCGGCAAGCCCGTGACCGATGTGCTCGAGCTCAAGATCGGGACGCCGATCCGCGTAATCCGAGAGCCCTATTTTGGGGCGTTGGGAAAGGTGACGGAGCTTCCGGCGCAACTCGTAGTGGTCGATTCGGGCACCGAGGTGCGGGTGCTTCGAGCGAAGCTCGACAAATCGGGCGAGGACGTGACAGTTCCGCGGGCGAACGTCGAGATCATCGCGGGATAACGTAGCCGCCGGTCTTTAGCCGGCGTGAGCCCGGAGCGACCGCAAGCTAAAGCAGGCAACTACGGCCCTGCGGGCTAGATTCGCGAGTAATCTTCCGCCATGGGGCTCCTCGGCGCGCATATGAAGACCTCGAAGGGGCTCGGCAACGCCTTGCGCGATGGCAAGGCCGTGGGCGCTGAGGCCGTTCAAGTCTTCACGAGCAGCCCCCAGATGTGGCGGCAGTCCAGCGTGACGCCGGAGAAGGTCGCCGACCTCAATGCGGCCCGGGCCGAAACCGGCATCACCCAGATCGTCAGCCACGACAGCTACCTCGTGAACCTCTGCGCTCCGGAGGCCGAAATTCGGCAGAAGTCGCTCGACACACTTAAGCAGGAGATGCTCCGCTGCGGCGTCTATCAGATTCCTTTTGTCGTCAGCCACATGGGCGCGGCGAAGGGGCAGGAGGAGCAGTATGCGCTTCAGACGATCGCCTGGGCGGCGCTCGAGATACTCAGCGAAACGCCCGATGAGGTGATGCTGCTCATGGAGACGACGGCCGGTTCCGGCTCCGCGCTCGGCGCGACCTTCGAACAGCTCGCGGCGGTGCTCGACCTCTGCAAACGGCCGGACCGCCTTGGCATCTGCCTCGATACCTGCCACATTTTCGTCGCCGGATACGACATCCGGTCGCGCGAGGGGTACGAGATGATATTCGAGCATCTGGACAACTGCGTCGGCCTCGATCGCCTTCGCGCGTTTCATCTCAACGACAGCAAGAAGGGCCTCGGCAGCCACGTGGACCGGCACGAGAACATCGGAGAGGGCACGCTCGGCATCGAGCCGTTCGGCTACCTCGTCAATGATCCGCGATTTGCGGATCGTCCGATGACGCTCGAGACGGAGACCGCAGAGCACGCGCGAAACCTCCGGACCCTGCGTTCGCTACTCTCTTGACCGTCTGTCATCCCGAGCGAAGCCGACGGATCCAGTTAGCGGTGTGTTGTAGGGCTCCCCGGGCTGGATTCCTCGGCTCGCCCTCCAGGGTGAGGTCTCGCTCGGAATGACAAACGACCTACCCGCCGCCGCCAACCTTCGGGAAGGCCTGCCGCTTTACCGCCGAAGGCTTCTGCTTCGCCAGCGCGTCCATCAGCACTTGAACCGCCTTCTCCAACTGTGGGTCATGCCCCTGCGCCACCAGATCCGGCCGGCGGTCGATGTCCATATCCGGCTCGATCCCGTTATTCTCCGCGATCCACTTGCCGGTCTTGGGCTCGTAGAACGCGAACGCCGGCGAGGTGATGCCGCCTCCGTCCATCAACTGATAAGTCCCCTGGATGCCGACGAGCCCGCCCCAGGTGCGCTTGCCGATGATCGGGCCGACGCCCATGTCTCGGAAATACCACGGAGTCAGGTCGCCGCCCGAGCCCGCGTAGCCGTTAATCAGCATTACCTTCGGTCCGTTGATCGCCTGAATCTCCGGGCTGGGTGAGCTGTTGCGGCTGACGATGATCGATTCGGACTGCCGGGCGAACGTCGGCACAACGAACGGCTGAACATTGCCGCCGCCGTTCCAACGATCGTCGATGATCGCCGCGTCCTTGTCGGTCTGGCCCCAGAAGGTGCGCATGAACTCCATCTGACCATTCGCGCCAGTATCCGGATAGTGTATGTAGGCGATGCGCCCGTGCGACATCTCGGAGACCTTGCGGCGGTTGTTCTCAACCCATTCGTAATACCGGAGCTGCTGCTCGCTCCCGATTGGCCGCACGCGCACCTGGCGTGCGCCGGCCATGCTCGGCTGGGTGTTGACGGTGAGCGTCACGACGCGATTCGCCTTGTCGATGAGTAGCGCTCCCGGGGAGTTCTGCACGTTCACTGGCTTGCCATCGATCGCGAGCAGGTAATCGCCCTCATGGATGTCCAGGCCCGGTTCTGAAAGCGGCCCCCGCCGCCCCTCCATGTAGCTGAGGCCGCGGAGAATTTTAGCGATGCGAAGGTTGTTGCCCTCGACCGTGTAGTCGGCACCGAGCGATGCCGCGCTAGGCGGCGCTCCACCGTCCGGAGGCGGACCGTTCACGTAGCTGTGCGATGTGCCGAACTCGCCGATCATCAGCCCCTGCACGTAGCTGAGCTCGCTCCGGTGGCGAATGTAGGTGAGGAACTTGGCATAGTGCTCGCCGATCCCTTTCCAGTCCAGACCAAGGAACGCAGGGTCGTAGAAATTGTCGCGCTCATAGCGCCAGCTCTCCCAGAACATCTGTTTCCATTCGGCCTCGGGATCGACCAGCGCTGTCATCCCGGCGAGATTGATCCGCCCTGCCATGGGCAGATTGCCCGGCTGGACGTTCGTGACTCCGACGATCGGATCAGCCGGGTGGGCCGCATAAGCGAACTTCGTTCGGGTTGGATTGAAGGAGAGCGAGAAACCGTCATCCGCCGCCATGATGGGCTGCGTGTCGCGACTCTTCAGATCGAATTTCTGAAGGCTCGCGCCATCTGAGAACAGCACGCTTTCATTGCCGCCGATCAACAAAATGTAATCGCCCGCGGCCATGGGAAGCACGACGGTACGCGCCTCCATTCGATCGATGTCGATCCTAGTCGGGGCAGGCTCACCCTTGTCGGGTGCGCCCGCGCCCGCTGGCTTGGCCCTGCTACCCGGCGCGTCCTCGCTCATCGGAAAGAGCGGGTTCGTTAGGTTGTTCGCGAGCGGGATCATGTAGATCCGGTCGGCCTTTTGCGCAGCGAGAGTGATTTCGCCGAGACGGCTGTTCGTGGGAGCCAGCGTCCGAGCCGAGTTGAAATAAAGATACTTGCCCGAGAGATCGAATGTCGGATTCTGATCGTCGTACAAGCCGCTGGTGACCTGGGTGGTCTTGGCATTAGCGATGTCATGCAGGAAGATGGCATTGAAGCCGTTCTTGAGCGCGTCATTGAAGACGAGCCACTTGCCATCCGGCGACCAGTCCCAGTTCGCGAGCGAGCCGTACGAGGACTTGAGCACGAGCTTTTCCGACCTCGATGCGACATCGAAAGTGTAGAGCGAGTTGTCTCGCGTGCGGAACGCCATCTGCTTCGAGTCGGGCGACCAGTCGAAGTCGGTGATCTCCGCACCCATGTGCGCAGTCAGCTTCACCGGATCGCCGTTCGGGTTCGGCTGCAGCCAGATCTGGAACTCGCTGCTCTTGTCGCTCAGGTAGGCGATATGATCGCCGTTTGGCGACCAATGCGGCTGCATCTCCCGCGCACCGGGGGTGTTGGTGATGTTCCGCACGTCGGAGCCCTTCGCTCCGACGTTGAATATCTCGCCACGCGCTTCAACCGCGACCCGAATGCCGCTCGGCGAGATGCTCACTCGCTGGATGTTGCGTTGCACCGATTTGACCTGTGCGCGCGCGGCCAGTTCATCAAAGCGCACCCGGAAGTTGACCTTCTTGGCGTCTCCTGACTTGAGGTCGTACTTGTATAGGTATCCGTCGTGCTCGTAGACGATGGTCTTGCCGTCGGTCGACGGCCACTTGATGTCCTCGTCTGAATAGTGCGTAACCTGCTCGTCCTTCTTGATCCGCAGATCGTATCGATAAAGGTTGACCGTCCCCTGATTGCGGTCGCTCGCGTAGTAGATGTCCTCCCCGACCGGCATGGGATACCACGAGTTTTCTCGCTTCGATGGAAGCTCTTCATAGGAGTTTTTGGCAAAATCGTAAATCGAGACTTTGCCCTGCGAACCGCCGCGATAGCGCCGCCAGTTCATACTTTGCGAGTTGAAACGCGTGTAAGCGAGGCGGTGACCGTCTTCAAAAAAACTACCGGTGCCGATTTCATCCAGCACCGTCTTCTGCGGCACGCCGCCGTCCGGCGAAATCAGCCACAGGCGAGCTTGGCGAGTCGTGAAGTTCCCGTTAGCTGACGCGTACGCGATCTTGCCGTCTGGAGTCCAACCGAGTACGGCGTCGGGGTACGGATCAAACGTAAGGCGCCTTGGCGGCCCGCCCTCAATCGGCATGACGTACGCGTCGGGATCGCCATCGTAGGTCGCCGAAAAGGCGACCCATTTGCCATCCGGCGAGATGCGCGCACGGGTTTCATCGCCTGGATGCGAAGTCAGACGCCGTGCGTAGCCGCCATCCTTATCGGCCACCCAAAGGTCGGAAGCGTAGGTGAAAACAATCGTGTCGCCGTGCACGGCCGGGAAACGCATCAGCCGCATCTCCTCCGAAGCATCCTGGCGTGAAGCCATCAAAGCGAGCGTTAAAACAAGAGCAGTCAAGAATTCCTCCAAACAAGCGCGAACAACGCGCCCCATGCTGTTACTGCTGCATGGTACTCAGGTGTTCCGCGCTCATTGCGACATGGCGGATCTAACGGTGGGCGGAGGGGCATCTTGATGCATAAAACATCGACTAGGAACAAGGACACAGAAGTTGAAGCGACGATAGTGTCAGACACGTCATAGAAATTGTTGAACGTTGGCTGACCCAACGCTCCCTTACAATTCAATAACATGTCCCTATACGTAGACGGGCTAAACCAGCTTCTCGACGTTCTGCCGCCGACGGTGCGAAGGCACCTTGAGGATGCAAACGAACTCGATTGCCTTATCGAAGTAGTTTTGGATTACGGGCGGCCCGCAGAGGCGCGATATCGAGATCGCGTCGTTCGAATGCCCGATCTTATTGTCACAGCCGAAGACCTCGACTATGTCACCCAGCTCATCGGTGAGTTCGGTTCAGACAACCGTGCTGGGATCGAGCGCACGCTGCACCGCATCTCCGCGATTCGAAATCGGCACCAAAAGGTGATTGGGCTGACCTGCCGAGTTGGGCGAGCGCTGGAAGGCACGATCGACATGATCGACGACATCGTGCGATCAGGCCAGTCCATCCTTCTGCTCGGAAAGCCGGGCGTTGGCAAGACGACGAAGCTTCGCGAGGTTGCACGCGTTCTCTCCGATGAGGTGGACAAGCGCGTCGTGATCGTCGACACGAGCAATGAGATTGCTGGAGACGGCGATGTGCCGCACCCAGGAATCGGGTCCGCTCGGCGGATGCAGGTTCGGGTTTCCGCCGAGCAGCATGCGGTGATGATCGAGGCTGTGGAGAACCACATGCCCGAGGTCATCGTCATCGACGAGATTGGCACCGAGCAGGAAGCGGCGGCGGCGCGCACGATCGCCGAGCGCGGCGTGCAGCTCGTGGGCACGGCTCACGGCCAGACCCTTGAGAATTTGATGCTCAACCCCACGTTGTGCGATCTGATCGGCGGCATCCAGGCGGTCACCCTCTCCGACGCCGAAGCCGCAAGGCGAGGAACCCAGAAGACGGTGCTGGAGCGCAAGGCGCCCCCCACCTTCGATGTGGTGATCGAACTGCTCGATTACGAGCGGCTCGCCGTGCACACCAACGTGCAGAAGACCGTCGATATGATTCTGCGGGGAGTCCCGCCGCGTCCGGAGGTGCGAGTTCGCACCGGTGCGGGTGAGACGGAGATCGTGCAGAAGGAGCAGACCGCCGAGCTGGATGAGCCGGGATTCAACAAGCGCTTCCCGGCGCTGGCTCGCCAGGAGCCCCGGCTTCCGGCGGCCAAGGTTTCGACGAATGGCGGGGTCAAGGATGCGGCGGCTCAGCAGGCCGCCCAGCATTTGATCCGAATCTACCCCTACGGGATCGCGCGTACCCGCCTTGAGCGAGCAATCCGCGAGAAGCGGGCTCCGGCGTACGTGATCAACGATCTGTCCCAGGCCGACGCCGTCATGGCGATCCGCTCGACCTATCAGGCGAAGCCGAAGAAGCTCCGCGACATGGCGGGCAAGGCGATCAACACGGTGGTGGTGAAATCGAACACGTTCTCGCAGATATCCGAGGCGCTGGATTCGATTATCAAGCAGCAGACGATCGGTCCGGACTTCGAGAGCAAGGCGCTCGACGAGGCCCAAGCCGCCATCGATACAGTGATGCAGAGCAACAAGCCGTTCGAACTATCTCCGCAGCCCGCGCCAATCCGCAAGGCGCAGCATCAGATGATCGAGGCGAGAAGGCTGGCAAGCGAGTCGGTCGGAGAAGATCCGAACCGGCGGCTGCGGATATTGCCGACGAAGCTGTAATTGTCATCCTGAAAGTGAGCTAGCGAACTGCAAGGATCTGCCCGTACCCCTCCGCCCGTGGATATCCAGAGTCAGATCCTTTCACTCGCGCTCGTGCCTCGCGCAGTTCCAGGATGACAAACCTGGGGGATGGGCTCCTTTCCACAAAATGGCCCCGGATCAAGACCGGGGGCTATTTTCTTTGATCGCCCCGCAGGTCGGAAGATATTATTCTGCGCTTTCGACTGCCGCGACCACCGCTGCAGGCGCGGGGGTTTTGAGGGCGGCGCGGACTTTGGCGTCGATCTCATCGAAAATCGCCGGGTTCTCCTCGAGGTACGCGCGAGAGTTGTCCCGGCCTTGGCCCAGTCGAATTTCGCCGTAGTTGTAGTAGGTGCCGGTGCGGGTGATGATGCTTTGCACGGTGGCGATGTCGAGGACGTCGCCGGCCTTGCTGATCCCCTTGCCGTAGATCATGTCGAATTCGGCGGTGCGGAAGGGCGGGGCGACTTTGTTTTTGACGACCTTCACCTTCGTGCGCGTGCCGATCTGCTCGGTGCCCACCTTGATCGCCTCGCCCTTGCGAACCTCGAGCCGGACCGAGGCCCAGAACTTGAGCGCCCGGCCGCCGGGGGTCGTCTCCGGGTTGCCGTACATGACGCCGATCTTCTCACGAAGCTGATTGATGAAAATCGCGGCGGTATTTGATTTGCTGATCGAGCCGCCCAGCTTGCGCAGAGCCTGGCTCATCATGCGGGCCTGGATGCCCACGAAGCTGTCTCCCATCTCGCCTTCGATCTCGGCCTTCGGCACGAGCGCGGCGACGGAGTCAAGCACCACGATGTCGACGGCGCCGGACCGGATGATCGCATCCATGATCTCGAGGGCTTCTTCTCCGTTGTTGGGCTGGGAGATGTAGAGCCGGTCGACATCGACGCCGAGGGCCTTGGCGTATTCGGTGTCCATCGCGTGCTCAGCGTCCACATATAGCGCCAAGCCGCCCTTCTTCTGGGCTTCGGCGACGCAGTGCAACGCGAGCGTGGACTTGCCGCCTGATTCCGGCCCAAAAATCTCGGTGATTCTGCCCTTAGGCAAACCGCCGATGCCAAGCGCCATGTCGAGGCTCAGCGATCCGGTCGAAATGGATTCGATGGGCTCGCCGGTGCCTTCGCCCATGCGCATGATTGCGCCCTTGCCAAAGGCCTTTTCGATTTGGCTGAGAGCCATATCAAGCGCGCGGTCGCGCTCAGGGCTTGAAGGGCGATTTCCATTGGAAGGGTCGATTGTAGACTCGGCTCCGCGACGCATAACAGGTTCAGTTTAAACCATGAACGAGGGTTTGAAAAGCAAAACAGATAGATTTCTGTCTATCTATGGAGAAATTCTGGCTTCAGGCGAAGTCCACGGGTAGTTTTGACCACAGAGGACACAAAGCTAACGCAGAAACCGATCTGCGTCTCTCTGTGCTCTCTGTGGTTAATAAGACTTGGACGGCTTCCCGCCCCGAATCTTGAAGCAAGCCCGGCACCGCGCTTCGTACGACTCGGTCGCCCCGATCAAGACGATCGGGTCGTCCCACGACGCCGGCTTGCCGTCTATTACGCGGTACGTGTGCGAGGCGGGCGCGCCGCAGTTCATGCAAATCGCGCGCAGTTTGATCACCTGATCCGCCACCGCAAGCAGTTCGGGCATCGGGCCGAAGGGCTCGCGTCGAAAATCTTGGTCGAGCCCCGCGCAGATCACCTCTCGGCCCTTGTCCGCAAGATCGACCACTAAAGGGACGAGCGACTTGTCGAAGAACTGCGCCTCTTCGATCAGCACCACCTGCGTGTCCTTCTCGACTTTTACCCTCAGATCCTGCACGTTGCGCACGGGCACTGCCTCGTGCTTGACCCCCATGTGGGTCACCACCATCGTCTCATCGTATCGCGTGTCGATGGCGGGCTTGAATACTTGGACCTTCTTCTTGGCGTACAAGGCGCGGCGCGCGAGGCGAATCAACTCCTCGCTCTTGCCCGCGAACATCGATCCGCAGACGACGGTGATCACTCCGGAGACTTTCATCGTGGCGACACAGAATCGAATGCTACTTGAAAGGGCATCGGAGTTGAGGCATCCTCACCGCACGATGAGCGCCGGTTCCCCAGGACTGACCACTCCAATCTTTGGCAATCCAGCTATCGTCGCGGGGCTGAACAGGGCTAGCCCGCCGCTCGTTTGGGGATCGAGGACCACCTCCTGCAGCCACGGCGGTACGCCAACATCAAACTGCAGCGAAGTTCCTAGGAACTCCGCGTTCTTGACCGCGCCCGCAGTGGTCCATCCAGCTTCCGCCAGGCGCTGCGCGCCAGGCAGGAGTGGCAGGGCCACAGACTGAATCTCGATGCTCACGCCAGAGGCACGCGCGACGTTGAACAAGTGCCCGGCCAGTCCGAAACCGGTCACATCTGTGGCGCAACGAACCCCGTTGGCCATTCCCACAGCCGCCGCGTCCCGGTTCAGCAGGGACATCGAGGCGATCGCCGCTGCCAGTTCATCTTCGCTCGTTGCGTCCGACTTCGCGGCGGTCGCCACAATCCCGGTGCCGAGCGGCTTCGATAGATAAATAGAATCGCCGGGCTTGGCTGCCGTGTTGGCGAACATCTTCGCGGGATCGACGAGCCCCGTGACCGCCATTCCGAACTTCGGCTCGTCGTCCTCCACGCTATGTCCGCCGGCTACAACCGCTCCCGCTTCCACCGTCTTGTCGTAGGCACCTTGAAGGACCGCCGCCCACACCTCGGGTGGCGCGGCTGTGGGGTTAAAGCAAGCTATGTTCAGCACCGAGATCGGCCGCCCGCCCATCGCGTACACGTCGCTCAGCGCGTTCGCAGCCGCGATCTGGCCGTAGGCGTAGGGGTCGTCGACGATCGGAGTGAAGAAGTCGACCGTCTGCACGAGGGCAAGGTCGCCGGGCAGCATGACGACTCCCGCGTCGTCCCGTGTTTCGATCCCGACGAGCAGGCTGGGGTCGGTCGATATCGGCAATCGGCGGAGAACCTCCGCGAGCTGGGCGGGGCCCAGTTTCGATGCTCAACCGGCGCAGCGTACAAGGTGCGTCAAACGCATGTCAGCCAGGGTACCGCCGCAGGTGGGTGATAATCAGGTTGTGATTGCGCTTCTCGCCGCCTCGATGTTTGCCGGGCCCGTCTTCGCCAAGCCCGTTCCCTGGGCGCTCAACTTCGCCGCCGCCGGCGATTACTGCCTCGTCGCGGATATCAACGCTGACGCATTCGCCGATCTGATCCGCGTCTCACCGAAAGGCGACGCCTTCATTGACGTCGCGCTCAATGCGGCGGGAATGAAGTCGCTCCTGCCTCAGCGCGCCAACTCGAACTGGGGAAAGGACTGTCAGGCCGCGTGCATCGGGACGGTTGACGACACGCCGGGTTCCGATGTCGTCGGCCTGTTTGGCGATAGCGTGCGGCTTGCTGGCGCGTTCAAAGACGGAGGATTCAAGGATCAAGCCGACTGGGTCAAGCTTCCGTCGAAGCTGGCACGCCCGCACCTAAGCTGGTGCGATGGCGCGATTTACGCCTGGGATGAGCCGTCCGGCAAGGCTTTCAAAATCGTCCCTTCGACCAAAGCGTTAACCGCGTTGAAGATGCCGCGCGGGCTTGTCCGGCTCGATGCCGTCATCGCCCGTGGCGGGCATGCCGCCCTGTTCACGTTCGCCGATGGCCGGGTGATGATGGCGGACACCGCCGAGGGCAAACCAGAAGGGGAACTTGGGCGAGTGGACAAGGGCGCGATGCTGGTCACCGGTAACGGTTGGATATTCCTCGACGATCCGGCGGCTAAGACCCCCACGTTTGTGCAAAGACGGCTGACGAGCAACTATCCTGCCTCGCCCGAAGCTTGGGCGGCTGGCGATATGGACAACGACGGCGATGTGGACCTTGTCCAGTTCCGATTCGGCTCCGAGGCTCATTCGGGCAGCAACGTGCTTCTTCACCGGCGCATCTCGGCCAAGGAGACCGACTCCGACCACGACGGATTGACCAACGACGAGGAGGCCAAGCTTGGCACCGATCCGACTAACCCCGATACCGACGACGACGGCCTGCTCGATGGCTGGGAGGTCAACGGATTCCGCGGGCTCGACCTGAAAGGCTGCGACCCGAAGCACATCGACGTGGTCTGCCTCGTCTCTCGGTTCACCAACACGAAGAAAGAGATGGTGGACGCCCAGATGAAGAACATCGAGGGCTATTACGATAGCCTCGGCTGGAAGCTGCACCCGATCTGGATCGACGACGTCTACGATGCCGATCAGAAGAAGCCGTGGTGGGAGCTGCGCGACAAGTTTCTGCCTGCCAAGTGGCGCGGCGTCGCCCATTGGATGCAGATCACGCCGTGGGGCGGCGGCCAGGCCGATCAGCTTGGCGATGGAGGCGGCTGCGGCGGCAACGAATGGGCGCTCTACGCCACCTTCATCCACGAATTCGGCCACCAGCTCGGCCTCAGCCACGAGGGCTTCTACCAAGCCGCATGGTGCCCCACGTATCCGAGCATGATGAACTACGGCTACAGTTACGGCTTTGAGGACGACATCAAGAAGATTCGCTACAGCGACGGCGCCCTCGCCAATTTCGTGATGAACGAGCGCGATCTGGATGAGACGCTTCCTCTGCCGTACGAGAAGGTGAAGTTCCTGGAGAAGGGGCCGTACCACTACCATCTGAAAGCGAACGGAGTGACGACCCTGATCGATTGGAATTGGAACGGCATCTTCGGCGAGAAGCACGTTCGCGCCGACGTGAACTACGCCTACTCGACCACCGCCGGACGCCGCGACGAGGTCGATCACACCTGGTCGGCTCCCTGGCTTTTCACCCACGCCAAGGACGCGTACGCTCTTTACGCTCAGCATGATGTGAAAGCGGACGGCAAGAGCGATCCCAGCGTCGGCCCCGACAAGCCAGGCAGGCTGATGCTGCGCAGACTGATCAAGCCGTATGAATGGGCAAAGCCAATCAATGTCTCCCAGCCCGGACGTAGCATCGGCGTCCCGCCGATGAACACCCAGCCCGTAACCGGCGATCCCGTCGCCATCAGCTACAAAGGTGAGATCGTAGCCGCGTACCCTGCGCCGAAAGGCATCCAGGTTCTGTGGCTGAATGCGGAAGGGGCAAACGCCGAGTCGCAGACCCTGGAAGCAGCGCCCGCAACTCCGTCGCTCGGGGCCTACAAGGGCAAGCTCTTTCTGTTCGAGTGGAGTCAGGCGACCCACCTTGTCCGGTACCGACTTCTCACCAAAGCCCACACCTTCGGCGAGCCCCAGGAGATCGCCGGCCTCACCTCCACCATCCCGGTTTCGATGGCGGTGGATACCGCCAAGAACGAGATCATTCTCGGCCTGGCCGAAGACCAAGACGCCAACCGCCCAAGCCGTTGGCAGATTCGCCGATTCATATGGGATGGCAAAGCCCTAGCCCAGCAGGGCGAGAAGGAGTGGATCGAAGGCGAGAAGGGAGGCGCTCGAGGGCTGTCGCGCTGCATCGTGCTGTACGACGAGAAGGGCGTCACCGGCATGAAGGGCCGTTTGCTTTACTTCGGGCTCGGCATGACCTCGGAGAAGACGCCGTGGGCCTGCGCCTACGTGGCGCAGACGGTGGCCGACAAGACCGTCGGCGGCGGATGGATGGTGAAGCGCTATTACGACGAGTGGACCCAAAGCCGCTCAGCTCCCGCCGCTGCCTGGTTCGCAGGCGACATCATCTACGCCTATCGATGGGTCGACGGCAGCCAGAACGACCGCGACAGCCTCCTGCACGTGGCCTACAACGGGACGGGCATCGAGAGCGCGCCGATGGGTGACTTCAACGATATCGGCTTCATGCGCGACTTCGGCATCCGGCATTCGATCTTGTATTTGAGGCAATAAGGGCCGGTGGAGGGTCGGCCTCCGTGTCGACCGAAGTTCGGTTTCGACGGAGCGAAACCCTCCAACACTAATTTCCGGCTACGGTGGTAGGGGCAAGGCGTGCCTTGCCCGCAAGTGCGCCCATCTCCAGGACGCCGGCTAAAGACAGGCCGCTACTGACCCCCGCCTAAACCATGGCGTCCAAAGCACTGGCCGCCATGGCAAGGGCATCATCCACCTTGCTCGCGTCCTTACCGCCCGCCGTCGCGAACTCCGGACGCCCGCCGCCTCCGCCGCCAGCGATCTTCGCCACTTCGCGGATGAGATTCCCCGCGTGCGCGCCCTTCTTTACCGCTTCGGCCCCGCATTTGCACAGGAACATGGGCTTGCCGTCGTTCACGATCGCCGCCAGCGCCACCAGATCGGGGTTTTGCGCCACCGCATCATCCACCGCCGAAGCGACGATCTTCTGATCCACATCTTCGAATTTGCGCCGCCAGAGGAACACGCCCTTGATCTCTTCGGGCCTCGTCTCGACCTCCGATACACCCGCGCCGCGAGCCACTTGCATCTCGGCCTTTTCGCGCCGTCGCTTTTCTTCCTTCAGTTGCTCCGTGAGCCGCTCGATCGCGTTGAGCAGTTCTTTGGGCGTGCTCTTCAGCCGCCCGGCCGCCTCGTAGACCGTCCGGGTCTGTTCGAGGACCCAATGGTAGGCCCCCTCGCCGGTGACCGCTTCCATACGGCGGATGCCCGACGCCGCGCTGGATTCGCTGGTGATCTTGAAGAGGCCGATCTCGCCGGTCGTGCGGACGTGGGTGCCGCCGCATAGCTCGCGGCTGAACTCGCCGATCTCGACCATCCTAACCTTGTCGCCATACTTCTCGCCAAACAGCGCCATCGCCCCGCGCGCTTTGGCCTCGGAGATTGCGATGTCGGCGTGGGTGATGACCGGCGTGTTCCGCAACGTCTCGCGGTTGACAATCACCTCGACCTCGGCGATCTCCTCCGGCGTCATCGCCTTGCCGTGGGTGAAGTCGAAGCGCAGATGGTCCGGCCCGACGTAGGAGCCTGCCTGCGTCACATGCTTGCCGAGCACCTGCCGCAGCGCCGCGTGGAGAAGGTGCGTCGCGGTGTGGTTGCGCTGAATGCGCGCGCGGCGGTCGTGGTCGATCTCCGCTTCGACGGGGAGGTTGAAGAGTTTTTCCTGGATGATCTTGGAGGCTTCTTCCGGCGTTTCTCCTTGCAGCTTGACCGGCAGTTTGATTGGTTCGATCTCGTGGACGAAGACGCCGTTTTGCTTGACCACATCCTTCACGCGCCCCTCAAACCCGCCGCCCCGGATCACCCCCGTATCCCCCACCTGGCCGCCCGATTCGGCATAGAACGGAGTTTCGTCGAGGGCGATGGCCAGAGTGGATTGTGGATTGTGGATTGTGGATTCGGGAGCCCCTTCCCCTTGCGGGGATGATCGTGCCCCGGAGGGGGAAGGGGTGGGGGATGGGGGTGGCGTCATTATCAGCGCCCCCACGATGTGGCTTTGCGTCCGGTCCTGGTCGTAGCCTCGGAAGATCGTCGGCGTGGGCGGACCGCCGCCGACTTGGATCATGACCTGCACGCCGCCATAAACGGACTCGCGCTCCGTCCCCGCGCGGCTGCGCTCCTGAGCTTCGAGCATCGCTTCCTCGTAGCCCGCCTCGTCCACTTCGACACCGGCCTCTTCGCATAGCTCCTTGGTCTCTTCGTGCGGGAACCCGTAAGTATGATAGAGACGAAAAACTTCAGCGCCC
Source organism: Fimbriimonadales bacterium (assembly GCA_038202925.1). Lineage (GTDB taxonomy): Bacteria > Armatimonadota > Fimbriimonadia > Fimbriimonadales > Fimbriimonadaceae > JAEVZK01. The sequence goes on along the minus strand of JBBREM010000048.1, from coordinate 2,398 downwards.
GAAACGACTAGAGGCGAGTCATGCGCGAGCGACCAGTCCTTACTTACCTGAGCAATATTTTGGAAATACTCCCGGTGCTTTCCATCGAGGAACTCGAGAAATTGCTCGTTCGAGTTTAGGAAGCTCTTAGGAAGAAGGGCATCCATTTCCGGTGCGCCCCAAACAGCATCCACGAGACTGTCAATCAAGCGCTCCAGGCCAGTTTTCAACGTGGAGCGGAACAGCGCCTCCTCGTTCCGCAGCGTCTCCACGATCACGTCCCGCCGCTCGTCCAGCTCCCGGTAGTGATCCCCCATCCCCTCGACCACGCCCTCGAACACAAGGTGGAAGAATGGCCGCTCGATGCCAAGCACGCGTTGTCCCTTCAGCACGGCGCGGCGGATAAGTCTGCGGAGCACATATCCACGCCCCGAATTCCCCGGCAGGACGCCATCGGCGATGCAGAAGACAGCCGTGCGGATGTGGTCGGCGATGATGCGGGTGGCGACGTCCTTCGCGTCATCGGAGCCGTACGCATAGCCCCCCTCCTCGGTTTCGCGGCTACCGGCCTCTGGAGGCCCCCCAGCTTGTCCGGAAACTGAGGAGGGGGGTTGGGGGGTGGAGATACGGCCTGCTTGTGGGCGCGCGGAATCTCCCTCCCCCATGCCCCCTCCCTCACTTACGAACCAATCTGAGGGAGGGGGTGACGCCACTTCCTCGATCTTCGCGATGATCGGCGCGAAGACATCGGTTAGATACGTGCTAGCAAAGCCGCCGAGGACCGCCGCGGTGCGCTCCAGCCCCATGCCCGTATCGATCGACTGAAAGGGCAGCGGCGGCATGCCGATCTTGACGTACCCCTCGCCCGGCCGATCGGGATTGCGCAGCTCGCCCTGCCATTCGAACTGGATGAACACGTCGTTCCAGATCTCCAGCCACATCTTGGCCTCGTCGTCCCGGATCCAATCCTCCCGCGAATAAGGACCGGTGGGCGGATCGCCGGTTACCCAGTAGAACATCTCCGAATTGGGCCCGCAGGGGCCCGGGGGGCCGTGCGAGAACGCCCCGGCCGGCCAGTAGTTCGTGTCCTCGCCCAATCGGAAAATGCGGGTGGCCGGATCGATCCCCTCCGCCGCAATGTGCGTGGACCACGCCGCATACGCCTCGTCGTCATCCTCAAACACCGTGAACGACAACCGGTGAGGATCGAGAGCAAGCCACCCCGGCGAGGTCAGGAATTCCCAGGAATAGGCGATCGCCTGCTCTTTGAAGTAATCGCCAAAGCTGAAATTGCCGAGCATCTCGAAGAACGTGTGATGGCTCAGATCGCCGACGTCCTCGATATCGCCCGTCCGCACACACTTCTGGCAATTCACCAGTCGGGGTTCGGGGGGCTTGGCGACGCCTCGGAAATAGGGCTTAAACTGCACCATCCCGGCACCGTTGAAGAGCAAGCTCTCATCGAGCCGCCCCGTCACGTCGTACGGGATCAGCGAGCCGGAAGGGTGTTCGATATGGCCCTTCGACTCGAAAAAGCGCAGGTATTTCTCGCGCAACTCGCGAACGGTCATAGAGGTCTCAGGTTACCAGGCGCGTATCTGTTAACCTCATGGGGTGGACTACTACGACATGTGGGTCGATCTCGCTCCTGGCGCGAAGGACTTGGAGCTCTCTGACGCCATTCACGCCTATCTAGGCGAGCTGCAGAAGCGCGGCGCGATCGAGGGATTCACCCTTGCCCGGCGCAAATTCGGCTTCGCGCCGACCGGCTGGGGCGAATTTCATGTGCGCGTCATGGTCCGGGACGCGGCTCAACTTGACGAAGCCTTCTCACACGTAGCTCCGCGCGAGGATCCCGTCGAAGGGCTCCATCATGCGGTGTATTCGCGGGTCGCGAACTTCAAATCGGCGTATTACCGCGACTTCCCCGATCCGGTGCGAAGAAGGTGAATGGATCAGGAGAATGGGTGAAAAGGAACGAGCTGGTTAGTTACGCGGGTATGGGCACGGCGTGCCGTGCCCGGTTTTGCGACGCATGAGGGCAAGGTACGCCTTGCCCCTACATTGCGGCGTTATCTACACCCATTCACCTAATCTCCCAGCCTAGGCTGAGATCATCATCTGCATGCTCGGGACCTTGCTCGGATTGAGTCCGGCCGGCTCGAGCAGGCTGCGCAGGCTGAGCCTGGCGCGATTGAGGCGGCTCTTCACCGTGCCGATCGGAAGATCGAGTGCGGATGCGATTTCCTCGTAGCTCTGCATCTCCGCGTGATACATGGTGATGATCGCTCGCTGATAGTCGGGCAATTGCTCAATGGCACCCTGCACGGCGGCCATGGTCTCGCTGCGAGCGGCATGATCGTGCGGTGAAGCGGTCTCGTCCTCGAACTGATAGCTCACTTCGCCATCGTTGGTCTGG
>JBBREM010000047.1:0-18354 GCA_038202925.1 Fimbriimonadales bacterium | reverse complement strand
CGCTTCGCCACCTCCGACCTGAACGATCTCTACCGCCGGATCATCAACCGCAACAACCGGCTCAAGAAGATCATCGAGATTCACGCGCCGGAATCGATCATCAACCACGAAAAGCGCCTGCTGCAGGAAGCCGTGGATGCCCTGATCGACAACGGACGCCGCGCTCGCCCTGTGGTTGGCTCCAACTCGCGCCCGCTCAAGTCGCTCAGCGACATGCTCAAGGGCAAGGAAGGGCGGTTCCGCAAGAACCTGCTCGGTAAGCGCGTCGACTACTCCGGCCGATCGGTTATCGTCGTCGGCCCCCACCTTAAGCTGCACCAGGCCGGCCTCCCCAAGGAGATGGCGCTGGAGCTGTTCAAGCCGTTCGTCATGAAGTCGCTGGTCGAGAAGAAGATCACGCAGAACATCAAGACGGCGAAGCGGATGATCGACCGGATGCACCCGGCGGTATGGGACGGCCTTGAAGAAGTGATCAAGGAGCATCCGATTCTCCTCAACCGCGCGCCGACGCTGCACCGATTGGGCATCCAGGCGTTCGAACCGATCCTCGTGGACGGCAAGGCGATCCAGGTTCACCCGCTGGTGTGCCACGCCTACAACGCCGACTTCGATGGCGACCAGATGGCGGTTCACGTGCCGCTCAGCACCCAGGCGCAGGCTGAGGCCCGCGTTCTGATGCTCAGCACGCAGAACCTCTTCTCGCCGGCGGACGGCAGGCCGACCTGCGCTCCGGTGCAGGACATCATCCTCGGCAACTACGCGCTAACGTTCGTCTCCCACAAGGGGCGAGCCGACCTCGAAGCCGCCGAAGCCGCCCACAAGAAGAACCCCGAGAAGAACCCGGCCCCCCGCGTCTATCACGGACCGGAAGCCGTTATCTACCTTCTCGACACGCCAGTCGCTGAGGACCGGATCGAACTGAACGTGCCGATCAAGGTCCGTCTGAAGCGCCCCGTCTTCCGCCCCGACAACGAGGTGGATATGCGCGACGTCGCCACCGGCATGGAGTACAAGAAGCAGATTTCCAAGAACGAGGACGACGAGGAATTCGAGGAGCTGATCCCGTTCGAGCAGGAGTTTGAGACGATCACCGCCACGGTGACCCCGGGCCAGCTCGTGATGAACACGATCCTGCCGTACCCGCTCATGCACTCCGACGAGTTCTTGAAAGTCGAGCTGAATAAGAAGGCGCTCTCCGAGCTCATTCTTGTCTGCTACCGACGCGCCGGCATGGGCGCGACGATCAAGCTGCTCGACGACATGAAGGACCTCGGTTTCAAGTGGGCGACCGCGTACGGCCTTTCCGTCGCAATCACCGACATGGACCCGCCCGCGCGGCGCGAAGAGATGATCAAGGAGGCCGACGACCGGTCGACCAAGATCACCCAGCAGTTCCGCCGCGGCATGCTCACCTATAACGAGATGACGCAGACGCTGGTCAAGCTGTGGACGGACACCTACGACGAGATTGGTAAAGAGATCGTCAACGGTCTGACCCAGATGAACCCGCTGTCGATCACGACGGTTTCGGGCGCTCGTGGTTCGGTGAAGCAGCTCGCGCAGCTCGCCGGCATGCGCGGCCTCATGTTCAACCAGTTCAACGAGGTTATCTACGAGCTTCCGGTTAAGAGCTCCTTCCATAAGGGACTTAACATGCTCGAATACTTCGTGACGACTCACGGAGCCAGAAAGGGTCTTGCGGACACCGCTCTAAGAACGGCGGACGCGGGCTACCTGACGCGCCGTCTTTGCGATGTCGCCCAGGACGTGATTGTCAAGTCGCAAGATTGCGAGACGACCGACGGCATCCAGGCCCACCGCATCCTCGATGAGGGTGAGACGATCGAGCAGATCACCGACCGCATTGTCGGGCGCGTGTCGCTCGCCGTCATCATGGACCCCGATACGAAGGAGCCGATCGTCGATTATCAGCAGGCGATCAGCCGTGAAGCCGCCAAGCGGATCACGGAGATCGAAACGCGCTTCTGGACCGAGGCTCACGCGACGGAAGATGAAGCCGTCCGCGAGAAGATTGGCAAGAAATATACCGATCTCGGCTTCGATCTCGACGAGCACGGTTATCTCAGCGTTGCGATCCGGTCGCCGCTGACCTGCGAGATGGTGCAGGGCATCTGCTCCAAGTGCTACGGCACGGACCTCTCGACCGGAAGGCTGGTCGAAGTCGGCGTCGCTGTCGGCATCATCGCCGCGCAGTCCATCGGGGAACCCGGAACGCAGCTCACGATGCGAACGTTCCACACGGGTGGCGTCGCCGGATCGGCCACGATCGCCCGAACGAACCAGTACAAGACCGGTAAGTTCATTCGCCAGTTCATGGAGGACTTCGCGACGGCGACCGAGACGGACCTGAAGCAGTTCGACCCGACGAAGCTTCTGGAGAACCAGGAGTCGGTCGTCAAGAGCTTCTTCCAGCAAAAGGATCAGGCGCCGCTCACGATCAACGAGGAAGAGAGCGCCCTCTCCGCCGCCGACGAGGCGAAGGCGAAGCGCAAGACGGAGCGGCTGACCAAGGCCGCGCTCAAGGCTTCCGCCAAGGCTGATAGCGACTCGCGCAAGCTGTGGGAGCGATCGAGAAAGACCTTCTTCTATGCTTGGACGGGTGAATCGAGCGGCATCGTCCGCGTCGAGGAAATCTTCGAAGCGCGGCGTCAGCCTCGTGGTAAGGCGATCATCTGTCCGGTCACGGGCATCGTTCGCGACATCCGCGAATCGCAATTCGGTCGATGGGTTATCGTCGAAGCCGCGGTGCCGGTGACGGGTCCGATCAAGGACGCCTACATCGGCGACGTGCAGGATACGTGGCCCAAGGATGAGAACGGCGAGTACAGCGCCGGGCTGTCAAAGACGATCGGCCAGAAGTTGGTCGCCGCGACCCTCGCTCTGCTTCGCAAGGCGGAAGTCGACAAGGTCACGATCTTCTATCCGATCCTCGTTCCGCCGCTTGGAAAGCTTCCCATACAGAAGGGCCACCGCGTCATCAAGGGCGACCCGCTGACGGAAGGTCCTCGCGATCCGCACGAGGTGCTCGAGCTGGCCGGCGCGGCTGCGGTTTACGACTACTTCGTCGAGAACCTGCAGAGCGTGTATAAAGCTCAGGGCGTCGACATCAACGACAAACATATCGAGGTCATCATTCGCCAAATGCTGCGCAAGCGGCAGGTGAAGGAGCCGGGCGATACGCCGTTCCTACCGGGCCAGATCGTCGACCGCTTTGCCTTCCAGAAGGCGAACGAGCGGGTACAGGATCTGATCCAGGAAGGGAAGAAGATCAAGTACGTCGATCCGATCACCAGCGAGGATGTGGAGCGCGATCCCAAAGAAGCCACCGCGACCTGGATCCTGCTCGGCATCACCGAGGCATCGCTTGCGACCGACTCGTTCCTCTCGGCGGCATCGTTCCAAAAGACCACGCGCGTCCTTACCGAAGCGGCGGTCCGCGGAAAGAAGGACCTGCTGGTCGGCCTGAAGGAGAACGTCATCATCGGCCGCCTGATCCCCTCGGGAACGGGTGTGAAGATGTACCGCGACGTCATGGTCGACGTCCAGCGAGGCCCCGCCTGGGCCGAGCAGTCGCTCACGGCACTGGTGGAGGCCGAGGACTTTGACGACGAGACACTGGGCGTACTCAACTTCCCATCCCTTGCCGATATGGCAGCGGACGAGCAGTTCAAAGACGCCGAGTAGCTTCGGCGAGTAGGATGGGCATGCTGCCCATCACCCAGGCCCGGAGCACCGGCTCCGGGCCTTTTCATTGTCGCACTACCTCCCCTTGATGAGGGCTCGGCCATAAAACTTCCCCGTGGCGGGCTTCCTGCCCGGTAGCTTAATCCTTTGGACAGAGGCATGGCCCAGTTATTTGTGAGGGTTGAAGCTCATGCTTACCCATAAAAAGCATGCAGGCCGGTCGGGAAGTGATCGTGACGATCCCTCTCTATTTCGCGGTGCGATCGGTGCTCTATTGCGACTTCTTTCCGCCGCCGGCTGAGACGGTTGTTGCCCCCTCACCCTAGCCCTCTCCCCCGGAGGGGAGAGCGAATGTGCTGTCTATTTCCTGCGCATCATCATGACCATGCCGACGACGAGGCCGAGCGCGGCGCCGCCTCCCGTCCACATCATCATGTCTTGCCGGGCTGCCGCGTCTCCGCCGCCGGTGAACATGCGCGCCCAATCCATTATCGACGTGCCCGAAAGCGCGTCGCCTCGGAACATCCATGATTTCAGGAATCCGAGAAAAGCGCCCACGACTATGAGGAGGATGACCATCCCCATGCCGCCACTGCGGGCTTTGGCGTCCGTACCACTCGTCATGTCGGCCATAGGCGTCGCCCCGGCCGAGGTGTCTGGAGTTGCATTCTGCGTTTCCATGTGACCTCCTGTCGCCGTCATGGTAAGCCTTGCGGCGGCGTTTGTCAAGTATTTGCATTAAAGCCCCTTCCCCTTGCCGGATGTTTGTGCCCGGGAGGGGGAAGGGGCAGGGGATGGGGGTGAGTCGATGGGTAACCTCGAATCATGGATTTCTCCCTCTCGCCCGAGCACGAACTTATTCGCGAGTCGACCTACAAATTCGGCCAGGCCGAGATCGTGCCGGATATCCGCGAGCGGGATCGGGAGGCGCGGAGCGACCGCACGATGCTCGACAAGATGGCGAAGGCGGGCATCATGGGGATCTCGATTCCGGAGAAGTATTGCGGCTCAGGCACCGACTACATCGCGCTCGGCATCGCATGCGAGGAGCTTGAACGGGCCGACACAAGCGCCCGGGTTGTGATGTCGGTGCACTCCGGCCTGCACTGCCTGACCGTGCTGCAGTGGGGAACGCAGGAGCAGAAGCAGCGCTGGCTCCCCGCGCTTGCCAAGGGCGAGAAGATCGGCGGCTTCGCCCTAACAGAGCCGAATGCCGGGTCGGACGCGATCAATATCACGACGACGGCGACGAAGGACGGCGACGAGTACGTGATCAACGGGCAGAAGACTTGGATTTCGCTATCCGACTACGCCGACCAATTCCTCGTGATCTGCCGCTTGAGCACAACCGGCCATGCCGCTTTTATCATCGAGCGCGACCGCAAAGGGTTCTCATCGAAGCCGCTGCACGGCAAGCTCGGGGTTCGGGCTGGCAATACGGGCGAAATCTTCTTCGATAACCTGCGCGTGCCCGCGGCCAACATGCTCGGGCAGGAAGGCGACGGATTTAAAATGGCCATGTCGGCGCTGGACCACGGGCGATACACCGTCGCGGCGGGCGCGGTGGGCATCATTACGGCCTGCCTAGACGCTTCCACGAAATACGCCAACGAACGGCAGGTCGGCGGCGAGCCGATCGGGAAGAAGCAGCTCGTGCAGCAAATGGTCGCCTCGATGGTTCAGGGCCGAGAGATTGGGCGGCTCCTGTACTACAAAGTCGGCTGGATGAAGAACACCGGGCAGCGTCACACCCGCGAGGTCTCTCTAGCGAAGTGGACCAACTGCGCCGCGGCCTTCGACGCCGCCAACAAGGCGGTCGAGATCCACGGAGCGTACGGATACTGCGACGAATTTCCGGTGGAGCGCTACTTCCGCAACTCCCGCGGGGCGATGATCTACGAGGGCACCCACGAGATCCACACGCTGGTGCAGGCGGAGTACGAGCTTGGCTATCGGTCGGATAAGCCGCTCAAGCACTCCCTGCCAGTTTGGCCAGTTGAATGAAAACCGTCTGGATCATCGCCGGCCCGAACGGAGCGGGGAAGACAACGTTCGCTCGGGAGTTTTTGCCGAACGAAGGGGCGACGCTAACATTCATCAACGCCGATGCCATTGCTGCGGGGCTGGCATCATTCAACCTTGAGTCGAAAGCGGTCGCAGCGGGCCGACTGATGCTGTAGATGTTGGAGGATTACGCTGCTGCAGGCATCGATTTCGCTTTCGAAACAACGCTCGCCGGCACTGGATCCACCAGCAGGCCTAAGCGATGGAAGGCAAACGGTTACTGGATCATCCTCATCTATATTGCCCTTGATAACGTCGAACTATCGATTTCGAGGGTCGCTGAACGAGTTAAGAAAGGCGGACACAACATTCCTGAAAGCGATATTCGTCGCCGGTTTGCGCGTGGTAGACGAAATTTCGAAGAAATCTATCGGCCGTTGGCCGACCAGTGGATTTTGGTGAATAATACGAGCGGCTCCGCCGTTATAGAAGATGGAAGCAACAATGAGTAGCCACAAGCCGCAGAAGGACTTGGAGAAAGACGTCCTCTCAGCTTTTGCGCGCGCATCTATACGCGCTGAAGGTTAGGCGATAGCTGCCGATCGCCCCCTAATCCTTGGGGTGGGTGGCAAAGTAGTTGCAGTGCCGCCGGAGCAACTGCTAGCAAAGCGAGCCAAGCGCAAGAGCGCTTAATCGATCACTAACAGCATCTCTTTGACGCTGTCCAGCGTGTCCGCTTGGTCTGCCGTCTTGTCATGCCGCCAGCGCAAGATGCGGGGGAAGCGGACGGCTACTCCTGATTTGTGCCGGGTTGAGAGCTGGATCGCCTCGAAGCCGAGCTCGAACAGTAACTCCGGCTTCACCGTCCGCACGGGGCCAAACTTCTCGAGCGTGTTGTGTCGGACGAACGAGTCGACACGCCGGATCTCGTCGTCGGTCAGCCCGGTGTAAGCCTTGGCGAATGAGACGAGTTGATCGCCGTCCCAGACGCCGAAGGTGTAGTCGGTGTAAAGCGAGGCGCGCTTGCCGTTACCGCGCATCGCGTACATGAGGACGCAGTCGACGGTCATTGGGTCGATCTTCCACTTCCACCACAGCCCCTTTTTGCGGCCTACTTGGTAGGGCGAGTCCTTGCGCTTGAGCATGAAGCCCTCGACGCCCCGGGCGCGCGCCTGTTCCCGGGTCTTGGTCAAATCCTCCCAGGTGCGGGATTCAACGGTGGGCGAGATGAGCAACGATTTCTGGGAGCCGGGTTCCGCGCTTGAACCGCGATCCTTCGACTTCGACCCGACCGGGTCGGGCCTTCGCTCAGGATGACGAACTAGGGACTCCAGCAATAAACGACGCTCGAATAGCGGCTTCTCCCGAACATCCTCCGCCTGCCACTCGAGCACATCGAACGCCACGAGAACGACAGGAATCTTCTCGAGGATCTTCTTCGAGAGCACCTTCCGCCCGATCCGCTGCTGTAGGTAGAGGAACTTCATCGGCTTTCCGTCCATCCACGCGAGAATTTCGCCGTCGAGCACGGTGCCGTCGGGAAGCGCATCGCAAACGGCGGCGATCTCGGGGAAGCGATCGGTGATGAGGTCTTCGCCTCGCGACCAGATGAACGATTGGCCGTCGCGGCGGATGAGCTGGGCGCGGATGCCGTCCCACTTCCACTCGATGTGCCAAGCACCGATCTCGCCCAGCTTTGATGGCTCGGAGTCGAGGGGATGGGCGAGGCAGAATGGGTAGGGACGTGAGACGTCGCTGTCGCCCGAATCCGGTGCAACCAAGTTCTCAAAGAAGTCGCCCGTGGGCTCCCAGTGCCCCATAAGGCGGTGCGAGATAACCGGAACGGGTACGCCGCTGTATTGGGAGAGCGCCCTGATGACGAGATCCTGGGAAACGCCGACGCGAAAGGCGCCGGTAATGAGCTTGTTGAATACGAAACGGCCCTGGCGGTCAAGCTCTGACCAAGCCTGCAGCAGAGCGACTTTCTGATCGGGATCGGCCATCTCGCCAAGGGGAATGAGACGTTGCTCGACCCAGAAGGATATGGACTGATGATTGATCTCTGAGGGTTGATGGGTGAGGGTTGGTTCGCCTTCAGGCAGCACCGCCGCGATCGTCTCCGCGATGTCGCCGACTGCGTCGTAGCACTCGGCAAACAGCCAGTTAGGGATGCCCGCGGCTTCGACCGCCCATTCCCACAGGCGCGGGCCTTTGACCAGCCGCTTTGGACGCCGGCCAATCAGGAAATGCACCGCCCAAGCAGCGTCGGCGGGGGGCGCCGAGCGGAAATAGGCGGCCATCGCTGCCACCTTCTCGTTGGTCTTATTGGTTTCGTCGATGGCGGTGTAAAGCCGCGCAAACTCGAGCATTTCTCCGTTAGAGTAACTTGAATCGGTGATGCTTCGATGCTCTCGCTACTCGCTTTGTGCGCCATGACCCTGCAATCTGAGCCCCGGTTAGAAATCGCCTCAGGCCTAGTTTGCGCGTGAAATGTTCATGAAAGGTGCGTACTCCCGGTATCGTAACCGGCGAGGGTAACCACCGCGAATGAATAGAGCTTTTCTCCTTGCGCCATTATTGGCGCCCGTTCTCCTGTTTGCACAAGCCAAGGATTCCCAGGATGGCCCCTGGAAAAATGTCCTTGCCAACCTGAAGCCGCGCAGCATCGGCCCGACCAACATGGGGGGGCGTTGCACGGACCTTGCCGTATACAACAAAGATCCGCGCATATTCTTCGTGGCGTCGGCCAGCGGCGGGCTCTGGAAAACGGAGAACGCAGGCATTACCTTTACGCCGACGTTCGATCAGGAAGGTTCGGTCAGCATCGGTGCGGCTGCGATCAGTCAAACCAACCCCGACGTCGTGTGGGTGGGTTCGGGTGAGGGCACTTCGCGAAACTCGGTGGCTTGGGGGAACGGAGTTTACAAGTCCATCGACGGCGGCAAGACCTGGAAGAACATGGGCCTCAAGGAGACGATGCACATCTCGCGAGTCCTGATCGACCCGCGAGACAATGACACCGTCTACGTCGGCTCCCTTGGCCGGTTGTGGGGAGAGAACCCGGAGCGTGGCGTCTACAAGACGACCGACGGCGGAAAGCACTGGGACCTTGTCTTCCACATCGACAATCAGACCGGCGTTGCCGATCTGCAGATGAACCCTAAGAACCCGAACGAACTCCTCTGCGCGATGTGGCCTCGACGCCGCTGGGCTTTCGATTTTATCTCGGGTGGGCCCACCGCAGGCCTATACAAGTCTGCCGACGCGGGCAAGACTTGGAAGCGGGTGCTCAAGGGGCTTCCCATGTGGCCCGATGCCTCGAAGATGACGAAGGACGACCTTGTCAAGTCGGCGCCGCGCTTCGATATCAGAGATCCCGACAAAATGTCCGAGAGCGACCTGCGACAAAAGGTCCAACAGGCGATGTCGAAGAATCCGCTGCCTTATGGCCGCATCGGCATGTCGTATTACCGCAAGGATCCCAAGATCGTGCTCGCTACCGTCGAATACGCTCCGCCCGTGGGAGAAGCGGTGCTTGGCAGAGCCGGAGATATGAACGGCGGAAGCACGTTCATGAGCAAGGATAGCGGCGATACCTGGGCGCGCGTCAACTCGTTGAACCCTCGGCCGTTCTATTTCAGCCGTCCACAGATCGATCCAAACGATCCGAACAGGTTGTACATTGGCGGCGTGAACCTGCACGTCAGCGACGACATGGGCAAGACCTTCCGCACGGCGCGGGCTTCGATCCACGCCGACATCCACCAGATTTGGGTCGATCCAAACGACAGTAACCACTTGCTGGTCGCCTGCGACGGCGGCCTGTATCAGTCGCGGGACAAGGCGGTTAAGTGGGAGCACTTGAACACGCTGCCGATCGGCCAGTTCTACGACGTAGCCTTCGATAGCCGGAAGCCATATTGGGTGTTTGGCGGCCTCCAGGACAACGGCACGTGGGGTCAGCCGACGCAGACCGTGCGAGGTGTTGTGAGCTGGTATGACGTGATCGGTCTCGGTGACGGCGACGGATTCCACGTCGCAAGCGATCCGAACGATTGGCGCAACTTCTACTCGGAAAGCCAGGGCGGGTTCTTCACGCGGTTCGACCTCAAGACCGGCGCGGCGCGCGGGCTTCAGCCCAACGGCAGCCGCGTGGAGGGCAACACGAATAACGAGCGGTACCGCTTCAACTGGAGCACGCCGTTCATCATTAGCCCGCACAACAGCACGACGCTCTACCTGGGCGGCAACAAGTTGTTTAAGAGCGTCAATCGAGGCGATCGCTGGAAGGCGATCTCGGCCGACCTGACAACGAATGATCCGAACAAGCTGAAGCCCCACGAGAACACCGGCGCGGAGAATCATTGCACGATCATCACGATCTCCGAATCGCCGACCAAGCAGGGCTTGATCTACGTCGGCACCGATGATGGCTTGGTCTGGGTGACGAGGGACGATGGTGGCAAATGGGAAAATCTGACCGCCAACATTCCAGAGCTTCCCGCGAACACCTGGTGCTCGCGAGTAACGGCTTCGAAGTTCTCTGAGGGACGCGTGTTCGCAACGTTCGACGGCCACCGGGCGAACGACTTCAAGCCTTACGTCTACACGAGCGAAGACTACGGCAAGACGTGGACGAAGCTGAGCGCCGGTCTGCCCGACTTTGACAATATCTACACGATCAAGGAAGGCGACAAGAACGACAATCTGCTCTTCCTCGGATCGGAGATGTCGCTGCGCGTTTCGCTCGATCGCGGCAAGACGTGGAGCCGGTTGCACTCTGGCTTCCCGACGGTGGCCGTGCACGACGTTAGCGTCAACGCTCGAGAGGGCGATCTGGTGATCGCCACCCATGGCCGCAGCCTCTGGACGATGGATATCAACGGCCTCGAGGCGATGACGAAGGACGCGATGGATGTGGACGTCACGCTGGTGAAGCCGCAGGCCGTATATCTGCTCGGCATGATGACCGGCACGCCGTGGGACGGCGACCAGGTCTATCAGGCGGCGAATACGCAGCCCGGAGCGCTCATCCAATATTGGCTGAAGAAGGATCAGCCAGGCGAGCTTAAGATCAACGTCATGACCGCGGACGGCCTGCGCTCACAAGAGCTCACCGGTTCCGGCAAGGCGGGCCTGAACACCGTGTACTGGAATGGCCGGATCCTTGGCCGGCTCGTGACCCCTGGCGATTACCGTATCACGATGACGGTGGCTGGAAAGGAATACGTCACCGGCGTTCACGCCGAGGATGTTTCCCAGTAAGAGATACAGAGCGCGGGCTCTAGCTTGTTACCTGTGTGCCGGAATTCACTCCGGCCGCAGCCGACTAAAGTCGGCAGATACGGGTAGCGGGCTAAGCCCGCGCTCCATAATCTGTCCATGACTCCAGGCGCGCTTGGTGTGCAGCGAACGCTGGAAGTGCTGTCGCACTTTCCCGACGCCGCTTTCACGCTTGACGTGCGCGAAACATCCGTCGTCATCACGCCCACGACCGCTGACGGTTTCGCGATTACCGTCTACGATACCGGCGAGGACGCCATGATCGCCGCCGAGCGCTGGCATACCCATTACGAGGACCCCGATGAGGTCGCGTGGTGCGCACTGTGGCTGCTGACACCCTTCTATCGCCTCGTGCATGAGCTGAAGGGCGGAGTGCTCGTCGCGTGTTGGATCGAGCGGTATGAGGCGACGGGCTGGGAGGGATTCGAACCGGTGTACTTTCTCAACCCGGAAGACGAGCCGAGCTGGCAACCTGCCCCGGGCGAGCGCATTACGCGGCGATACATGCAGCAAGCCGTACTCCCCTCACCGCAGCCCTACGAGCAGATCGCGCCTAGCGCACAGCTAGACGCGGATGGTTTGCCGCTAGAGTTTTCCAACGGAACGCATGTCGTAGAAGCGGAAGCCGCTCAGGGTCCCAGCCTCTGCTAGTTCGCTGCGCCCGCGCTTACAACGCGTAGACCTCCGTGTACTTTCGCCTCGCGTAGTCCAGCCAATCTCCCGGCTGCATATCCTTGCCCGTCACCCGTCGCACAAGCTCCTTAGGTGTGTAGAGCTTGCCCTGTGAATAGATCCGCTCCTGCAGCCAGCCTAAGATCGATGCGAAGTTGCCGCTTGCCATGAGCGAATCCACATCGCCCAGTTCCCGCGTGAGCACGGCCCAAATCTGCCCGCCGATTAAGTTGCCCATCGCGTAGGTAGGGAAATAGCCCATGGAGCCCCGGCTCCAATGCACATCCTGCAGCACGCCCTCGGCATCGTTGCGCGGGGTGATTCCCAAATACGAGTTGTATTTAGCGTTCCACGCCTCGGGCAGATCCTTCACCGCCGTCTGGCCAGTGAGGACCTCGCACTCCAGCTCGAAGCGCACGAGGATGTGCAGGTTGTAGGTCAGCTCGTCGGAGCCCACGCGAATGAACGACGGCTCGACCTTGTTCACCATCCGATAGAAGGCCTGAGGATTGGAGGATTGGAGGATTGGGAAGGCTTGCTGGAGCTTCGGAAGGAAGTGCTGCCAGAAAGGAAGCGAGCGGCCGATGATGTTCTCCCACATCCGGCTCTGGCTCTCGTGTACGGCCAGCGAAATGCCGCCTTGCAGCGGCCCGCGATCCCATTTTCGCGGCGAGCCCTGCTCGTACAGGCCGTGCCCCATCTCGTGCAGAGAAGACGACATGATCCCCTTCAGGTGCTCGCTCGCCCGTGTCGTCATGCGCACATCGGTCGAGGTTGTCGCGTTGCAGAACGCGTTTGGCGCGACGTCGAGGCGTCCGCGCGAGAAGTCAAAGCCGATCTGCGCCGCCGTTTCCTGGGCGAACTGCCGCAGCTTGGGGCGATCCCAATCGCTCACCATTTCCGAATCATCGACGGGCGCGCCGCGCTCACGGATAGCCTTCACCAACTCGACAATCGGCTGCTTGATCGCGTCGAACATGCGCTGGGCATCCGCCTGCTTGGCGCCTTCTTCGTACAGGTCGAGCAGCGGGTCGTAGATGTGATCGGTGTAGCCTAGGAGCTCGGCTTTCTCGCGTGCCAGATCGAACAGCTCCTCCAAGAAGGGTTGTAGCAACGCAAAGTTGGACTCCGCCTTCGCCTGCTTCCAAGCCTCGTACGCGTCGGATGAAACTTGCGACTTGCGCTCGACGTGCGTGGTCGGCAGCTTGGTCTCGATCGCTAGCTCTCGCCTCATCACCCGAACCGCGGCGTGCTCTTCAAGCGAAGAGGCTTCCGCGGACGCCTTCTCGACCAGCCGCTGCGTCTCCTCGCTCACCAGCATCTCGTGATGCATCCGCGTCAGCCGGCCGGTCTGAGCCGTTCGCGCCGCCGCTCCGCCCGGAGGCATCAGCACCTGGCGATCCCAATTCATGAGGCCGATGGCCGCCTCGATGGCGCGCATCGACTCGCATCGCTGAACAAGCTGCTCGAAGGCGGAGGACATGCAACGAGTCTACTGAACCCGCCCTCAGATTCTTGCGCTGTACGCCACACTATCCTCGAACGTGGATTTGAACCTGCCAAACCGTTTGCGGTAGTGAGCGCAAAAACGCTGCGCCGCGACATTTTAGCTCTCGGTCAGCCGTCATGCACCGATAAGATGCCTAGCAGCATGGGTTTGGTTCTCGAACTGCCTCTTCTGGGTCTGGATGACACCTTTCCGGACAAGGTTTTCGTGCTCCATCATGCCCCGACGAAGCGCTTCGGATGCTTCTGCCACGAGGGTGTTCACGGTCTTGCCTGCTTCAGCAGCGAAGCCGGTGCGTTTCGCTTTGCCGAGTGGATCGACCTCAGCGGCATGCAGACGCAGGAGCTGACGTTCGACGAAGCCCGGGAAGTGGCGAAAGATCGTCCGATGCCGGTGGTGTCGCTGATGCTTCTGGATCAGATTAACGATCCGAAGATCCATTACATCCGGTAAGGATCTAGCTTTAGGGAAGAAAGGGCGTCCTGAAAATAGGGCGACTCTAGGTTGCAAATCCACGCGCGTCTCCAAAGCTAGTATTTAGACTAGCCGCCCTTTAGCCCGTCGTGCAATACACTATCCTCCGGCGCGCTGCCAAATTGGCTCGCGAAACGAGGTTTTATTGGCGTTGAGAAACTTTTTTGTAATGCTCACTGCGTCGGCAGCAGTCTTGGATGTAACTGGCGCATTGGCGCAGACGATCAATCTCGAGGTCGGCGATACTCGCAGCGCCTTTCGAGATGTCACGAACCTATCCGCATTCGGCTCTTCGAACGGTTACGATACTCGCCTGGATATTGCTTCAACCGACGCCCCGCTCTACATCAACAGCTTTAATTTGGTGACGGGAGCAGGCTTCCCGGCAGCGCTAGATATCAATACGCCGACGACGAGCTTCGACTATCACGGTGCCGAGTCGGGTACCTACACCCTCGGAACGCAAATCTCGGGCGACCACACTTGGTATTTCAACAGCGCCTTTCGAGATGGCGCTGTGAGCGCTGCGGTGGCCGATGGCGTTTACGATTTCTCGGTCAACATCCTTGGTGGAGCGAATAGCTCAGCGACCGGCACCCTCGCGAGTTTCGGCCTTCACATGGAAGTGATCCAGAAACTCGATGTGACCGTTGCGCAATTCGCGACACCGTCCGTCATTAACCCAGGCGAGGCCACCCAGGTCTCCATGACGATCACCAACAACATTACGGGCCACGACTTCGTGTCGACCAGTTGGTATGTTGCAGGTTTCGGAGACGGTAATGGAAACGAGCTAACTTTCGACGGCTTCAATGGGGATTGGTTCGACAAGCACATCGCACCCGGCGATAGCAGAACCGATGGCCACTCCCAATTCAGCGCCCAAGCTGGCGACGCGGCGGGCACATACACGGGCTTCAACGGGGTTATCGGAGGATTGTATTACGGCGACTTTTATTTTGTCAGCGCCAACCAACAGGCCACGGTTCAAGTCGTTCCCGAGCCTGCTAGTCTTTGTGCTTTAGGGCTTGGCGCCATAGCACTGTTGCGGCGTCGCCGAAAGTAGTCGGGCGACTCCTCCTGGTGAACGGAAAGAGCGCGTTCCCGATTAGTCGGGAACGCCGCTGTTCTTTGCCCGGCCGATTCCCTTCGTCGCATGGCGCAATAGCCCGAATCCAAAGACGACGATAATCCCGGCGAGGAGCAGGAGGATGAGCAGCCTGGCGACCAGGAATACGATGAACAGCCCAATGCCAACCCCGGCCAGCGCGCTGCCCGCCACTAAGAACTTCGATTCTCCTCGCACAGGCGTTGCCATGGTTCCTTGGGCGCGTTGATCCCGGTCGGAGTTCCTTGGGCACTCTCAAAGAAATGTGCCAATGCAGGTTGACGCCAAGCCCCACAGGAGCAGTACAATTTAGCAGTCTCATCATGAGATCGCTAATTTGAAGTGATGAGTATTGAGTATTGAGTGTTGAGATAACTCCAACACCCATCGCCCAACACCCAACACCTCCCCTACCAATTCGGAGGAAACGAAAAAACAAACTATGGCTAACCTCAAGCCGCTCGGCGATAAGGTCGTCGTCGAACTCGTCGAGCAAGAAGACAAGACCGCCTCGGGCATCTACCTTCCCGACACCGCCAAGAAGAAGCCGACTACCGGCCGGGTGATCGCCGCCGGAGCCGGTCGCGTGCTGGATAACGGCCAGCGCAACACCCTCAACGTCAAAGCCGGAGACAAGGTGCTCTTCAGCAAATACGGAGGCAACGAAGTCACGATCGACGGCAAGGATTACACGATCCTCGACGAGGATCAGATTTACGCGATTCTGAACTAGCCACAAATAATGAAAGGGGGGCAGCTTCGGCTGCCCCCCTTCTTTGTGCGTCTTGATGCGCGAAGGCTAGTTCTTGCGTCGCCGTCGAAGCAGAGCGAGCGCGCCAAGTCCGAGCGCGGCCATCGTCGTTGGTTCCGGTACGGGCAGAGCCTGAACGCGCACATTGTCGTATAGCGCGAAGTTCATCCCAGTTGTGTCTGTCGAACTGCTCGAGTTGGTGTCGAAGTAATTCAACAAAATGTTGCTGTCGCCAAGCGTGGCCGTCGACGAATCCACGGTGGCGATTTTCAAGCCATCCACGGACCACGTCACGATACTGCCGACCTTATCGATGATCACGTCTCGCCAGGCAAAGCCTGCCGAACCCACAACAGTGTTGCCGGTTTGGGTGGGGAAGAGCGTCGCCTGGGCGGCAGGGGGGGCGATACCCCCGAACTGAGCGTAATACGGGTGGCTGTTGTTGCGGGCATCGGGGCTGGTGCCAGTTCCCGCTGCGAACACACCACTTGCGGCGAGGTAGCCGCTCGGAGCCACACTGGAATAGGCGCGCCAGTCAACGCTAGAGTTGCCGTCGAGCGTCATGCTGAAGTGGACGCTCTCCTGTGCGCCGCCTGCCCATTGCGCCACGGTGCCCGCAGTTCCGACTCCCGCTCCCGCGGCTTGGGTAGAACCGCTCCCGCCGGCGGGCGCCGGGCCGATAAAGTTCATCCACATATCAAGGCGCAGGCGATAGTCGCCGATGAAGGATTGCCCAGTGGGAGACACGCTCAAGCCGCTGAATATGCCGCCGGCAGTGTTCGCATCCATACGCAGGCCGCGCGTCGTGCCGCCGGAGTTCGGCGCGGAAGCAATTCCGACTGTGCTGTAGTCGAAGAAAAAGTTCGTGTGGCTGTTAGCATCGTTCGCATTTGCGCCCGTGGATTTGTTAACAGTCCAGGCCGACGTATGATCGGCGTCGAAATTATCCAAAAACTGAGCCCACGTGACTAAGGGACAAACGGTCACAGCGGCGACGACAGCAAATTTCTTCATACCCTCTCCAAAAGAAAACCCAAAAACCCTAACTCATTTAGGTTAATGGCAATTGGTCGAAAACGCCAATCAATAAGCCTCCTTTGCGGGAAATACGGCATAAATACCAGACAAACCCCGTTTAGCACTCTGCGCCGGAAACTGCCAACAACCGTAGACACACAGCACTCGCGAGCCTCATAATTAGCAGTAGACAACGCCGAGTGCCAACGACGCTCGCGATCAAACGAATTCGAAAGACGGAGAACACACATAAGTCATGGCAGCAAAGAACCTGATCTACAACGAACCGGCCCGCAAGGCGCTCGAGCGAGGCGTCAACAAAGTCGCCGACGCCGTCAAAGTCACTCTCGGCCCCAAGGGCCGAAACGTCGTCCTCGACAAGAAGTGGGGCTCGCCCATCATCACCAAGGACGGCGTCACCGTTGCCAAGGAGATCGAGCTCGAAGACCCGTACGAGAACATGGGCGCGCAGCTCTGCAAAGAGGTCGCATCCAAGACCAACGACGTCGCCGGTGACGGAACCACCACCGCAACCGTCCTCGCCCAGGCAATCGTGAACGAAGGCCTCAGATACGTTGCCGCCGGCGGCAACCCGATCGCCGTCAAGCGCGGCATCGACAAGGCCGTCGAGCTCGTTATCGCCGAGATCAAGAAGGCGAGCACGCCGATCAAGGACAAGCAGCAGGTCGAGTTCGTCGCCACCATCGCCGGCAACGATCCGGAGATCGGCAAGCAAGTCGCCGAGGCAATGGACAAGGTCGGCAAGGATGGCGTCATCACCGTCGAGGAGTCCAAGGGCCGCGAGACGGCGATGGAGATCGTCGAGGGCATGCAGTTCGACCGCGGCTACATCAGCCCGTACTTCGTCACCGACCCCGAGCGCATGGAGGCCGTCCTCGAGAAGCCGCTGATCCTCATCCATGAGAAGAAGATCAGCAGCGCGCAGGACTTCCTGCCGTTCCTCGAGAAGGCTGCCGCCGCTCGCCGGCCGTTGCTTATCATCGCCGAGGATATCGAGGGCGACGCGCTTGCCACGCTGGTTCTGAACAAGATCCGCGGCGTGCTGCAGGTGGCCGCCGTCAAGGCGCCAGGCTTTGGCGATCGGCGCAAGGCGATGCTTGAGGATGTCGCCATCCTCACCAACGGCAAGTTCGTCTCCGAGGACCTCGGCACGAAGCTGGAGAACGTGGCGATGGACATGCTGGGCACCGCCGAGCGCGTCGTCATCACGAAGGAAGACACCACGCTCATCCAGGGCGCGGGCACCAAGGATGCCGTCCTCGGGCGCATCAACACCATCAAGCAGCAGATCGAGAACACCGACAGCAACTATGATAAGGAGAAGCTGCAGGAGCGGCTCGCCAAGCTCAGCGGCGGCGTCGCGGTGATCAAGGTCGGAGCCAGCACCGAGACCGAGCTGAAAGAGAAGAAGCACCGCTACGAGGACGCCCTCAGCGCCACCCGAGCGGCGGTCGAGGAAGGCATCGTCGCCGGCGGCGGCGTGACCCTTCTGAGAGCAGCCGGTGTGCTCAACCAGGCTCTCGCGGCCGAAGGAAAGACGAAAGACAAAGTCTCTGGTCTTTCCCTCTCTAGTCTTTCTCCAGACGAAAAGACGGGCTATCAGATCGTTGCCAGGGCGCTTCAGGAGCCGCTGCGCCAGATCGCCAAGAACGCCGGCCTCGAGGGCTCGGTGGTCGTGGAGAAGGTCAACGTCGCGAAGGAAGGCTTCGGCCTCGACGCGCTGACGGGCGAGATCGTGGACATGGTGAAGGCCGGCATCGTCGACCCCGCCAAGGTCACCCGCAGCACCATCCAGAACGCAGCCTCCATCGC